>DATKDB010000037.1:0-15396 GCA_035512895.1 Binatia bacterium | reverse complement strand
CGAGCGTGAGCAGGGTCCCGTCCGCATCGTCCTCGACCTCGACCTGGACGGCATCCGGCTTGTCGACGAGCGCGCGCGCGACGTACTCGAGGAACTCTTTCATGCCTCGGCCTTCTCGGCGGCGTCGGCTGCGTCGGCGGCGTCGGCGCTTTCGCCCGCGGCGGCTTCCTCGGTGGCCGTGGCCCCGTCCGCCTCGTCCGCCGCGACCGGCTCGTCGGCGGTGACGGTCGCCGTCATCGCCTCATCGGCGGCGGCATCGGCGCTCTCGCCCGCGGGGGCTTCCTCGGTGGCCGGCGCCTCGACCGGCTCGTCGGCGACGACCGGGCTGGCCTCGGCCGCCGGTGCCTCCTCGGCTGGCGCCTCGGCCCGGGCCTTTGCCTTCGCGGCGGCCTTGCTCGATGCTTTCGGCTTCGTGGCGCGGGTCGCGCGCCGCGGCTTCTCGACCTCGGTACCGGACGCGGCAGCGGCCGCCTCGCGCTCGTACTGGCGGATGAGCTTCGCCACCGTCTCAGACGGCTGCGCGCCCTTGCCGATCCACGCCTGGATCCGGGCGGTCTCGAGACGCACGGTGGCCGGCTCGGTCAGCGGATCGTAGAAGCCGAGGATCTCGAGCGCGCGGCCGTCGCGTGAACGGCGCCTTTCGATGGCGACGACGCGGTAGGCGGGGCGCTTCGTGGCCCCCACGCGCGTCAGCCGGATTGCTACTGCCAAGTGATGCGTACCTCTGTGTGGATTTCGAAGTGTGGCTCAATCGCGCTCACGGTTCGTCGACCGTCAGCAGGAGGTGGAATTCAACTCGATCGTCGCGTGTCGGAGCCGTCAGTGCGAAGGCTCCGATCTGCGAAAGGATATCGTGCATGTCCGGCGAGAGCTGAAGCTCGTCCCCGGCGAGCGCCGTCAGGGCGCCGATGTCGACGTACACCTCGGTCCCCGCTCGGGTGCCGGCGACGGCGAACGTGCGCTGGTAGCTCTCGTCGTCGGCGAGGGCGGTGCCGGTCGCATGGGCCTCGACCGCTGCCATCACGTCGTCCGGCCCGAAGGCGAGGATCACGACCCCGTCGACGAGAGCGTACGACACGTCACCGATCTCGGGCAGGGCCATCGTCGTCACCTCGGTGCCGTCGACGTCCTCAACCGACACGTCGGCCCCGCTCGCGGCGAGCCCGTCCTCGATGCGCCCGAGCGCCGCGGCGGCCTCGGCCGCATCAGCGGGCCTGAGGAGCAGCTGGCCCGACGGCAGCTGACCCTCGAAGCCACCGATCGCGACGGCGACCTCGCGGTCGAGAAGCGGCAGGACGTCGGCGTCGAGGTCGATGCCGAGGCCGAATGCCGCGAGCAGCCGGAACGTATCGAGCGTGTCCGCGATCTCCTCACCCTCCGGCGTCGCCCCGACCGCCGTCTCGGCATTCTCGAGCCCCTGCCGAACGCCGAACACGACGATCTCGGCCAGCGTGTCCTCCGGCATCCAGTCGACGAGGTTGCTCGGCTCCGTGCCGAGCACGACGCCGTCGACGGTCAAGGGCGCCTCCGCGGGGTCGAACGGGGCGCTGCCGGATACGCGCAGGCCATCCCGCTCCGCGACGAGGACGGCGCTCGCCGTGCTGAAGGTCCCGAGCTCGTCCTGCACGCCGGTCGAGGCGGCGATCCCGGCCAGGTCGATGAACACGGAGGCGAGGTGATCGGCGGGCACGCCGCCCATCGTGTCGCGGAAGTCCTCCTCGTCGGCAAGAGAGGGATCGCCCATGCTCGTGTCGACGACGGCGCGCAGCGCGTCCGCGCTCATGCCGATGACGAGCATCTCGTCGACGAGTCCGTATGCGCCCTCCTCGCCCACCTGCAGCTCCACGCCGCGGTACGTCTCGCCCGTGAACGACGCGCCGCCCTCCTCCGCCAGCTCGACGATGAACGCCTCCGCGGCCTCGGGGTCGCGAACCTCGGCGATGACGACCGCCTCGACCTCGGCAGGGTCGTCGGCGCCCGGCCAGCCGGCGATGGCCACCTGGTCGCCGAGCCACGGCTTGACCTGCGCGCGGTAGTCGATCCCCGTCCCGCTCAGCAGGTTCTGCACGATCTGGTCGACCTTCTCGTCGAGCGATGCCTCGTCGGCGAAGCCGGGCAGCCTGCCGATGAGCGCGGAGAGATTCATCTGCTGGCCGGTCGACGGCTGGAGATAGACGTTCACGTAGACGACCGTGCTCGCCGGCGCGAGCGTCGCGGCCCGGTCGATCGAGGCTCCGAAGAGGAGGAGGTAGCCCCCGACGAACGCGGCGCCCGTCAGGCCGATGAGCGAGACGAGGGCGATGACGAGGCGATGCATCGTCAGCGCCCCAGCAGCGCGCCGAGGCCGCCGCCCAGGCGCGGCATCTTGCCGCCGGAGAACATCTTCATCATCTTCTGCATCTCGACGAACTGCTTGAGCAGGCGGTTGACCTCGGCGGTCGAGGTGCCGCTGCCGAGCGCGATCCGGCGCCGGCGGCTGGCCTTGATCAGCTCCGGGCGGCGTCGCTCCTCGGGCGTCATCGAGTCGATGATCGCCTCGATCCGCTTCATCTGGCCCGAGTCGATCGCCTCCTGCGCGGCACCCGCGATGTCCCCCGCACCGGGCAGCATGCCGACGAGCTGGCCGAGCGGCCCCACTTTCTTGAGCTGATCGAGCTGGCTGCGGAAGTCCTCGAGCGTGAAGCGGTTGTCCATCAGACGCTGGGCGGCACGCTCGGCCTCGGCCTGGTCGACGTTCTCGTGCACGCGCTCGACGAAGCTGAGGATGTCGCCCATGCCAAGGATCCGCTGCGCGAGCCGATCGGGATGGAACGGCTCGAGGCCATCGGTCCGCTCACCGGTGCCGAGGAAGGCCACCGGCAGGCCGGTCGCCGAGCGGATGCTGAGCGCGGCACCGCCACGCGCGTCGCCATCCATCTTCGTCAGGACGAGGCCGGTGATCGGCAGCTTGGCGTGGAAGGCCTCGGCGACGCGCACCGACTCCTGGCCGGTCATGGCGTCGACGACGAGAAGCGTCTCAGTCGGCATCACCGCGCCGGAGATGCGCACGAGCTCGTCCATCATCGCCTCGTCGACATGGAGCCGCCCGGCCGTGTCGAGGATCATGACGTCGATGCCACGCTGGCGGGCGACCTCGAGCCCGGAGCGCGCGACCTCGAGGGCCGGCGTCCCGACCGGGCGGGTATGGACCTCGGCGCCGATCTGGTCACCGAGCTGCACGAGCTGGTCGACCGCGGCCGGGCGGTAGACGTCGGCCGCCACGAGGAGGGGCTTCTTGCCTTCCTTGCGCAGCCAGAGGGCGAGCTTCGCGGCGGTCGTCGTCTTCCCGGAGCCCTGCAGTCCGACCATCATCACGGTCGAGGGCTTCGCATCGATCCGGAGCTGGTGGCGCTCGCCGCCGAGGACGGTGACGAGTTCGTCATGCACGATCTTGACGATCTGCTGGCCGGGATTGAGGCCACTGAGCAAGTCGGCACCGACCGCCCGCTCCCGGACGCGGGCCACGAAGTCCTTGACGACCTTGAAGTTGACGTCGGCCTCGAGCAGGGCGAGACGAATCTCGCGCAGGGCGAGGTCGAGATCGGCCTCGGTGATGCGCGCCTTGCCACGGAGGCGCTCGGCGATGCCCTGCAGGCGCGCGGAGAGGGATTCGAACATGAATGAACCGATACGGGATCAGGAACCGGCGCGACGCGCCGGGGAAGCGGCTGCCCATTCTAGGGCTCGGCGCCCTCGCGGGCAACGAAGCTACTCGGCGAAGAGCCACTCGACGAAGGCGTCGGCGTCGAACGGGGCGAGCGCGTCGATCTCCTCCCCCACGCCCGCGAACAGGATCGGCACGCCGAGCCGATCGGCAGCGGCCAGCGCGACGCCGCCCTTGGCGCTGCCGTCCAGCTTCGTCAGGACGATGCCGGTCACGCCTGCCTCCCGACTGAACGCCTCGGCCTGGGCCAATCCGTTCTGGCCGGTCGTCGCGTCCAGGACGAGGAGCACGTGCCTCGGCTGGCCCGGCAGGCGCCGCTCGATGACGTGGCGGATCTTCGCCAGCTCGTCCATGAGCTGCTGCTTGTTCTGCAGGCGCCCCGCCGTGTCGACGAGGACGGCGTCGAGGCCGCGCGACTCGGCCGCGGCGACCGCGTCGAACGCGACGGCTCCGGGATCGGCGCCGGCGCGCTGGGCAACGACCGGGACGTCGATCTGCTCGCCCCAGATGCGCAGCTGCTCGACCGCGGCCGCGCGGAACGTGTCGGCGGCGGCGAGCACGACCGAGCGCCCCTCGCCCTTGAGCCGCGCGGCGAGCTTCGCGATCGTCGTCGTCTTGCCGGTGCCGTTGACGCCGACGAAGAGGATGACCGATGGCGCGGCGCCGAGCTCGAACTTGCCCGAGCCGACCTGGACGAGCCGGTCGCGGATCTCGGTCGCGAGCGCCAGGCGCGCGTCCTCGCCGTTTTGGCCGCGATCGCGGCCGAAACGCGCCCTCGCCGCGTCGACGAGCTCGATCGTCGCGCTGGCGCCGACGTCGGCGGCGATGAGAGCCTCCTCCACCTCGTCCCACGTGGCGTCCGTCGCCGGCGTCCCCGCCCCGAGGATCGAGCGCAGGCGCGCTCCGAGGCCCGAGGGCCGGGCGCGCAGCCCCATGCCGCTCGGCCCGCGCGCCGGTCGCGAGACCGTCATCGGCGGCGGCGCTTCGGGCTCGGCGGCGGCGTCCCCGCGGCGGCGCCGGAACATCAGGCGCTGACCTCAGCGGGCAGGTCGGCAAGGCGCAGTGAGAGGACGCGGCTGACGGCGGCATCGGTCATCGTCACCCCGTAGATCGTGTCGGCCACCTCGATCGTCGCGCGGTTGTGCGTGATGACGACGAAGTCGATCGACTCGGCCAGCCGGCGCAGCGCCTCCGCAAAGCGGCCGATGTTCGCCTCGTCCAGCGCGGCGTCGACCTCGTCGAGGATGCAGAACGGCACGGGGTTCACCGTCAGCATGGCGAAGAGCAGGGCAACGCCCGTCAGGGCACGCTCGCCGCCGGAGAGCATCGCCAGGCGCTGCAGCCGCTTGCCCGGGGGTCGTACGACGATCTCGATGCCGCCGGGCGCGTCGCCATCGGCCTCGTCAGCCATCTGCAGCGACGCCGAACCGCCGGCGAACAGGAGCTGGCAGTACTCGTCGAACTTCTCGTCGATGGCGCGGAACGCGGCATCGAACTGCTCGTTGATCTCGATGTCGAGCGTGGCGATCAGCTCCTCGGTCGAGCCGATCGCGGCGCGAAGGTCGTCGTCCTGGGAGGTCATCTCCCCGAGGCGGCCCGCCACCTCGGCGTGCTCCTCGACGGCGAACGGATTGACCGATCCGATCTGCGAGAGCACCCGCCGCACCCGCCGCATCTCGGCCTCGAGCGCGTCGTCGTCGAGCGCGTCGATCTCCTCGACCGGCGCCTCAGCGCCCGTCTCCGGGAGTCCCTCCAGGGCGAGCTCGCGCTCGCGAGCCAGCGCCGAGAGCGACTCGTCGCGACGCGAGGCCTCGACCGCCGTCGACTGGGCCTGCCGCTCGAGCTCGACGACCCTCGAACCGACGTCGGCGCCGCCGCGCTCAAGCTCGAGCAGCTCACTCCGGCGCGCCTCACGTTCCGCCTCGGCACCTGCCTGCGCCGCCGCGGCGTGCCGATCGGCCTCGCGCGCCAGGTGGCTCTCCCCCGCCGTCGCCTCCCGCTCCGCCGTCAGCTGGGCGAGCGCGGCGCGTCGCTCGGGCAGGACGGCCGTCAACTGCGCCGCGCGTGCCTCGTGCCGCCCCCGGTCGCGTCGCCGACCCGCCGTGCGTGTCTCGAGCGCCTCGGCCGCGTGGCGCGTCGCATTCCAGGCCTCGCGCGCCTCGTCCCGCCTCCGCGCCAGGGCGTCGCGGCGGGACCTGGCCCGATCGGCCACCGCCTGGAGCTCGCGCAGCGCAACCGGCAGGTCGTCACCACCGAGGGCGGCGCCGGCCTCGGCGCCGGGACCGAGCGCCCCGATCTCCGCCTCGCTCTGCGAGACGCGCTCCACCTGGCGGGCCAGGGCCGCCTCCGCCGCGTCAGCCTCCTCCCGTGCTCGCCGCTCGGCCCGCTCCGCCTCGTCGGCCTCCTCCCGCACGGCGAGGTGACGGTCACGCGCCACGCGCAGCCGCTCCGTGGCGTCGTGGGCGAGCGCCTGGGCGCCGGTCGCCTCGGCCTCCATGTCGCGCACCGCGTCGGACAGCTCGCGTCGACGGGCGTGGGCGCGGGCCGCCGCGCCGCCGGGCGGATCGGCCCGGCCGCGAAGCACAAGCCCGCGCGCATCCCCGAGGTCGCCGCTGGCGGTGACCGCGCTCCAGCCGGGCGGCAGGTTGCGCCACCCGGCGATCAGGGCCTCGACGTCCGGCGCCACGACGGCACGCTGGAAGGCGAGTGGCGCGTCCGGCGCGGCCATCCACTCGGCGAGCGTCCGCTCGCCGCCGACCGCCGCCATGGCCGCCTCTCGGCCGCCGGCATCGGCGGCGTCCGCGGCCGAGAGGAGCCGAGCGGCCCCCTTCGCGTCGAGCAGCTGGGCGCTCGGGTCGGCCTCGCTCCACAGCAGGGCACCCTCGAGCTCGCCGCCGACGACGGCCTCGACGGCGGCCCACGCCGCCTCGGGAGCCTTGATGCTGTCGAGCAGCGTCGACCATCCGGCCCCAGCGAGGCGCCGAACGAGCCGGCTGCCGGCATCGTGCGGCTCCTCGACGGCGACGAGCTCCGCCCGGGTGGCCCGCAGGCGCTCCGTCAGCTCGCCGACGCGCTGTCGAGTCGCGTCGGCATCCGCCTGGGCCTCGTCACGCTCCCGCTCGGCGCTCTCGAGCCGAGCGCTCGTCGCGGCCAGCGCGCGCGCCGCCTCGCCCAGGCGCGCGCGGCCCTGCTCGTGCGCCCGACGCGCCTCCGCCAGCGCCTCCCGGGCACGCTCGAGCTCCCCGAGCGCCTGCTCCTCGCGCACGCGGAGCCGCATCGCCTCCTCCGAGGCGCGGGCGGCGAGCGCGATCCGATCGCTCTCTCGCGCGCGGACGGCCGAGTGCGCCTCCTCCGCGGCCAGCAGCTCCTCGTCGGCCGCGGCGAGCTCGGCCACGGCGGCGCGCCAGGCATCCTCCGCAGCGGCGGCTGCCGAGAGCGCCGGGGCCACCTCGGCCGCCGCGTCGTCATCGGTCGCGGCGAGCGCTCCCTCCACCTCCACGAGCTCGGCGTGCTCACGCTCGAGCGTCGCCGACAGCTCGCCGAGACGGGCATCGATCGCCTCGAGGCGGCCCTCGGCGCGGATGACCGCCTCGCGGGTCGTCTCGCGCGCCCGTGCCGCCTCGCGGGCCGCCGCCTCCGCCTGCCAATACCGCTCCTCCGCCGCGGCCGTCTCGAGACGCCCCGCCTCCTGCGAGTCGCGGAACGCGACGAGCGCGGCTTCCGCGGCCGCCGCCGCGCGTCGCGCCTCGCCGAGCGCGGCGCGGGCCGCCTGCTCGCGGCGCCGGTGCGATGCGAGCACGAGGCCCCGGGCGCGGGCGCCGAGCGTGTCGTGCTGCTGCTGGTGCTCCGCCTGCAAAGCGAGGCGCCGGACCTGGGGCTTGAGCTCGGCGATCAGGTCGCTGACCCGGGTCAGGTTGTCGCGCGCCTTCGCCAGACGGCTCGACGCCTCGTTCCGCCGGACCTGCAGGCCCTTCACCCCGGCGGCCTCCTCGAAGAGCTGGCGCCGCTCCTCCGGTCGGAGCGAGAGCGCGGCGTCGACGGTCCCCTGTCCGACGACGACGAGCTCGTTCGCGCCGAGCCGCCCCGAGCCGAGCAGATCGACGACGTCGCGCAGCCGTGCCCGGGCGCCGTTGATGAGGTACTCGCTCTCCCCGGAGCGATAGGCGCGACGGCCGATCGACACCTCCGCGAAGTCGATCGGCAGCCAGCCGTCGGCGTTGTCGAGGGTGAGCACGACCTCGGCCATGCCCTGCGCCTTGCGCTGGTCGGAACCGGCGAAGATGACGTCGTCGGCGCGGCGCGTGCGCAGGGAGCGGTTCGACTGCTCGCCGAGCACCCAGCGCACGGCATCGGCCATGTTGCTCTTTCCCGATCCATTCGGACCGATGACCGCGTTCACGCCCGGCTCGAAGACAAAGCGCGTCTGGTCGGCGAAGGACTTGAAGCCGTGGACGCGGAGCTCCCTGAGACGGCTCACGCGGCACCCGGCACGTTCGGCGACTGCGGGATGAGCGTCGCGAGTGCCGCCTCGGCGGCTACCTCCTCGGCACGCTGCCGGCTCGACCCCGACCCGCTCGCGATGCTCCGCCCGTCGACGATGACGGTGACGCGGAACTCCTGCTCGTGCGGCCGGCCGGTCGTCCCGGTCAGCTGGTAAACCGGCTTCATCGCATGCTGGCGCTGGGTCCACTCCTGGAGGCGGGACTTCGCCGACTTCGGAGGGCCCTCGATCTCGGCCAACGCGTCGAGCTGTGGCTCGAACAGGCTCGCCAGCACCCGCGCCGCCCGCTCGCTGCCCTCGCTCAGCGAGAGCGCGCCGGCGAGCGCCTCGAAGGAGCCGGCGAGCACCGAGGGACGCGTGGCGCCCCCGGCGTCCGCCTCGCCTCGGCCGAGCAGCAGGTAGCGGTCGAGACCAAGCGAGAGGGCCATGGCGGCGAGGGCCTCGCGGTTGACGACGGCCGCGCGGCGCGCGGTCAGGAAGCCCTCGTCCTCGTCAGGGTATCGGTCGTAGAGGAGGCGGCTCACGACGAGACTGATGACGGCGTCGCCGTAGAACTCGAGACGCTCGTTGTGGCCGACGACGGCGCTGGGATTCTCGTTGAAGTACGAGCTGTGAACGAACGCCTGGCGGATCAGCTCCGGTTCCCGCGGGACGATTCCGAGCCGCTCACCCAGCTCGTCCAGGGACCGAGCATCCATGAACGCATCCGTCTACTGCTGGTGCTCCTCGATGAACTCGACGGCGTCGGAGACCTTCTGGATCCGCTCGGCATCCTCATCCGAGATCTCCATTCCGAACTCCTCTTCCAGGCTCATGATGAGCTCGACCAGGTCGAGGGAATCGGCATTGAGGTCCTCGACGAACGAGGCCTGGGGCGTGACCTCTTCCTCGTCGACGCCGAGCTGCTCGACGATGATCTTCTTGAGTCGTTCGAACGTGGTGCCGTCTGTCACGTGTTCAGGCTCCTCCACCCGATCTGGAAACGCTTCCTAGCACGCCGTTGACGAGGCGACGCGCAGCGTCTCCGGCGTAGATCCTGGCGAGGGATACGGCATCGCGCATCGTCTCCCCGCTCGGGGTCGCGGCGGAGTATAGCACCTCGTACAGGGCGCTCCGGAGGATCGTCCGCTCCACGCGACCGAGCTCGGTGACGGGGATGAGCGGCGCCTCGGCGGCGATCCGCGCGTCGAGGTCGGCCCGATGCTCACCGACGCCGTCGACGATGGCCGAAGCGTGGTCCCGCACCGCATCCGGAACGGCGCGCTCCGTCGCCAGGCGCACGAGCGCGGCGGGCGCGCTGCCCGGCCGGAACTCGGCCTCGAAGAGCGCCAGGAGCGCCAGGCGCCGGGCGAGGAGCCCGGCCGCGGCCCGTGGCCGGGCCCGGCGCGAGGGAGCCGTCACCGGACCCGTGCCCGGTCGCGGTGCAGCCGCGCGGCGATCCGGGAGCGGACGCCCCGGTGCGCCAGCGCCGGGTGCTCGCGTGTCCACTGGGCGATGAGCTCGGGGACGCGTGCGTGGGCCGACTCCGAGCCGACGCGGATCGCGTTCTCGATCATCCGCGCCTTCCCGCGGCCGTGGGTCACGATGCTCACGCCCTTCACGCCGAGCAGCGACGCGCCGCCGTAGCGCTCGTAGTCGAAGCGCGCCTTCATGCGGTCGAATCCCGGCCGCAGGGCGAGCAGCGCGAGCGGCGCGATCGGTCCCTGCTGAAGGTCCTCGCGCAGGGCACGGAAGATGAAGCTCGTGAGGCCCTCGAAAAGCTTGATGACGACGTTGCCGACGAAGCCGTCGCAGACGACGACGTCGGCCCGATGGCCGATGATGTCGTGGGCCTCGACGTTCCCAACGAAGTGCAGGTCGGCTGCCGCCAGCTTCTCGTGCGCCTCACGCGCCAGGGCGTTCCCCTTCTCGACCTCCTCGCCGATGTTCAGCAGCCCGATCCGCGGGTTCTCGACGTGGAGGACGTGCTCCGCGAAGATCGCGCCCATCGCGGCGAACTGGACGAGGTGCTCCGCGTCGGAGTCGACGTTCGCGCCGACGTCGAGAAGCATGACCGGCCCGGTCGCGGTGACCATGTGCGCCGGCAGCGCCGGGCGATCAATCCCTTCGATCCGGCCGAGCCGGAAGACGGCAGCGGCCATCGTCGCACCGGTCGACCCGGCGCTCACGACCGCGTCGGCAGCCCCATCGCGGACGAGGTCGGTGGCGACGACGATCGATGCGCGGCGCTTCGTCCGCAGCGCGGTCGCGGGGTGCTCCCCCATCCCGATGACCTCGGGAGCGTCGACGAGGCTCAGGCCGGCGGGCCGCGGCCGGCCGTAGGCTGCGATCTCGCGCTCGAGGCGCGGCAGGTCACCGACGAGGATCACCTCGTCGGTGCTGGCGGAGGCATAGTCGATGGCCCCGCGGACGATCTCGCGAGGGGCGTGGTCGCCGCCCATCGCGTCGACCGCGATGCGCATCGGGTCTAGCGCTGGCCTTCGACCGGGGCGACCGGCTCGATCACGACCGCCTCGCGCCCGGAGTACCAGCCGCAGGTCGGGCAGGCGTGATGGGCGCGCTTGAGCTCATGGCAGTGATCGCACTCGACGAGTGGCGGTGCGCTGATCGCGAGATGAGCGCGGCGCTCACCCTGGCGCGCCTTGGATACCTTTCGCTTGGGGACGCCCACGCGGAAACTCCTTGACCGATGAGGAACGGGACGCCGCAGTATAGCCGGAGCATGATCCGGCTGGCGAATCGCCCCCGGCCGGCCTAGTTGTCGCGATCGCGGAGCAGCGCGGCGAGCCCCGCCAGACGCGGGTCGATCTCGTCGTCGCCATGCGCGTGGTCGCCCCGGTCGCGGCGCTCGCCGCACTCGGTGCACAGGCCCGGGCAGTCGGGACGGCAGAGCGGGTGCATCGGCTCGGTCAGCAGGAGCTCGTCGTGGAAGATGCCATCGAGGTCGACCTCGTTGTGCTCGTTGATCCGCTGCGCCGACTCGTCGCCCGCCTCGACCCGCAGCGGCGCGCCCGTCTCCGGGTCGAGGCTCGGGAGGAACTCCTCCGAGATGGCGACTCGGACCTCCTCCACGTACGGGTCGACGCACCGCGCGCACGTTCGCCGCAGTGGTGCATGGAGGTCGCCACGCGCCAGGATGCCGCGATTCGTGCGCTGGAGCCGCAGGTCGGCGTCGAGCGGGCCGGCCAGCTCGACGTCCGGCCCGAGGCTCACGTAGTGATCGCGCAGCCGCACGTCCCGCGTCGCACCCGGCGGCTCATGAAGCAGCCCGGCGACGTTGAATGTCGTCATGGCCGGGACGGGCTGCGGGCCTCCTCCTCCGCGTCGACAGCGAGCGCCTCTCCCTCCGGCGGCGAGACGCCGTCGCTGCCGGCCGGGCGGTGGCGCTCGTCGAGCATGTCGATGCCACGTTTGATGCTCGTGAGCGCCTTGATGCACTCGCCCTCGAGCCGGATGAGGACACCGGCCGCGTACTCGTCGGCTCCGCGCCGAACCTCGCGCGCCTCCTCCTGCGCACGATCGAGGATCTCGGCGGCGCGCTGCTGCGAGGCCCGTACGAGCTCACGCTCCTCGAGCATCTGGGCCGCCTGCTCCTGGGCGCGCGCCGTGATGGCGTCCGCCTCCTCGCGGGCGCGCTCGCTGATCCGACCGGACTCCTCGGTGATCCGGCGCGCCTGGCGCACCTCGTCGGGGACGGAGACGCGCAGCTGGTCGATCAGCTCGAGAAGGGTGGCCTGGTCGAGCACGACGTTGTTCGTCAGCGGCAGCTTCTTCGCAGCCGCCACGAGCGACTCGAGCCGTTCGACGAGAAAGATGATGTCCGTGGCCGCGCCCTCCTTGGCTGCGGATTATACGCGCGGGTCTCCGCGGAGTCGGTCGGCGAGCGCCTCCGCCACGGGACCCGGGAGCATCGGTGACACGTCTCCGCCGAAGCGCGCCACCTCCTTGGCCAGCGACGAGCTGACGTAGCCGTGCTCGAGCGCGGTCATGAGGAAGGCTGTGTCGATCCCAGGCGCGAGCTTGCGGTTCGTGAGCGCCATCTGCAGCTCGGCCTCGAAATCGCTCACGGCGCGCAGGCCGCGGACAATGAAGCCGGCGCCGTGGCGCGTCGCGAAGTCCACCGTCAGGCCGTCGAACGCCTCGACGCTCACGTGGTCGCCCAGCTCGGCGACGCACTGCTCGATGAGCGCGACCCGCTCGGAGCTCGAGAAGAGCGGCTGTTTCTTCGGATTGTCGAGGACGCCGATGACGAGCCGATCGAAGAGGCCGGATGCCCGGCGTGCGACGTCGAGGTGGGCGTTCGTCATCGGGTCGAACGACCCCGGAAAGACCGCGACCCGCGTCATGCGTCCTCCTTGGCAAGAAACGTGAGCATCGTCTCGCCGAAGCGCCGCTGCCTCACGAGGGTCAGCCCCTCGATCTCGGGTGGCGGATCGCGCCAGAAGTGCTTGACCACGACTCGCGCGTCCGGCGCCAGATGCGGCACGAGCTCACGAAGCGGCGCCACGATAGCATGCGCCTCGTACGGCGGATCGAGCACCGCGAGGTCCCACGGCCCCTCCGTCGTCGAGGCGAGGTAGCGCAGGACGTCGATGTCGTGCACCCGGGCTCGCTCCGTGAGCCGCGTCCGCTCGAGGTTCGAGCCGATCGCGCCCAGCGCCTCGCGGCCGTGTTCGACGAGGTCGACCGAGGCGGCGCCGCGCGAGAGCGCCTCGATGCCGATCGCCCCGCTGCCGGCGTACAGGTCGAGCACGCGGGCGTCGGGCACGCGCTCGCCGAGGATGGCGAAGAGCGTCTCCTTGACACGGTCGGTGATCGGCCGCGTCGCGGCGCCGCGGGGTGCCGTGAGGGGGACGCCGCGAGCGGTCCCGGCGATCACGCGCATCAGGCGGCGTCGCCCTCCTCCTCGACGGCGGCGAAGTCGGCTTGCAGCCGGGCGAGCTGCGGGCGACTGGCGAGCGTGGGGTCCGAGCCGACGACCCGATCCGCCATCTGGCGGGCACGTTCGGCGAGGCGGAGGTGGCGCGGCTCGAAGAGCGACGCGACGCGAAGCGGCGGCAGCCCCGACTGCCGCGTGCCGAGCAGGTTGCCGGCGCCGCGCAGCCGAAGGTCGGCCTCCGCGATCTCGAAGCCGTCCTGCGACCCGCGCACGACCTCGAGCCGCTCCCGGGCAAGCTCGTCGGTCACGTCCGAGAGCAGGATGCAGTACGACCGCTGGGTCCCACGCCCGACCCGGCCGCGCAGCTGATGCAGCTGCGCGAGGCCGAAGCGCTCGGCGTCCTCGATGAGCATGACGCTCGCGTTCGGCACGTCGATCCCGACCTCGATGACCGTCGTCGCCACGAGGAGGTCCATCTGCCCCGCCGCGAACGCGGTCATCGTCTCGTCGCGCGCCGTCGCGCGCTGCTGGCCGTGCACGAGGCCGATGCGCAGACGGGGCAGGGCCGCGCGAAGCCGCTCGGCCTCGGCTTCCGCACTCGCCGCCTGCAACGCCTCGGACTCGAGGACGAGGGGGACGACGACGAACGCCTGCCGGCCCTCCGCCGCCTCGGCCGCCAGGAACGCCTCGATCTTCGGCAGCGCGCGACGGTCGCGAATCTCGGTGCGGATCGGCTGGCGGCCCGGCGGCAGCTCCGCGATCGTGCTGATCAACAGGTCGCCGTAGACGGTCAGCGCCAGCGTGCGCGGAATCGGCGTCGCGGTCAGGGCCAGGATGTGCGGCTCGCCGTCGGCGCCCTTCGCCTGCAGTGCGGCGCGCTGCCCGACGCCGAAGCGATGCTGCTCGTCTACGATCGCCAGCCCGAGCCGTGGAAAGTCGACGGCCGCGCTGATGACGGCATGCGTGCCGATCACGACCTCGGCATCCCCGCGCGCGATGACGTCATGGATCT
Source organism: Binatia bacterium (assembly GCA_035512895.1). Classification (GTDB taxonomy): domain Bacteria; phylum Chloroflexota; class Limnocylindria; order QHBO01; family QHBO01; genus JACDBZ01. The sequence continues at coordinate 1,301 of DATKDB010000037.1, read as the reverse complement.
CGCGCTTGCGAGCCGCGCCGAGCGATCCCGACAGGAACTCGGCGCGAACGCCGAGGCCCTCGAGGAGCGGGGCGAGCCCGGCATGGTGCTGACGGGCGAGGATCTCGGTCGGTGCCATGAGCGCGCCCTGCCAGCCGGCACGCACCGCGCAGGCGAGCGCCACTGCCGCGACCGCGGTCTTTCCGCTACCGACGTCGCCCTGGAGCAGGCGTCGCATCGGTCGCTCGGAGGCGAGGTCGGCGACGACCGCCTCGACCGCGGCGCCCTGGTCCCCCGTCAGCGTGAACGGCAGCGCGTCGACGATCTCGCTCCGCTGCGCGTCGGTGACGACGATCGGCGGCGCCCGGAGGAGCTCCCTCGCCCGTCGCGCCTGGGACAGCGTCAGCTGTAGGGCGAGGAGCTCGTCGAACGCGAGGCGATCGAGCGCTTCGGCCACGTCGCCGGCATCCTCGGGGAAGTGCGCCGTCCGCAAAGCGACGTCGAGCGGCGGCAGGTCGCCACGCTCCGCATCGGACAGTGGATCCTCGACGGACGGCAGCGCAGCCTCGAGGATGCGGGCCAAGAGCTCGCGCAGCCGCTTCTGTGTGACGCCGGCGGCAAGGTGGTAGACCGGGACGACGCGCGCCGTGTGCACCGAGTCCCGCCCGACCGGGCTGAACTCGGGCGAGACGAACTGCGGCCGCCATCCCTTCTCGACGACCTTGCCCGACACGACGAGCTCATCGCCGGCTTTGAGGCGGCGTTCGACGAACTGGCGGCCGAACCAGATCGCCTCCGCGCTGCCGCTCTCGTCTGTCAGCTGCGCGATGACCCGCTGCGGCCTGCGCCCGAAGCCCGGCTCGACGCGCACGGTCTCGACGCGAACGCGGGCCGACTGCTTCTCGTCGGGGACGAGGTCGCCGAGCGGGCGCAGCTGGCTGAAGTCGTCATACCGAAACGGTAGGTACCAGAGCGCCTGGCGCGGCGTCGTCACGCCGAGCCGCACGAGGCTCACTGCGGAACGCGCGAGCGCGGGCAGGGCCGCGCGAATGGGCCGGTCGAGGTCCGCGGGCGGCAGCACCGTCACCCGGCCTTGCGCTCCGGCCGGCTCGATTGCATGGCCCGATCCTAGCGTGCTACCATCGCGATCGTTCCGGCGCATGTCGCCGGCTTCGTTCTGATTGGAGACTCGCTCGACCATGGCCCGTGTCTGCGACATCTGCGGCAAGCGCCCGCTCACCGGCTGGAACCCCCAGTCGGTCGGGATGAACCGCAAGCGCGCCCTGCGCCGATGGCTGCCGAACCTTCAGCCGATGACGCTC
>DATKDB010000036.1:0-7781 GCA_035512895.1 Binatia bacterium | reverse complement strand
GTGCCGCCACCGCGGTCATCTACAACGTCAACCAGGTGAGCCTGCGGCAGGCGATCACGCCGGAGCGCATGCTCGGGCGCATGAACGCCACGATGCGCTTCATCGTGTGGGGCACGATCCCGATCGGGGCTCTGGCCGGTGGCTATCTCGGCGGGCTCATCGGGCTCCAGGCGACGATCTGGGTCGGCGCGATCGGCTCCTTGGTCGGCTTCCTGCCGGTCTTCTTCAGCCAGGTGCGCTCGCTCCAGCGGATGCCCGAGGGACCCGAGTGACCCTCCAGGCACCGATGCGCTGCTCGGTCCTCGCCGAGGAGCTGAACGAGCCGATGATCGGCAGCGTCGAGATGCGAACGCGCTGGCTGCTCGTCGAGGATCGCAGCGCATGGGGCGCCGATGCGGTCCGCGACGTCTTCGGCCCCGCCCTCGCCGCTCGTGCGAAGGAGCTGCAGCTCGGGCTCCTGCTCGTGCGGCGTCGCGAAGGCGATCCGACCGACGACGCCGTCCGCCGCGCGATCCTCGTCGACACGACCACCCGCGAGATGGCGATCCGGAGCGTCACATCACCCGCCGAGCTCTCGGTCGAAACCGCGGCGAGCTCGCCGGTCGCCGGCTTCGGCGCGCCGATGTCCGACCCGATCTTCCTCGTCTGCACGAACGGCAAGCGGGACGCGTGCTGCTCGCTCCGCGGCCGCGCGCTCGTCGGCGCGCTGGCGGCTGAGCACGCGGAGCGGGTCTGGGAATGCACGCACCTCGGCGGCCACCGGTTCGCCGGCAACCTCGTCTGCCTGCCCGACGGCATCGTCTACGGCCGCGTGACGCCGGCCGACGGGCCGCGCCTGGCGACGGCGTACGTGGAGGGCCGCGTCGATCCATCTCACCTGCGTGGCCGGTCCGCCTGGCCCGCTCCGGCGCAGGTGGCCGAGGCGGCGCTGCGGGAGCGGCTCGGCCTCGACGGCGTGCACGACGTCCGCCTGGAGGAGGCGCAGGTCGGCGACGACGTCGCCTCCGTCACGCTTGCCACGCCCGATGGGCGGTCGCATCGGCTCGAGCTTCGCGCCACGCGTTCCGAGCCACGACCGATGAGCTGCCGCGGTGACAAGGTCGAGGCGCCGCTCCACTGGGAGCTGCGCACCTAACCGACCTCGAGGCCCCGTCACCGCCCGACTTTCGGGCCGCGCGGTAATCCTGGGCCGCCTTCCACGTTCTGTCGTCGCATTCATCACACACGCAGATCGTGGAGGCAGCAATGACACCCAGCGAGAAGAAGCCCGCATCGACCCGGTTGAGCGTCGCCGTGCCCGGCGCGCTCACCGCCGCCCTGTTCATCGGCGCCGTCGCGTTCGGCTCGTCCAGCCTGCGCTCGACCGACCCGTCCCCAGCCGGCCAGCCGGACGCCGTCGTGGCGAAGGACGATGCGCCGGCGTTCGGCGCGACCGTCGCGGCCCAGGGCCGCGACCGGTTCAAGCACGACCCGACCCCGCATGAGCCGGCTCCCGCGAAGGACGCGGCCGAATCGGCCAAGCCCGAGACGCAGGAGCCGGAGACGGCGAGGCCGGAGGCGCCCGCGGAGGAGGAGAAGCCGAAGCCCGCGCCGGAGAGCAAGAAGCCCGCGCCGACGAGCAAGCCCGCTCCCGCCAACCCGACCGCGCTGACGCTCGAGACGTGGGCGAAGGACACGAAGGTCAAGCTGGCCTGGACGCCGTTCGGCGGCGAGGGCTTCGAGTACTACAAGGTCGTCCGCAGCGCCGATACGACGGTGACGTGGCCGGCGAGCGGCGACGACCAGGTCGTCGGCGTCATCGGTGACGTCAACGCGCCGTGGTACGCCGACAAGCCCGGCTGCGGGACCGCGTGGTACTACCGCGTCTTCGCCGTCCGCCATGGCGAGGCCGGCTACGCGACGCTGGCGGCGAGCAACGTGTCGATGGTCGGCACGGCCTGCGCGCCGGCGTCGGAGCCGGTGGCCGTCAAGCCGCTCGCGTTCGCCCTCGAGGTCGTTCCCGGTGCCGGCATCCGGCTCTCGTGGGAGCCGTGCTGGAACGATCGGTTCGCGGCCTACAAGGTCGTGCGCTCGAAGGTCAACGCCGACCCGCGCTTCCCGCTGAACGATGGCGCTGAGCTCGTCGCCGTCATCGGGGACGCGGCCCAGACCGTCTTCCTCGACGGTGGGGTGGCGGCCGGCGAGACGTGGACGTATCGCGTCGTGGCCGTCAAGAGCAGTGACGGTGGGTATGTCCCGCTCTGCGAGACGGCCGCGATGTCGGCCGCCGCGGAGTAGGCCGGAAGCCCTGAGCGATGTGGGAGTCCCAGCAGGCATGGTACCGCGGTGCTGTTGTCCGCTGGGACCCTCCCACCTAAGGTCCCACGACCGATGCACTCCGACGCCGAGCCGAGCCAGGCGACCCGAGTCACCGACCCGCATCCAGCGGTCGGTGGCTCGACGCCTGCCCGGACCACGCGGATGCCTCCGGAGCGGGAGCGCGCGCTTGTCGCGCGCGCGGGCGTCGACGGCGCGGCGTTCGGTGAGCTCTACGACTTCTACCTGCCGAGGATCTATGGCTTCATCTACCGTCGCATCGCGGAGCGTAGCGTGACCGAGGACCTGACCGCCAGCACGTTCGAGCGCGCGCTGAACGCGCTCCGTGGAGGGCGCTTCCGCAACGACGCCTTCGGTGGCTGGCTGTACCGGGTGGCGGCCAACGCGGTCATCGACCACGTCCGCGCCGCGCGCCGCCTGCACGCTGTCGACGACGAGGACCGGATCGACCCGGCGCCGGATGCCCTGGCCGCGGCCATCGATCGCGACGAGCTGCGTCGCGCGATGGGCCGCATCTCCGGCACGCACCGTCGCGTGCTCGCGCTCCGCTTCTACGACGACCTCGAGCCCGCCGAGGCCAGCGCGATCCTCGGCTGCTCGCGGCGCACGTTCGCCGTGAAGCTGCACCGGGCGGTCGGCGCGCTGCGAGCGGCGATGGCCGCCGAGCCGCGCGAGATCGTGGAGGTGAGCGATGTGGCGTAACGACACCGAGCTCGCACGCGAGCTCGCCACCGCCGGCGCCGCGGCCCGCGAGCGCTCGGACGCCCTCCCCGGCACGGCCTTCGGGACCGACCTGCGCCGGCAGCTCATCGCCCAGCTGCCGCCGGTCGCGATTCGGCCGGCGCGAGCCCGGTGGTCGCTCGGCGACCTCTTCAACGGGCGGCGCCTGGCACCGATCATGGCCGGCGCGCTCCTCTCGGTCGCCGTCGGCGCGACCGCGGGCGCCGTGCTCATCGCGACCCGGCCGGAGCCGACGCCGCCGCCCGCGCGGACGCCGGTGCCGGTCATCGTCGGCGTGCCCGGGGGAGCGGTGGAGACTCCCACACCGACGCCGACTCCCACACCGACCCCGACCCCAACCCCGACACCCGTGCCCACGCCGGAGCCGACGCCCGTGCCGACGCCGGTGCCCACGCCGAAGCCCACCCCCGTGCCCACGCCGGAGCCGACGCCCGTGCCCGCGCCGGTCGTGGCCCCGATGTCGCTCATCGTCAGCGGCTGCGAGGGCGGCGTCGTCCTCCAGTGGAGCAAGGTCAGCGATGCGGCGTTCCATCGGTACGTGACGCTGCGCAGCACGAACGACAGCATTCCCGCCGCCTATCCCGCGCAGAACGGCGCGGTCGAGTTGCCGGGGACGGTGAGCAAGGATCCGAGCGCGACGAGCGCGCCCGACACGTCGGCCACGCCGGGCGTCGCGTACTTCTATCGGACGCTCGCGCTCGACGCGGCGAGCCGGGTGATCGCCGCATCGCCGGTCGGATCGGCGGCATCGGCACCGACGCAGGCGCTCGGTCCGCTCTCGGCCTTCGCCGTCGAGCCCGGGAAGACGAAGTTCGCCTGGACGCCGTACGGCGGCGGGTCGGACTGCTTCACCTGGTACAAGCTCGTGTACTCCGAGACGAACCCGGCACCGTCGTACCCGGGCGACTCGTACTGGGCCGTCATCAGCGAGCAGGCCACCGACCGCGTCGTCGTCGACGGGCTCGTGCCGGGCACGACGTACTTCGCACGGCTGCAGGCCGTGCGCTCCACCGCACTGGGCTTCGTCATCGTCGCCCAGACCGAGGTGCTCGCCTACACCGCTCCCTGACGGTCGAGTCGCCGCTCGTGGGCGACCGGCCTAGCGTTCGTCTCCCGTTGCGGCCCCGAGCTCCTGGAAGAGCGTGATCTGCAGGCCGGCGGGCGCCTCGAGTCGCGCGTTGCGCGAGCGCCAGGGCGTCTCGGTCGGCGCGGCGACGAGCTCCGCGCCACCCGCCACGAGACGGTCGGTGGTTGCGGCACTGTCGGCGACCTCGAGCGCGACGCGATACTTGCCCGCGACCTGGCGCCCCACTTCGACCTCGTCGATCATCCGCTTCTGTGCCGGGTTCGCGATCTCGAGCGTCGCGCGACCCGCCTGCAGGATCGTGACGCGGGCGCCTCCGTCGCCCTCGAACGCCTCCTCTTCCGCCAGGCCGAGGACGTCGCGGTAGAAGCGGACCGCCTCGTCGTAGTCGTCGGCCTCCACGACGAGGCGCATCTGTCGGACGGGCGCAGGAATCGGCGTGTCATCCATGCGGCGACAATAGACCGATGAACGATCCGATCGTCTGTCCCCGGTGCGAGGTGCCACTCGAGCTCGTCGGCACCCGCGACTTCCACGAGGGCACGCGCTGGGGCGTCCTCGGTGGGCTCGGCGAGCTGTTCGTGAACAAGGAGCGATTCGACGTCTTCGTCTGCCCCCGTTGCGGACGAGTGGAGCTGTTCATCGACGGCATCGGCGAGGAGCTGCGCCGCCAACCGGGCGGCTAGCTCGACACGCTTCCCCCGGGCCGGCATGCTAGGGTCTCGCCGATGCCCGGGCCCCTGCGTCGCTGCCTCCTCGTTTCGCTCGCCGCCCTCGTCTCGGGCTGCGCCGGGCTCGGGGCCCAGGTGAACGATGGGGTCGCCACGGTGCCCGCCACGCCGACCCCCGCGCCGACGCCGACGACCGCGCCCACGCCCAGCCTGGCGCCGACGCTCGCCGCGACACCGACGCCCGATCCGAGCGTCATGGAGCTCGAGACGACGAGCTGCGAGGGCGGCGTCGTGCTCGAGTGGTCGCCGAGCAGCCATCCGAACTTCCACCACTACACGGCGCTGCGCAGCCCCGAGCGCGAGATCCATACCGCCTATCCGCCGATCGCGCCGGCGGTCGACTGGGGCGACACGTACGCCACCGACCGCTTCGTCACCTCCGCGGTCGACGCCAGCATCCTGCCCTCGGACAGGCTGTGGAGCTACCGCGTCATGGCCTACGACGTGGCCGGGCGAGTCGTGAGCTCGTCGCCGGTGCGCACGGGACGCCTGGGGGAGCCTTACGACCTGGGCGGCGCGCCGCGCGTGCGTCCCGGGACCGGCGGGGCGACCCGGGTCACGTGGGAGCGGTACGGTGGCATCTCAGCGTGCTTCACCTCGTACCAGGTGCTCCACGGCGCGAACCGGCTCCCGACGACGGTGCTCAGCGCGATCTTCGACCCCGACGAGACGACCCTGGCGACCGATGCGCTCCACGCCGGCCTGACGTACCAGCTCCGCGTCCGCGCGGTGCGCATCACGACGCTCGGCATGATCGTCATCGGCGAGTCCGAGACGGTGAGCTACACCGTCCCCTGACCTGCGGTCTCGTCCGGTGCCACGGTGGAGCGGCGCGGGGTCAGCGCCTGCGTCAGGGCCCGCGTATCCACCGGGGGACTCTTACGGCCATTCATTGGCCGATGCATGCGCGCTCACCCTTGCGACCGCCATCCACGCTGCCCCAGCTTGGCTGACCGATCCACCGGCCGCATACGCCGCCATCCGCCGGCCGTTGGAGTCACCCGGGCGATAAGCGAGCGGTACGGTCGCGGCCGCTAGCGCCTCCCCTGAGCGTTCACCCGGTCCCGCCACTCGAAGAACGGGAGACCGCCCTCGACCGACCACGCCGGGCCGCCGAAGCCGAGGGTGAACTGGGTGAAGCCCATCTCGAGGTAGCGCGACGCGTCCTCGCGCACGAACCGATCGATGTCGTCGGGCTCCACGCCGACGCCCCACTCGATCTCGTGCGGGTCGCGCCCGATCGCATCGCAGTGGCGGAGGAGCGCCTCGACCGCCGGCTCCACCTCACCCGGATGGTCGGGGAAGAACGCGTGCCAGGCATCGGCGTGGCGGGCGACGATCGGCAGGGTCAACGTGAGGCCGACCCCCGCAACGAGGATCGGCATGCGCCGCAGCGGCGGGGGATTGAGCGACGCCAGCCGCGAGATGATCTCCGGCACCGCCCGCCCGAGCGCGCGGATCCGCCTGCCGCGCGTCCCGAACTCGTATCCGTACCGCTCGTAGTCCCGCGCGAACCAGCCGGCGCCGAGGCCCATGATCACGCGCCCGCCGCTGATGTGGTCGACCGTCCGCGCGATATCGGCGTGGAGGTTCGGGTTCCGATACGAGTTGCAGGCCACCAATGGACCGATCTCGATCCGTGACGTGGCCTCGGCCCAGGCGGCCAGCATCGACCAGCACTCGAAGTGCGGCCCGTCCGGCGGACCGTTCAGCGGGCTGAAGTGGTCCCACGTGTAGAGGATGTCGTAGCCGAGCTCCTCGCTGCGCAGTGCCGCGTCGCGCAGCCCGCGCCATTCGCCGTGCTGCGGGTGAAGCTGGGCGGCGATCCGGATCGGTCGATGAGGGTGCATTGACACATCCTGTACCTTCCCCTAAAGGGAAGGTCAAGCATGTTCACGATCGGTGCCTTCGCACGGCTTGCCGGCATCAGCGCGAAGCAGCTGCGCGCGTACGACGGGCTGGGTCTCTTTCGGCCGGTCTGGGTCGACCCATCGAGCGCGTACCGCTACTACTCGCCGGCGCAGCTGCCCGAGCTGCGGCGGATCCTGGGGCTGCGCCAGCTCGGGATGCCGATCGACGAGATCGGTCGCCTCGTGACCGGCGGCGACCTGCGCGCCGCCCTCGAGCAGCGCCGCGGGGAGCTGGAGCGCGAGCGCAGACGCGTCGAGGAGCGGCTCTCCGCATTGGACATCCGCGTCGCCGATGCCGCGGGGCCCGACATCGTCCTCCGCCCGGTCGCCACGGAGCCCGTCGCCACGCTCGCCGTCACCGCCGCGGTCGCCGATGCCTTCTACGAGCTCGAGTCACACGTCCGCGATCTCGGCCGCCGCGCCCCTCGCCCGCCCGGCGCCATCCCTGCCGATGCCGAGATCTTCGTCCCGGTCACCGGCCCCGTCCACGAGAGCGACCGGATCTCGTACCGTCGCCTTCCGGCGTGCCGCGTCGCATCAGTCATCCATCGCGGGTCGTATGGCGGCGTGGCCGCCGCCCGCGCCGCGCTCTCAGGGTGGGTCGACGCCGCCGGCCTCTCACCCGCAGGACCGATGCGCGTCCTCTACCTCCAGTTCGGCGCCGAGCCCGAGCTTCGCGTGCCGCCCGGCTGGGTCGTCGAGCGCGACGCCGACCTCATCACCGAACTCCAACTGCCCGTTGCGTGAGCGGTGCGGGGTCCGGCGCCGCGTATCCACCGGGGGACTCTTACGGCCACGCATCGGCCGATGCATGCGCGTTTACCCTTGCGACCGCCATCCACGTCGCCCCAGCTTGGCTGTCCGATCCACCACCCGCATATCCCGCCAGTCGACGGCCGTTAGAGTCACCCGGGCGATACGCGAGCGGTACGCGGCCAGTCACCGACGGGCCTTGGAAGCGCACAGCTACTGGTCTCGACGCACTGTCGGCGCTCGTGC
>DATKDB010000035.1:0-4638 GCA_035512895.1 Binatia bacterium | reverse complement strand
CGCAGGCCGTCGAGCACCTGCGCCACGTCGGACGCGAGTCCGAGACGATCTACGCGCTCCCGGTGACCGACGACCGGCGGCGGCTCGTCGGCATGCTGGGCCTGCGGGACCTCGTGCTGGCCGATCCGTCGGCATCCGTCGGCGACCTCATGGACCCCGACGTGTACTCGGCCCGCGTCGACAGCGACCAGGAGGAGGTGGCGCGTCTCATCGGCGAGGCCGACCTCCTGGCGCTGCCGATCGTCGACAACGAGGACCGCCTCGTCGGCATCGTGACCGTCGACGACGCGATGGAGGTGCTCGAGGAGGAGGCGACCGAGGACGTCGCCCGCGCGGCCGGCGCCGATCCGCTCGGGCGTCCGTACCTCGCCACCTCGGTCCTCCAGCTGGCCCGCAGCCGCGTGATCTGGCTGATTCTGTTCATCGCGGCCGGCGCGATCACCGTCAACGTCATGGCGGTCTTCGAGCCGACGCTGTCCGAGATCGTCGCGCTCGCCTTCTTCGTACCCCTCGTCATCGGGACCGCCGGCAACACCGGGGCGCAGTCGGCCACGACGATCACCCGCGCCATGGCGGTGGGCGAGGTCCGGCTGGCGGACCTGCCGGCGGTCGTCGCGCGCGAGATGACGACCGGGCTGCTGCTCGGTGCCGTCCTCGCCATCGTCGCCCTGGTGCCGATCTCGCTGCTCGTGGACCCGGGCATCGGCGCCGTCGTCGGCCTGACGCTGCTCATCGCCTGCACTCTCGCTGCGCTGATCGGGTCCGGGCTGCCGCTCGTCGCGAAGCGGCTGCGCCTCGATCCGGCGGTCGTGAGCGTGCCCCTGATCACCGCGCTCATCGACGCATCCGGGCTCGTCGTCTACCTCCTCATCGCGACCGTCCTGCTGGGGTGATGGCGGGCCTCGAGCGCTGCGGGTGGGCCGGGTCCGACCCGCTCTACGTGGCGTACCACGACGCCGAGTGGGGCGTCCCCATGCGCGACCCGGAGCGGCTCTTCGAGCTGCTCTGCCTGGAGGGCGCCCAGGCCGGGCTGGCCTGGATCACGATCCTTCGCCGGCGGGACGGCTATCGGTCTGCCTTCGACGGCTTCGAGGCGGCCCGCATCGCCGCCTACACCGATGCCGACCGCGAACGGCTCATGGCCGATGCGCGCATCGTGCGGAATGCGGCCAAGATCGCCTCATGCATCGGCAACGCACGCGCGTACCTGGAAGTCCCCGACTTCGGCGCGTTGATCTGGTCCTTCGTTGACGGGCGCACGATCCAGAACCGGTGGCGAACCCTCGACGAGGTGCCCGCCTCGACGGAGGCCTCGAACGCGATGTCGCGGGCGCTGCGCGCGATCGGCTTCACGTTCGTCGGACCGACGATCTGCTATGCCTTCATGCAGTCCGCGGGGCTCGTCAACGATCACGTCGTGAGCTGTTTCCGCCACGGCCAGCTGAGCGGCGGGGCGCGATGAGCAGCCGCTCCGTCGCTGGCACGCCGCGTGCGGGGAGGGGCGCAACCGAAGCCCGTGACGGGATGAGTGCATTCGAGCTGATCAGCCTCGCCAATCAGGTGCTGTTCATCGGCCTTTTCGTGGCCGTGCTGCGCCATGCCCTGCGCCAACCGTCGCGTGCCAACCTGAATACGGTTCTCCTGTTCGGATCGATTGCCACTGCGGTGGTCACGAGCCGCATCGCGGGCTCCCTGGCGCCCGGGCAGTCGTGGGTGACGAGCGTTCTCATCGTGCTCCTGAGCGTGACGCCGCTCGCCATGCTGCGCCTCGTCGATGACTTCAGCGGGACGCCGCGGTGGGTCCAGTGGGCGGGAACGACGGCGTTCGTGCTCGTTTCGGCGCTTGTGATCCTTGCCTTCGACCCCCTGGCCGAGGTCGTGGAGCTCGCGCTCATCGGCTGGTTCGGGTCGATCGGCGGGTATGCAGCGTTCGCCTTCGCGCGCGCCGCCGCGCGGTCGCACGGGATCACGCGCCGTCGGATGACGGCGGTCGCGATCGGCGCGGTGACCTTCATCGCGGCGATCGTCGTGCTCCTCGTCGGCCTGCTGCTCCAGCTCCCCGGCCTCTCAGCGGTCGGGCAGGTCATGGCGCTGACGGCCGTCATTGCCTTTTTCCTCGGGTTCGCGCCACCCACCTGGGTTCGGCGCGCGTGGCGCGAGCCCCACCTGCGACGCTTCCTGCAGGGCTCGATCCACCTCACCGGCCTGACCGACGAGCGACGCGCGATCGTCGAGCTGGAGCATGCCGCGGCGGCGGCACTCGGGGCGAGCGGGGCGTCGATCGGCGTCGCCGACCCCGAGAACGCGACGCTGCGGTACGTGGACGCGGCCGGCGCCTGGGTCGAGGCTCCCGAGGACGCCTACGTGGCCGGTCGGGCGTTCATCCAGCAGCGCAGGGTCGTCGCCCTCGACGCGGTGGCCTCGGATCCCGAGCACGCCGACGACTACCGGCAGGCCGGCGCCAGCATGGTCATTGCCGCGCCGATCACCCTGGGGGAGAAACGGCTGGGCGTCCTGACCGTCTACGCATCCCGCGCGCCGATCTTCGTCGAGGATGACCTCTGGCTGCTCGAGCTCCTGGCCAACCAGACCGCCGTCATCCTCGACGCGCGGAAGCTGGCCGCGGAGGCCTCCGGCCTGCGCTCCCGGGAGGACGCGGCACGCCTGAAGGAGGAGTTCCTCTCGGCGGCCGCGCACGACCTGCGAACGCCCCTGACCGTCGTGCTCGGACAGGCCGAGCTCCTCGAGCGTCGCGTCGCGCGGGATCCCTCGGCGCCGGTCGACCCCGCCGGTGTCTCACGCATCGCGCGGGAGGCACGGCGGCTGCGCGACCTCGTGAGCGAGCTGCTCGATGCCCAGCGCCTCGAACAGGGGGCGACTGTCATGGACCGCACCGCCGCGGATCTGCGTGACGTGGTCGGGGCCGTCCGGCAGCGCTTCCGCGATCAAGGGCTCGACCTGAAGGTGATCGCGCCCGAAGAGCCGATCGTCAGCTCCGTGGACACGATGCGGATCGAGCAGGTGCTCGACAACCTGATCGAGAACGCCCTGAAGTACACGTCCGACGGGAAGCTCCCCGAGGTGCACCTGCGCCACGAGGGTGCCGAGGCGCACCTCGCCGTCGTGGACCATGGCGTCGGAATCCCGGAGGGCGAACGCGAACAGATCTTCGAGCGGTTCTACCGGGCCTCGAACGTCCAGAGCATCACCGATACCGGGATGGGCCTCGGGCTGTACATCTGTCGTGCCGTCGTGGACGCCCACGGCGGACGGATCTGGGCCGACGCGACGCCGGGGGGCGGCAGCACGTTCAGCGTCGTCCTGCCCGCACCTGCGCCGGTGCCCCCGGTCGCGGCTCCGGCCTCGGCCTCGGCCTCGGAACGCTGGCCGGTCAGCGGAACGGAGGCACCGGCCGATGCCTAGGACCTGCGTCCTCGTCGTCGACGACGAGCCGGACATCCGAGCGACGGTCGCCGCGATGCTCGAGATCGAGGGATACGCCGTCGCCGAGGCGGCGAACGGCGCCGAGGGGCTCCTCGCCGTCGACGAGCACGCCCCGGACGTGATCCTGCTCGACATGCGGATGCCGGTGCTCGACGGCTGGGGCTTCGCCGCCGAGATGCGACGGCTAGGGCATCGCACGCCGATCGTCGTCATGACCGCGGCGCGCGACGCCGCGCACTGGGCGTCGGAGATTTCCGCGAGCGCGTACGTCAGCAAGCCGTTCGGCTTCGACGACCTGATCAGCGCCGTCGAGCGGGTGACTCCGACCGCCTGAGGCGGCCCGCGTGACGCCGGCCGGACGACGTAGGCGCGACCCTATACTCGGGCTCGCATGCCGCCCATCGCCAGCGTCGACGTTCCGGCCTCGAGCGCGAACCTCGGCAGCGGGTTCGACTGCTTCGCGGTTGCGCTCTCGCTCAAGCTGCGTGCCGAGCTCTGGCACGGCGAGGAGGCCGGCATCGTGCTCAACGCGCGCGGCGAAGGCACGCCACGCGACGAGGAACCGGCGGACGACAACCTGCTGATCCGTGCCTTCCGCGAGGGCCTGCGCGCCTCCGCCGCCCCCGGTTCCGGATCGTGGCGGCTCGAGGTGTCGAGCATGATCCCGTCGGCCCGCGGCCTTGGCAGCAGCGCCGCCGCGATCGTGGCGGGTGCCGTCCTCGGCGCGGCGGTCGGTCGACGCGCGGTCGAGGCCGATGAGCTGCTTGCCCTGGCCGCGCGACTCGAGGGTCATCCCGACAACGTCGCTGCGGCGCTGTACGGCGGCTTCGCCATCGCGATCGACAGCGCCGGCGCCGAGGACGCCGACGACGACGAGATGACCGGCCATCGGACGATCGCCCTCCGCCGCTTCCGCGTCCCCGAGGCCTGGATCCCCGTGGCCTTCATCCCGCAGCGCGAGAGCCGCACCCACGAGATGCGCGGCGTACTGCCCTCGACGGTAGCCCACGCCGCAGCGGCCCGGCAGGCCGGACGCAGCGCGCTGCTGGCGACCGCGATCATGACGTCCGACGCCGGGTTGCTGCGCACCGCCATGGCCGATGAGCTCCACCAGCCGTACCGCCTCCCGCGGCTCGACGGGAGCCGGGAGCTCATCGAGATCGCGTACGAGCGAGGCGCGGCCGGCGCGTGCCT
>DATKDB010000034.1:0-4761 GCA_035512895.1 Binatia bacterium | reverse complement strand
CGCGCCGCTGTCGCAATCCCGACTGCGGAGCTGTCGGGCGGATGCTCGCACTTGTTGCCCCGACGCGGAGAATTGGCGACAAGCACCAATAGGAGGATCGGAAATGGATACCGCAGAGCTGGTCATAAGGCTCGACGACCGTGCCATCGTCGCCCGTCTCGGGCCCGAGGACGAAGAGCGCCTCCGGGCGTTGATCGCCAGCGGCCAGACGGACCTGACCATCGAGCCGTCGAACCTCGACACCGAGGGTCACGGACTGGCGAATGAGATCGCCGTCGACGTGGAGGGTCACGCCCTGACGCTTCGCCTGCCGAACGCGGCCGATGCGGCCGCGATTCGCAAGGCTCTCGCCGTCGGTGCGCTGACCGCGGCCGTTGCAGTCGGCGGCATAGCGGCGGCGAGCATGGCCCCACCGGCACAGGCGCCGGCGGCACCGAACGTCGTCCAGGCGCCCCAGGCGGCGCCGGCTCCCGATGTCGCCACCTTCCGCGAGCAGCGCCTCATGGAGACGCTCAACTCGTCGTACACGTCCGGCGCCGCCCCGTCCGAGGCTGGGAATGCAGCGCCAGCCGAGAAGGGCGGATCCCGCGGCGGCCCGCTGGAGTTCAACCCCTAGGACCCTGCCTACACTCGCCTGAGTGGGCATAGAAGCGCGACTGGAGCGTCCGTACCGGGTCCGCTTCGACGAAGCGGGCCCGGACGGCGTGTTACGCAGCTCCGGATATCTCCGCTATGCTCAGGACCTCGCATGGGTGCACTCGGAGAGCGCCGGCTTCGGTCGCGAGTGGTACGCCGAGCGCCGCCTGACCTGGCTGGTGCGGGCGATCGAGCTCGAGATCGTCGATAGCGCGGCATTCGGCACCGAATTGAACGTGTCGACCGAGGTGACGGGCTTCCGTCGTGTCTGGGCGCGGCGCCGCAGCGAGTTCCGCCCGACCGGCGAGCTGCGGCCACTGGCGGTCGCGGTGACCGACTGGGTGCTACTCGACGGACGTGGGCGCCTCATCCGCCCGCCGCAGCAGATCCTCGACGTATTCAGGGAGCAGCCCGGCAGTCACGAGCCGCTGCGCGTCGACCGAGCGCTGCCCGCGGACGCGGCAGCGGCATCACGGGCCGCGTTCCGAGTGCGCATCAGCGAGCTCGACCCGATGGGCCACGTCAACAACGGCGCCTACCTGGACTATCTCGACGAGCACTATCTCGACGCGGCAGGCGAGGTCGCTTCGCTGCCGCTGCCGCGCCGCTACAGAGCCGAGTTCATCGCCTCGGCAGAGGCGCACGCGACGGTCGCCAGCGTAGGCTGGGCCGACGGCCAGGCGTGGTCCTACCGCCTCGAGGACGGCCACGGCCGGGAGCTGTTTCGCGCCCGACTGGAGGCCCATCTCGAGCGCACCAGCACGAAGGATCGATCGCCGAATAGCAGCCCTGTTCGCGGCCGACCGGCGTGATCTCATCCCTGTCGCCGGCCATCCCTTCTCCATGAGAACGCGGCGCCCACGCGTGACACGCTGTCGTGCTCGACGAGCGCGGCGCGATAGGTGCGCTGGGTCAGGTGCGGCGCCCCGAAGGCGGTGAGCGCGTCCCGGAGCCGCTGCCCGGGCGACGGAGTCGTCGACTACTTGTCGGTCGACTCGTCCTCGAGTTCGACCTCGTCGTCGTCCCCGGTCTTGTCCTTGCAGAGTCCCGGCGGGAAGCAGTCGCCGAACTTCGCCTCGAACCACGCGGCCTTCTCGGCCGACCAGCCGGGGTGACCCTCTCCGACTCGCCACGGAGGGCCCGCCCACGCAGGCGGCCCGGTTTCGCGCAAGGCCTCGCCGTTGATGGCGTCGACGTCGATGTCGTTCGAGCCCTCGGCGACCTCGCCGTCGATCGTCACCGACCGGCCGACGTGGGCCGCCAGCGGGTGGTTGTCGCCGTGGAACCACGGCGGCCCCGCCCCGAGCTCGTAGGTCGTGTCGCCGTCGGTCAGGACGTAGATCGTCCCGCCGTCCTCGCCGGTCGAGGTCTCGACGGTCCCACTGACGGTGATCGGGTTCTTCTCCGCCTTCGACCGCTCGAGGCCCGGCACGTCCGACGGCTGGCCTGCAAGCACGGGCAGGGCGACGAGCAGCACGAGGAGCGCTACGGCAAGGATGAACATGATGGGTCGGCGTGTCATGCCCAGAAGCTACCCCGTCAGGCGTCATCTGGAACTGAGAAGACGCTGAGAGTACGAACGACGAGTTGCGCCTCCGGAGTTTGAGGCGTGGAATCGCGGCGTGCGCGTGACCGCCGATCAGCCGCTCGTGCTCGTCATCGACGACGAGCCGGGCATCGTCGACTTCGTCGAGCTGGGCCTCCGGGGCGAGGGCTACCGGGTCGTCTCGGCTGCCACCGCGGCCGCCGGCCTCGACGCCCTGCGCCGAGACTCGCCGGATGCGGTCATCTTGGACGTCGGCCTGCCCGACGCGGACGGCTTCGAGCTCATCGAGTCGATCCGCGCCGAGAGCGACGTACCGATCGTCATGCTCACCGCGCGCGGCGAGGTCGAGGACCGCGTCCGGGGCCTGAACCTCGGCGCCGACGACTATGTCGCCAAGCCGTTCCACTTCGCCGAGCTGCTGGCCCGGATCCGAGCCCACCTCCGGCGGCGGGCGCCGCGCCACGAGCCACTGCAGCTCGCCGACGTGCGCCTCGACCCGTTGACGCATACTGTCACGCGCAGCGAGCGGGTCCTGCAACTGACGCCGCGCGAGCACGAGCTGCTGGAGCTGTTCCTGCGCCACCCTGGCGAGATCCTCTCGAAGGACTCGATCCTGGACCGGCTGTGGGGCTACGCGTTCGACGACAACCTCGTCGAGGTCTACGTCGGCTACCTCCGGCGCAAGCTCGGAGATCCGCCGCTGATCGAGACCGTCCGCGGCGTCGGCTACGTCCTTCGGGAGGTGGAGGCGTGAGCCGGCTGCGGCTGCTGCGCTGGCGCCTTGGGATCGTGTACGCGGCCGTCGCGGCCGTGATGCTCCTCGCGATCTACCTGGTAGCCGGGGCGAGCATCGAGACGGCCCTCATACGCAGCGCCGCCGAGCGGCTCGAGATCGCCGCCGGCCTCGTCGTCGCCGACACCGGCGGCGCCAGGCGGCCCACGGCGAGCGACCTGGCGGCCGGCGACCTGGCGGCCGTCCTGGGGGGCCGGGGCACGGCCGTCACGATCCTCGACAGCCGGGCCGAAGTCCTCGCCGCCGAGGCAAACGGCGCGGAGCTGGCCGTGAGCGAGGCGCGGCTCGATCCGGCCGACTATGCCACCGTGGTCAGCGAGGAGCGCACGATTCGCGCGGTCCGACCTGCCCCCGACGGCGGCCGGACGCTCGTGGTCGCGGCGCCGGTGGAACTCCGGGCAGAGGGACCGCCGATCAACCTGCCCGGTCCGCCCGGGCGCGGCCAGGGCGGACCGGCCAACGCGGTCGCCCAGCTGGCCATCTCGCTCGACGACGTCGACGCCACGCTGGCCGACGTCCGAACACGGCTCCAGCTGGCCGGGCTCGGTCTGCTGGCCCTCGCCGCCATCGCGGCGTGGCTCGTGACGCACCTTGGCCTGCGGCATCTCGACCGTGTGACGAGTGCGGCGGACCGGATTGCCGCCGGCGATCTCGCGGCACGGGCGGCCCTGCCGGACGGGGACGACGAGGTTGGCCGGCTCGGCCGGGCGTTCGACGACATGGCCGAGCGGGTCGACGCGACGCTGCGCGCGCAGCGGGCCTTCGCCGCCGACGCCTCCCACGAGCTTCGCTCTCCGCTGACCGTCCTCGGCGGCTACGTCGACATCCTGGCCCGCGCCGAGAGCGACACCGCGACGCGGGCGCGGACGCTCGCCGCAATGCGACGCGAGGTCGATCGACTGTCGCGCCTGTCGTCTGACCTGCTGCTCCTGACCCAGCTCGAGGCCGGCGGGAGCCGCCTCGTCCCGCGCCCGCTCGACCTTCGCGTCCTCATCGACGACATCGCCGCTGCGGCGCGCGTGATCGGGCCGGACCTGGACGTCGACGTCGACGGGCCCGAGCCGGTGCCTGTGGTGGCCGACCCGGATCGGCTGACCCAGGCGGTCATGAACCTCGTCGACAACGCCGTCCGTCATACACCGCCGGGCGGGCGGATCCGCATCTCGGCGGCACGACGCGACGGCACGGCCATCGTCGAGATCGCCAACACCGGCGAACCCATCGCCGAGCATGACCTGGCGCGCGTCTTCGACCGCTTCTACCGCGCCGAGGGCGGCACGGGCGGCGCCGACGGCTCACACGCCGGCCTGGGCCTCGCGATCGTCAAGGCCATCGCTGAGGCCTCCCGCGGCTCGGTGACCGTCTCGAGCACGGCCGACGAGACGCGGTTCGTGATCCGCCTGCCGCTCGCCACCTGACCCGATCGACGGCCCCGACGACCAGACCCTCCAGCGGCACCGCCACGCCGACGGCAGGCAAGCTCCCGGTGCTCAACGCCGAGCTTTCGAGTGTGCCCGAGGTCAGCCCGTCACGCTGGGTCGGCGGCGGAACACCCGGTCGTAGTTCGCGACCAGCTGGCCACCGAGGGCCGCCGGTTCGACGCCCCGCTGCTCGGCCAGCCAGTGTGCGGTGATCGCCACCCATCGCGGCTCGTTGCGTCGGCGGTTTCCGCCCGGTGGAGACAGGTACGGCGAATCCGTCTCGACCAGCAGCCGATCGTCTGGCACCAGCCGGGCAACCTGCGCGCTGCCTTCCTCCCCGCGGCGAAAGACGAGCCCGCTGAAGC
>DATKDB010000033.1:0-2450 GCA_035512895.1 Binatia bacterium | reverse complement strand
TGACCGTGTGCTCGAACGCATCGACGTTCGTGAAGATGACGGTCGTGCCGACCTGCACGGTCAGCTCGCGCGGGTTGAAGACCGATGACTCGATCCGCACGCGCTCCTCCGGGGCTCCGGCCTCCTCGGACTCCGCGGCCTCGGACTCCGCGGCCTCGGTCTCGGCTGCCTCGGGCAATTCGCTCTCCGCCGCCGACGGAGAGGCGTCAGCTGCGGCGCCGCACGCGGCGAGCACGAGCGCCAGCGCGGCGAGCGCCGCGGGGATGGTCATGGGGCGCGATCGGTTCATCGGTCATCTGGCTCCTGTGCGGTACCGGCCTGATTCGGCGGTTACGCGAGATACGCGCTCGGTTACGACGGGCTTCCGGCATTTGACGCGTGTGGGTGGGGACCGCATCATGCGGATGCCCACCTTTGCCCCGCCGCGTCGAGCATGCCGCAGAACACGATCTACGTGTCGCCCCGCTCCCTCGGGGCCCACGACACCCGACCGCCAGCGGTCCTCACCGCCGACCTGGCCCGCCTCTACGCCGGGATCCCGGCGCTGGCCGGCGTCTCCCTGCGCGTCGATGCCGGGCGGACGATCGCGCTCCTCGGCGACAACGGGGCCGGCAAGACGACCCTCCTGCGCCTCCTGGCCACCGCGATCGCTCCCTCGTACGGCTCGGCGCAGGTCGACGGCATCGACCTCGCCCGGCGACCCGACCTCGTCCGCGAGCGGGTGGCCTACCTGTCGCACGCCACCGGTCTGTACGACGACCTGACCGCGCGGGAGAATCTCGACTTCGCGGCTCGGATGCTCGGCACCCCGGACCGCGCGGCCCGAGTCGCTCGCGCGATCGCGGACGTCGGGCTCGGCGAGCGAGCCGAGACGCTCGTGCGCGAGTTCTCGGCCGGCATGAGAAAGCGGCTCGCGCTCGGGCGCATCCTCCTCGGGCAGGCGTCGCTCGTCCTGCTCGACGAGCCGCTGGCGGCGCTCGATGCCGACGGCGCCGGCCTCATCGAGCAGCTGCTCGGCGCGTGGCGCGAGGTCGGCGTCACCGTCCTCATCGCCTCGCACGCCACGGAGCGGCTCGAGCCGTTCCTTGACGGGCGCGTGCTCCTGGAGCGTGGCGTCGTCGTGGAGGTGAGCGGCGCCGGCGTCTTCAGCACCTTGCCGTCCCAGCCCGCCGACCCGCGCCCGGTGGTCGCGGCGCGATGAGCCTCCTGCGACGCGAGGCCGGCCTGGCCCTGGCGATCGCCCGGAAGGACGCGCTGGCCGAGCTCCGGGGCCGGCACGCCACGGTCAGCACGATCTTCTTCGCGGCCGTCGTGCTCCTCCTTTTCGGGTTCGCGCTCGGTCCCGACTCGGCGCGCCTGGCGGCCGCCGCCCCGGGATTGCTGTGGCTGGCCGTCGTCTTCGCCGGCATCCTCGCCGTCAACCGCCTGCACCTGCTCGAGACCGATGACGGCGCGCTCGAGCAGCTTGCCCTGTACCCGGTCCCGCGTCGCGCGATCTATGCCGGCAAGGCGCTCGGCGGCTTCGCCATCATGCTCGTGCTCGGGCTCGTCGTGCTCGGCGCCGTCGGCGTGCTCTTCGCGATCGACATCGCGGCCGCCTGGCTGCCGCTGCTCCTGACCATCGTGCTTGGCACGGCCGGAATCGCGGCGGTCGGCACGTTCTACGCCGGCGTCACCGTGCGCCTTCGCGCCCGAGAGGTCATGCTTCCGCTCCTGATGCTGCCGGTCCTCGCGCCGTTGCTGCTCGGCGCCGTCAAGGCGACCGGCGCGGCGCTCGCGGGCGACCCGTTCGGCGAGCTGGGCGCCTGGCTCCAGCTCCTCGTCGCGTTCGACGTGATCATGGTCGTGGCCGGGGCGGCGACGTACGGCCATCTGCTGGAGGATTGATGAAGACCCGCATCCTGGGACTCCTGGCGCTCGCTGCCGTGGCGGGCGCGACGGTCGTCGGCCTGTTCGTCGTGCCGGCCGACCTGAACCAGGGCGATGCGCAGCGGATCATGTACCCGCACGTCGCATCGGCCTGGCTGGCGTACCTCTCGTTCGGCGCCACCGCGCTCTTCGGCATCCTCTGGCTCTGGAAGCGCGACCTGCGCCTCGATGCCGTGGCGCTCGCCGGTGCCGAGATCGGCGTCCTCTTCACCGCCTTCGCGATCTGGGGCGGGATGATGTGGGGGCGGCCGGTGTGGGGCGTCTTCTGGCAGTGGGAGGACCCGCGCCTGACGACGACCGCCCTGCTGCTGGCGCTCTATGTCGGGTATCTACTCCTGCGCCGCCTGACCGATGACCCCGAGCGCCGCGCGACCCGTGCCGCGATCGTCGGGATCGTGGCCGCCATCGACATCCCGATCGTGCACTTCAGCGTCGAGTGGTGGCGCGGCCTGCACCAGACCGCGACGATCGGCTCGCCCGACCGGCTGCTGAACCCCGCGGCGCCGATGGTCTTCGTCGGC
>DATKDB010000032.1:0-22152 GCA_035512895.1 Binatia bacterium | reverse complement strand
CCCAGCTTGTGGGCCGAGAGGCTGACGAGCGTCGCCTGCCACGCGTTCGGCGTCGGAGGCTCGAAGGCGGCGGACTGGATGGCATCGGTGTGGAACGCGACGCCGCGCTCGCGGCAGATCGCGCCGATCTCGGCGACCGGCTGCAGCGTGCCGACCTCGTTGTTCGCCGACATGACGCTGACGAGGATCGTGTGGTCGGTGATCGCGGCGGCCAGCTCGGCGGGGTCGATGCGCCCGTATCGGTCCACCGGCAGCCGGGTGATCGCGAAGCCCTGGCGCTCGAGCACGGCGCAGGCGTTCATGATCGCCTTGTGCTCGACGCTGCTCGTGATGATGTGCCGGCCACGCGCGCTCGCGGCCCACGCGACGCCCTTGACGGCGAGGTTGTCCGACTCGGTGCCGCCGCCGGTGAAGACGATCTCGCGCGCCTTCGCGCCGAGGAGCGCGGCGATCTCCTCGCGCGCCTCGTCAAGCCCCTGGCGGGCACGACGCCCGGAGGCGTGGATGCTCGACGGGTTGCCGTGATGCTCGCTCAGGTACGGGAGCATGGCCTCGAGCACCTCGGGACGGAGCGGCGAGGTCGCCGCGTGGTCGAGGTAGATCGCCATGGGCCGATGATAGCCGCGCACCGCCCCGGCCGCCCCGCGGGCTCAGTCGTCCTCCACGACGCGCAGGTGCAGCTCCTCGAGCTGGGCGTCCGCGATCGGCGAGGGCGCGTCCATCATCAGGTCCGTGCCCGACTGGGTCTTCGGGAAGGCCATCACCTCGCGGATGTTGTCGACCTCCGCGTAGAGCGCGGCCCAGCGGTCGAGGCCGATGGCAATCCCGCCGTGCGGCGGCGCGCCGTACTCGAGCGCGTCGAGGAGCGCGCCGAACTGGTTGCGCATGCCCTCGATGCTGTGCCCCATGAGCGCGAACGCCTTCTCGAGCAGCGCACGCTCGTGGATCCGGACCGATCCGCCGCCCGCCTCCCAGCCGTTGAGGGCGAGGTCGTACTGCTGCGCGGCCACCGATCCGGGATCGGTCTCCATACGCTCGACGTCCTCGGGCACCGGCGCGCTGAACGGGTTGTGGGTCGCGTCCCAGCGCTCGCCCTCCTCGTCCCACGTGAACATCGGGAAGCGGTGGACCCAGACGTAGGCGAGCACGCCGGGCCGGCGAAGCCCGAGCCGCTCCCCCATCTCCAGACGCACGTGCCCGAGCGCCTCGGCCGCCGCGATCCGGTCCGCGTCGGCGACGACGAGGACGAGGTCGCCCGGCGCGGCGCCGACGGCGCCAACGAGCCCGGCCTCGCGCCCCGCGAGGAACTTCGCCGCCGGCCCGTGGAGCGAGCCGTCGTCCGCGATGGACAGGTGAACGAGCCCCTTCGCGCCATGACGCTTCGCGAGGTCGATCAGCTCGTCGAGCTCCCGGCGCGAGTAGCCGCCGCACCCGGGCGCCGTGATGCCGAAGACGGCTCCCCCGGCCGAGATCGGCTCGCTGAAGACCCGGAACTCGATGCCGCCGGCGGCCTCGGTCAGGTCGACGAGCTCCATGCCGAACCGGATGTCGGGCTTGTCGGAGCCGTAACGGTCCATCGCCTCCGCGTACGTGAGGCGCGGGAAGGGCTCGGTCAGGATCGGCCGCTCGGGCAGCACCTCGGCCGCGGCGCGCGTGACCATGCGCTCGACGGTCGAGATGACGTCCTCCTCGCTGACAAAGCTCATCTCGATGTCGACCTGGGTGTGCTCCGGCTGCCGGTCGCCACGGCCATCCTCGTCGCGGTACGCGTGGGCGAGCTGGTAGTAGCGGTCGTAGCCGGCGACCATGAGCAGCTGCTTGAGCTGCTGCGGCGACTGAGGCAGCGCATAGAACTCACCGGGACGGAGGCGCGAGGGCACGACGAAGTCGCGCGCCCCCTCCGGCGTCGAGCGGATGAGCGTCGGCGTCTCGACCTCGACGAAGCCGTCGTCCTCGAGCGCCCGCCGAATGGCCGATGCCAGCCGCGCGCGCATGAGCATTCGCGCCTGCATCGGCGGACGGCGCAGGTCGAGGTATCGATGCTTCAGGCGCAGGGCCTCGTCGAGCCCGGGCTGCTCCTCGTTGATGTAGAACGGCGGCACCCTCGACGGATTGAGCACGCGGAAGCGATCGACCGCGATCTCGATCGCGCCGGTCGCCAGCTCGGCGTTCGTCGTGCCCTCGGGTCGCGCGCGCACGATCCCCTCGACCTGGACGACCCACTCGTTGCGCGCCGGCTCGGCCGCGGCGTGGGCATCGGCTGCGTCCTCGGCGTTCGTGACGACCTGGGTGATGCCGTGGCGATCACGCAGGTCGAAGAAGGCGAGGTGGCCGTGATCCCGGCGTCGATGCACCCAGCCGGCGAGGGTCACGCGCGTCCCGGCGTCTCCCGCACGGAGCTCGCCGCAGGTGTGGGTGCGAAACGCGGTGCTCATGGGAGCGTGCATGGTAGCCGATCAACCGCGGCTATCATGGCCCGCCGACCATGACGAGCCGCCCGAACCTCCACCCACGATCGCGCGTCCTGCGCGATGCCCTGCGCCGCGCGCAGTCCATCGGCCCGTTCTCGCTGCCCCTCGTCGCGGGACTCGGCACTGGGCTCATCGCCTCGTTCGTCGTGGACGGCCTGCTCTACGAGCGGGTCGGCACCCCGTGGCGGCAGTTCGCCGACGCGACGGCGTTCAGCGTCGTGGCCGCACCGGTCTGGCTCCTCGTGCAGCGGCCGTCGGTCCGCCACGCGCACGAGGTGCTCACCTGGCTGAACGGCTGGGAGACCGAGCGCTGGCAGGCCGAGCTGGGACGCCGCCTGCCGTCGCTGCCCCGCGCCACGCCGCAGCTCCTCGAGGTGCTCCCCGACACGATGGGCCTGCGTCCGCTGCGAACCGAGCTTCTCGCCGCCACCGGCGAGCTGGACGAGGCCCGCGAGCGGCTCGACCTGCTGCCGCGCGACACGCCGTGGCAGCGGTTCGAGCACGCGGCCCTCGACGAGTGGATCGCATGGTGGAGCGACGACGACGCGCGCATCGCGGCCATGGAGGCGGCCGTGCCCGACATCGAGGACCCCGAACGCCGCCTCGTGGCGCACGCGATGGTCGCGGCGGCTCGAGCCCGCCGCGCGGCGGTGCGGGGTGAGGACGCGGTCGGTCCACTCGCGGCGCTGCGCGGCGACCTCGGGAGCCGGCCGGATCGCTACGCCTTCCCGTATCGGACCGGCGTCATCCTGAGCATCGTCATGATCGGCCTGATCGCCAGCCTTGCCGTGACGATCGCCGCCGCGATCATCCGCTGAGACGGGCGATCGCCTCGTCCAGCCGCACGGTCTCCTGCTCGCCGCTGGCGAGGTCCTTGAGCCCGACGAGACCGTCGCTCAGCTCATCGCCGACGACGACGGCCCAGCGCGCCCCCGCCTTCCCCGCCGCCTCGAGCTGCTTCCCGAGCTTCCGGCTGCCGCCGTCGGGCCGAACGGCGATTCCCGCGTCGCGCAGCTGGCGGGCGACGCGCAGGCGGTCGGCATGGTCGTCCTCGAACCCGACGACGGCGACGAGGTCGCCCAACGCTGGAAGGGCCACGCCCTGCTCGACCATCGCGAGGACGGTGCGATCGAGGCCGATGCCGAAGCCGATGCCGGGCGTGGGCCGGCCCCCGAGCAGCTCCACGAGCCCGTCGTAGCGACCGCCGCCACCGAGCGCCTGCTGCTGCCCCTCGCTGCCGGCGATCGCGAACTCGAAGGCGGTGCGCGTGTAGTAGTCGAGCCCGCGCACGAGGCGATGGTCGACGACGTGCCGGACCCCGAGCGCGTCGAGCAGGTCGAGGACGCCGCGAAAGTGCGCCCGGCAGTCGTCGCACAGGTGGTCGGTGCTCCTCGGCGCGCCCTCGGCTAGGTCCGGGGCAAGCTCCCGGTCGTCGAGGACCCGGAGCGGGTTGACCTCGAGCCGGCGCCGGGAGTCGGCGGTCAGGCGATCGAGATGCGCGGTGAAGTACTCGACGAGCGCAAGGCGATACGCCGGCCGGCACGCGGCATCGCCGATCGAGTTCACGCTGGCGACGACGTCGGCCAGACCGACCTCGGCGTAGAACCGATGCGCCAGCTCGATGAGCTCGGCATCCACCGCCGGACCCGGGTCGCCGAGGACCTCCACGTCCCACTGGCTGAACTGGCGGTAGCGCCCCGCCTGCGGACGGTCGTAGCGGAACATCGGGCCGGTGAGCGTCAGGCGCAGGGGCCCAGGCCGGACGTGCATGCCGTGCTCGATGAAGGCCCGTGCGACACCCGCGGTCGGCTCCGGCCGCAGTGCCCACTCGGCCCGCTCCTCGTCGCTGCCCGACGCGCCGGAGACGCGGAACATCTCCTTCTCGACAACATCGCTGCTCTCGCCGAGGCCCCGCGCGAAGAGCTCGACGCGCTCGAAGAGCGGGATGTCGACGCGCTCGAACGCGTAGCGTCGGGAGAGGTCGCGCGCGACCGCGTCGACCCGGTTCCAGGCCGCGGCGTCCTCCGGCAGGAGGTCGCGCGTGCCGCGCGGCGCGGTGATCTTCGTCGGCATTCAATACGGAGTCTATCGGCCGCGCCACCGGCATGTCGTCGGTTCAGCCGTCGCTACCGGCTCCCATCCGCCGTCGCGTCGAGACGTCGACCGGGCGCTCGGCGTCCTCCCGGGCCGGGTGCTCGACGAGCGCCACGAGCCGGCTGGCCATGAACCGCCCGGTCCGCACCGGGGTGCCGCTGCGGGTGACCTCGCTGACCTCGACGATGCCGCGCGCGGTCGTCACCTCGAGCCGCCGCCCCGCCTTCGTCGCCACGATCTCGAACGTCTGAGTGCCGCCCTGGCCGGTGTCGACGACGGCCTCGACGCGATCGCCCTTCATCGGTCCTCCCTCTGTCCGATCGCGCGCACTACCGTGCCTCGCGCGTGACCGACGTGACGTCGCGCAGCCGCTCGATCTTCAGGAGCACGCGGGCAAGCTGCTGGAGCGAGGTCACCTTGAACGTGGCGGTGATCGTCGCCGTGCCGTCGGCGTGCGTCGCGACCGAGGCCGCCACGATGTTGACCTTGTACTCGGCGACGACGTTCGTGATCTCGTTCAGGAGCCCGGGCCGGTCGAGCGCGCTGATGCGGACGGTGATCGGGTACGTGTGCTGGACCGCGAGCTCCCACTCCACGTCGATGAGCCGCTCGATGTCCCGCTCGCTCAGGACCGACGGGCACGACCCGCGGTGGACCGTCACCCCCTTGCCACGGGTCACGTACCCGGTGATCTCGTCACCGGGGATCGGCGAGCAGCACTTCGCGAAGCGCACGAGCAGGTCGCCGACGCCCTTGACCTTGACGCCGGTCGTCGAGGGCGCGGCGGGCGGCGCCTCCTCCGGCAGGGTGATCGCGGCGTCGTCGTGGATCTCCAGCTTGCTGACGACGCTCGCCGATGAGACGGCACCGTAGCCGATCGCCGCGTAGAAGTCGTCGAGCTCCTTGAAGCGGTACTGCTGCGCGATCTCGGCCAGCTTCGCGGCATCGACCGAGACGAGCGTCTCGTGCGCGAGGCGGCGCAGCTCGCGGTCGAGCAGATCCTTCCCCTGGGCGATGTTCTCGTCGCGCTGCTGGTGCTTGAACCAGGCCCGGATCTTCTCCTTCGCGTGACCGGTCGTCACGATGTTCAGCCAATCCCGCGACGGCCCATGGGCGGCCTTCGTCGTCACGATCTCGACGATGTCCCCGTTGCGCAGCCGGTAGTCGAGCGGCACGAGACGGTTGTTCACCTTCGCGCCGATCGTGCGGTGCCCCACGTCGGTGTGGATGCGATACGCGAAGTCGAGCGGCGTCGCGTCGCGCGGCAGGTCCTTGACGTCGCCCTTCGGCGTGAAGACGAAGACCTGGTCCTGGAAGAGGTCGAGCTTCAGCCCCTCGACGAACTCGGTGGGATCGCTGACCTCGCGCTGCCAATCCATGAGCTGGCGCACCCAGGCGAGCTTCTGGTCGTAGCGCCGATCGCCGCGGCTCCCCTCCTTGTAGCGCCAGTGCGCCGCGACGCCCGCCTCGGCCACCTCGTGCATCGTGTACGTACGGATCTGGACCTCGAGCGGTTTCGCCTCCGGCCCGATGACGGCGGTGTGGAGCGATTGGTACATGTTCGCCTTCGGCATGGCGATGTAGTCATCGAACTGGCCGGGAACCGGCCGCCACAGCGAATGGACGACGCCGAGGGCCGCGTAGCAGTCCTTGACGTCGTCCACAAGGACGCGGATCGCGTTCAGGTCGTAGATCTCGGTGAAATCGGCTCCCTTGCGCTCCATCTTCTTCGCGATCGAGTACAGGTGCTTCGGGCGCCCGCTGATCTCGGCATTGATCTGGACCTTGGCGAGCTCCTTGCGCAGGATGCCGATGCTCTTATTGACGAAGCTCTCGCGCGCGCGGCGCCGATCGGTGAGCATCTCGACGAGCTGTCGGTATTTCTCCGGATCGATGAACTTGAAGGCGAGGTCCTCGAGTTCCCACTTGATCTGCCACATGCCGAGCCGATGCGCCAGCGGGGCGTAGATCTCCATCGTCTGACGCGCGATGCGCGCCTGCTTCTCCGGAGGGAGGTGCTCGAGGGTCTGCATGTTGTGGAGCCGATCGGCGAGCTTGATGATCACGACCCGCACGTCCTCGGCCATGGCCATGAACATCTTGCGGATGTTCTCCGCCTGCTGCTCCTCCATCGTCCGCGCCGAGCCGAACTTCGAGAGCTTCGTGACCCCGTCGACGAGGCGCGCCACCTCGCGGCCGAACCGCTTCTCGAGCTCGGCGATCGGAAAGTCGGTGTCCTCGGGGACGTCGTGGAGCAGGGCGGCCGCAAGGGTCTCGGCGTCCATCTGCAGCGTCGCGAGGTAGTACGTCACCGCCACCGGATGCGTGATGTACGGCTCGCCCGAGCTGCGCAGCTGCCCTTCGTGGGCGGCGGCCGCCGTCTCGTGGGCGCGACGGATGAGCGCCTCGTTGATCGTGGGGCGATGCCGGGCGGCCTCCGCGACGATCTCGTCGATCGTGTGCACCGCCTCGCCCGCGGCCTCGCCGCCGCGCGTGATCCGCTGCACGACGGCCGCAGGAGAGAAGCGAGCCAGCTGCGCCATGGGACGGTGATGCTAGCACGCGCCACGCTCAGGATAGGCGCGGCCACCTCAGCGCGGTACGGCGAGCCCCTCGATCACCCGCACGGCCGGCAGCGAGAGCAGCGCCCCAGGCGCCAGCCTCAGCTTCGAGGAGCGGTTCCCACCGCCGAGGACGACCCATTCGGGCTCGATGACGCGCCCGTCGACGAGGATCGGGATGTGCCGCGGCAGGCCGAACGGCGTCACGCCCCCGATCTCCATGCCGGTCAGCTCCCGCACCGGATCGGCCGCCGCGAATGAGGCCTTCCGCACGCCCATCTCGCGCCGCACGACGTTGTTCACGTCGAGCGACGTCGTCGCGAGGAGGACACAGGCGACCGAGATCGGATCGGCGCCCTTCGAGGCGACGACGATCGTGTTCGCGCTCCGATCCAAGGGGACGCCGTACGCCTCGACGAAGGCTGCGGTATCGGCCAGGGCAGGGTCGCACGGCATGACGTCGAACTCGACGCCGAGCTCGTCGAGGCGGCTGCGAACGGCAGGATGGAGCAGCTGCGCGAGGCTCATCGGCCTCGAGCGCCGAGGGTCGAGGGCTCGTTGCTCATGCCACCTCCCCGTCGACGGGATCGTCGCCGCCGCGGAGCCTGAGCCGGGCTCGCTGGAGGAGACCGTACGCCGGGATCGCGACACGCATGGCCGCGTCGAGCGGGGCCCGGAGGGCAAGGTCCCTCGCGCCGACGTACTCGACCTCCTCGCCGCCGAAGCCCTCCTTGAACTGACGGATGCCGCCGGTCGCCAGGCCCCACATGTCGTAGACCCCGAAGCCCTCGCGCGAGAACTCGCTGATGGCCTCCCACTTGAGCAGGTAGTTCGCCCGCAGCTCGGCCCCGGCATCGGTCATGCCGCCGTACGACTCGACGGCACGCTCACCGCAGGTGAAGTGGAAGAGCGTGGCGACCCGCTCCCCGTCCTTCACTGCGAAGCTCAGCCGAACGCGGCCGGTCGGCGCGAAGAACGACCACACGCGCTCGTAGTAAAAGGGCTGGCGCGCGACGAAGCCGGCACGCTCCGCGGTGAAGCGGTAGATGCGGTTGAAGTCGGCGAGGGCCGGACCGATCGCCTCCTCCGGCGACGATCCGTCGAACCGCTCGATCGTCACGCCGCTGCGCTCGGCCTTGTTGACGTACTGCCGGTGCTTGCGCTTGAGCGCCGCCTTCAGTGCCTCCGGGCCGATCGACAGATCGATCACCCGCGTCGTGGGCGGCTGCACCCTCGGAGCGGACCGCCACGGCGCGTTCAGCAGCGCGGCACCGTACGGCGTCTGCGGCCGCGCCTCGGGGTCGGCGCGAAGCGTCGCGACCTTCTCGGCCCTGCCCAGGGCGCGGAACGCCCGCCACAGCTCGACGCGCACCGATGGGTCGTCGAGGTCGCCGATCGGGCCGCGCGGCACGTACGCGAGATGCCAGCCGACGATCGGCATGCGCCGCAGAAGCAGCTGCGCGCCGGCGATCGGCTCATCCGGCGAGGGGCCGATCGCGAGCCGCACCGGCTGCCAGCCGCCGAGCGCTCGAACCTCGCCCCACTCCCACAGCTGCGGGAAGGCGTGGTACGGCGCCGACTCGACGAAGGCGTTCCAGGCCGCGGGATCGGTGAACCGCCACGCGGTCAGCTGGCTGCTCGTCATCGCGACCCCCAGCCCGCGGCGGCGAGCGCCTCGCGCGCAACGACGCGGTCGTCCCAGGGCAGCTTGTCGCTGCCGTAGAAGATGCTCGTCTCGTGCCCCTTGCCGGCGAGGAGGATGACGTCGCCCTCGGCCGCCAGGCCGATCGCGTGGGCGATCGCCTCGCGCCGGTCGTCGATGACGACGAGGGCGTCCTCTCCGGCGCCCGCCGCGCGCGCGCCGTCGGCGATCGCCTCGTTGATGACGCGCGGGTCCTCCAGGCGGGGATCCTCGTCCGTGACGATCGTGTAGTCCGCCAGCTCGGCGCTCACCCGACCCATGGCCGGCCGTTTCGTCGGGTCACGCTCCCCCGCCGAGCCGAAGACGGCGATGAGCCGGCCTCGCGTCACTGGGCGGAGCATGCGGAGGACCTTCGCCATCGAGTCGGCCGTGTGGGCGTAGTCGACGACGATGCTGAACGGCTGGCCGGCGTCGATTCGCTCCATGCGCCCCGGAACGCCGGCCGTTCGACCGAGGGCCTCGGCCGCGAGCTCGAGCGGCACGCCCTCGACATGCGCGATCGCGAGCGCGGCCAGCGCGTTGTCGATGTTGAAGCGCCCGGGCATCGGCAGCCGGACGTCGCCCTCCCAGCCGGGCGCCACGAGCGTGAACCGGCTGCCATCCGCATCGGCGACGACGTCCGTGGCACGCAGGTCGGCCTCGGCGTCGATCGCGAACGTCAGGACCCGGTCTCGGGCTCGCGTCCGGAAGTCGGCGAAGGCATCGTCGTCGGCGTTGAGGATCGCGATCGGCGCCTCCTCGATGAGCCGCGCCTTCGCGGCGCGATACGCCTCGAGGCTACCGTGAAACTCGAGGTGCTCGCTCGTCACGCCCGTCACGACGCCGACGTCGAAGCGGCAGTTGCGCGTCCGCTCGAGCGCGAGGCCGTGCGAGGTGGCCTCCATGACGACGCAGTCGTTGCCCGCCCGGACCATGCGGGCCAGCACCTCCTGCAGCTCGATCGCCTCGGGCGTCGTGTTGCGGTCCTCGTTCGAGATCCGCTCGTCGCCGACGACGAGCTCGACCGTCCCGACCATCCCCGGCCGCCGGCCGCCGGCGCGCAGCAGCTCGACCGCGAGGAACGAGGTCGTCGTCTTGCCATCCGTGCCGGTGATGCCGATGACCTCGAGCCGCTCCGACGGACGGCCGAACCAGGCGTCGGCGGCGTCGGCGAGCGCACGCCGCGTCCGATCGACGACGAGCTGCGGCACCGATACGCCGTCCGTCTCCCGCTCGACGACGACCGCGACGGCCCCGCGCTTCACGGCCTCGGCCACGAAGTCGTGCCCGTCGACGTGGACGCCGGGGACCGCGAAGAAGAGCGTCCCCGGCCCGACGGCGCGGGAGTCGTGGGCGAGGCCGGTCACCTCGCCGACCGGGATGCCGACGACCCGCTCCGGCGCGACGACGTCGGTCAGGGCGCCGAGCCCCATGCGCCGCGGCTCGCTCATCGGCGCAACCGGCGCAGCGCGCCGCGCATCATCCCGGCCGCGGTCCGCAGCCGATAGAGCGACGGATCCACGACGAGGTCCCACGAGCCGGCCCAGACCGTCTCGCTCCCGCCGAATCCCTTCTTGAAGAGGCCGACCCCGAACCACGGGTGATCGGGCCCCGCCCCGGGCGGCGCGACGCCCCACAGGTCGTGCCGGCGCACGCCGCGCCCGCGGGCCAGCCGCATCATCCCCAACTGCAGCGCGTAGCTGGCGTAGCGCTTCGGCTCGCCGCGCTCCTCGCGTCGCGAGCCGCTGAACAGGTAGAAGGACCGATCGCCCTCGATGACGACCATCCCCGACGCGAGGAGCTGCCCCTCGCGTCGCGCCTCGAGGATGACCGCCCGGCCGGCGCTCGCGAGTGCGCGCCACGCGATCCGATACCGCTCGAGCGGCGGCATCGGGAAGCCCGCGCGGCGCTGGGTCTCCCGCACAAGGGCGTGCAGCTCGTCGATCGGGCGCTCGTCTGCGCCTTCCTCGAGTGCCGTGACCTCCACGCCCTCGCGCCCGGCGCGGCGGACTCCGTAGCGGGTGTCCTTGTCGAAGCCGGCGAGCAGCGCCTCGTCGTCGGCGAGCTCAACGATGCGGGTCTGGCCGACCTGCAACGTCTCCGCCAGCGGCCGCAGCCCGCGGCCCGCGAAGGCGACAAGGGCCGGAGCGCCCGACGGCAGCCGCGGCTCAAGCTTCACGGCGATCGCGCCGCCCTCGCGCGCGACGGCGCCGAGGCCGATGACGAGGGCCTGCAGGCGCTCGCCGGCCCGCGAGTCGTCGTAGTCGAGGACCGGGCCGTGGGGCACGTACCAGAACGAGCGGCCTCGAGGGAGCGGCCGGGCCTGTGCGGCGACGATCGCCACGATCGCTCCCGCCTCCTCGAGAACGTAGCGGCGCTGGGGCTGGCCGTCGAAGGCGGCGACGTCGGCCCAGGCGAGGTCGTGCAGGAAGTCGCCGGACGCGCTGGCACCGAGGAACGACTGCCAGGCGGCGGCGTCCGCATCGGTCCATGGTCTGAAATCCATCAGGTGCCGCTCCGGCTGCTCCGGCGACGCAGGATGCCGCGCAGCTGCTGGAGCTCGGGCGAGCGGAGCGCGGCGGCGACAAGCAGGAAGATCGCGCCACCCGCGGCTGAAAGCACGAGCAGTGCCAGCAACCGGCCGAACGGGTTGTCGAGCAGCCCGGCGGCGGCGCCCTCGACGAGGGTCAGGCCGCCGAGCATGAGCAGCCCGGCGGCGAGGGCCGCCACGGCGGCACGACCGATCGAGCGCAGGATCGCGCCCTCCTCGACCGACTCGATCCGCCGGTGCAGGCTCCACATCAGGCCGATCACCTCGAGCACCGATGCGATCGAGAGCGCGAGGGCCAGGCCCTCGACACCCATCGGCCCGACGAGCCACGCCATGAGCGGGACGTTGACGGCGACCGCGATGATCGCCCAGGTGACCGGGGTCCTCGTGTCCTGCATGGCGTAGAACGCACGCGTCAGCACGTGGACGACGATGTGCCCGCCCAGGCCGATGGCGAAGAACAGGAGCGTGCTCGCCGTGCGCTCGGCGGCCGCGGCGCTGAACGCGCCGTACTCGTAGAAGACGCTCGTCAGCGGCTCGCGCAGCACGATCATGATCGCCATGAGCGGTGCGGCCACGAAGATGAGGACGCGCACCGCGTTCGCCACCTGGCGCCGGATCTCGCCGATGCGGCCGAGGGCGGCGTCGGAGCTCAGCGTCGGGAAGAGCGCGACCGCGATGCTGACGCCGACGACGCCGACCGGGATCTGCGACAGCTGGAAGGCGTAGTTGTACGCCGTCAGGCTGCCCTCCGGCAGCCCCGAGGCGAGGACGGTGCTGACGAGAAAGTTGATCTGGCCGGCGGCCAGGCCGAGCGTGCGCGGTCCCATGAGCCAGGCGACACGCCGCACGCCGGGGTGCGACAGGCCGATCGTGAGGTCGTAGCGCTGCCCCACCCGCGCGAGGTTCGGCAGCTGGACGACGAGGTGCGCGAGCGAGCCGATGGCGACGCCGACCGCCAGGCCCTCGACGCCCATGATCGGGGCGAGGAAGATCGCGGCGCCGATGATCGCCAGGTTGTAGAGGAGCGGTGCGATGGCCGGCACGGTGAACTGCTGGTAGCTGTTCAGGATGCCGGTGACGACCGCGCCCATGCCGATGAGGACGGGGCTGATGAGCATGACGCGGGTCATGCGGATCGTGAGCTCGGTCGTCGGGGCATCGAAGCCGGGCGCCACGATCGGCACGAAGAACGGGGCGAAGATCGCCATGACGAGGCTGAGGACTCCGAGCGCGATGAGGACGAGGTTGATGACGCTGCTCGCGAGCCGCCAGGCCTCGACGTCCTGGCCGCGGGCACGATAGCCCTGGAACACGGGGATGAGCGCGGCGCTCAACGCCCCGGCAACGACGAGCTGGAAGATCGCATCGGGGATGCGGAATGCGGCGAAGTACGCGTCCAGCTCCCGGCTCGCACCGAACTGCGAGCCGATGACGAGCAGCCGGACCCAGCCGAGGAGGCGGCTGGCGAGCGCCGCAATGGTGAGGATCAGGCTGGCGGTGACGAGCACGCGCGCGGTCGAGATCCCCTCCCCCGGCGTCTCGGACGGCGGCGCGACCGATGGCGTCGGACCGTCTTCCCGCATCACCGCCCCGGCCGCCCGTCGCCGGGTGGTCGCGCGACGTGTCGCCCGGCGCGCGGATGGGCGTCCCGGTACACGCTGCGCAGGGTGGCGTCGGACAGGTGGGTGTAGACCTGCGTCGTCTGCAGGTTGGCGTGCCCGAGGAGCTCCTGCACGACGCGCAGGTCGGCACCGCCCTCGAGCAGGTGCGTCGCGAACGAGTGCCGCAGCGTGTGCGGGCTCGTGCGCTTCGGAACGCCGGCCGCGTCCACCCAGCGCCCGATCACGAGCCGCGCGCCGCGAGCGCTGAGCGCCTCGCCCGCCGCGTTCAGGAAGACGGCGCTGCCGGCCCCGGAGCCGCGACGCGCGAGGCCGGGCCGCGCGTCCTGCAGGTAGCTGCGGAGAGCGGCCGCCGCGGGCGTCCCGAAGAGGAGCTGGCGTTCCTTGTCGCCCTTCCCGACGACGCGCAGCCGGCGCCGCTCGAGGTCGAGCCGGTCGAGCGTCAGGCCCGCCAGCTCGCTGATCCGCATGCCGGTGGCGTACAGCAGCTCGAGCATCGCGGCATCGCGCCTGGCGAGCGCCTCATCACGGGACGCGAGGCGCCGGGGCGCCGTGACGAGCTCGACCGCCTCGTCGACGGTCAGGACGCGCGGGAGGCGCGAGGGCCGGCGCGGCGCACGGACGCCGACGAGCGGGTCCGTCGCGATCCGGCCGTTACGCAGTGCGTGGCGGTAGAGCGAGCGAACGGCCGCCAGCCGCCCGGCAATCGAGCTGGACGAGAGGCCGCGATCGGCGAGCTCCGCGAGGTAGGCGCGGATGATCGCCCGGTCCGGTGACTGCCAGGCGACGCTGCGCCGCGCGAGGAAGGAGAGGAACTCGGTGCCGTGGCGCCGGTACTCGACGATCGTGCCGGGGGCCGCGTTGCGGGCGCTGAGCCCGCCGAGGAAGGCCTTGAGGGCGAGCGCCGCGTCACGCGACGGTGCGTCGGCGGCCTCAGTCACCACGGCCGCGGGCCGCCGTCACCTTGCGGCGACCGCCGCGCCCCGACCCGTTGGAGGCGGTCGCGGCTGGCTCGCTGCCCGGCCGTGTCCAGCTCGAGTAGTCGCAGGTCGGATAGCGATTGCACCCCCAGAACGACCGGCCCCGTCGGCTGCGCTTCGTGACGACCGTCCCCTCGCCGCACTGCGGGCAGGGGCCGAACTGCTCGCTCGCCGGCGCCGCGTCCTTCTTGATGTACCGGCACTCCGGGTAACGATCGCAGCCGACGAACGGACCGAATCGGCCGCGCCTGGCCGCCAGCGTTCCCTCGTTGCACTCCGGGCAGGTCTCGCCAACCCCGGGCATGTCGAGCGCCTCCGGCTCCTCGCCGGGCACCGGCTGGGTGTACTTGCACTCGGGATAGCCGTTGCATCCGAGGAACCAGCCGTTGCGACCGAATCGCTTCACGAGCATGTCGCCCGTGTCGCCGGTCAGCGGGCACGGGATGTCGGTCAGCTCGATCGTCTTGGCGATCGTCTCGCGCCCGGCGGTGATCTTCGCGATGAACGGCGTGTAGAAGTCGCGCACGACCGGGACCCACTCGATCTCGCCTCGGGCGACGTCGTCGAGCCGATCCTCCATGCGCGCGGTGAAGTCGAGGTCAACGATTTCCGGGAAGTGCTCGACGAGCATGTCGGTCACCCGAAATGCCGACTCCTCCGGGAAGAGGCGGCGATCGGTGATCGTCACGTACCCTCGATCCCGGATCGTGCCGATCGTCGGCGCGTACGTCGACGGGCGCCCGATGCCATGCTCCTCGAGCGCCTTGATGAGCGTCGCCTCCGTGAAGCGCGGGGGCGGCTGCGTGAAGTGCTGCTCCGGCGTGAGCTCGGCGAGCCGGAGCGGCTCGTCCTCGCGCAGGTCCGGCAGCACGGTCAGGCGCTCGTCCTCCTCGTCGTCCCGACCCTCGACGTAGACGGCCTGGTAGCCGTCGAAGACCCGCCTGCTGGCCCCGGCATGGAGCGTGTAGCGGCTGGCTTCGACGTCGACACCGACGACGTCGAAGCGTGCCGACGCCATCTGGCTGGCGATCGCCCGACGCCAGATGAGCTCGTACAGGCGGTGCTCGTCCGGCTTCAGGGCCGATCGCACCGTCTCGGGCAGGCGTGCGAAGCTCGACGGCCGGATCGCCTCGTGTGCCTCCTGGGCGCCGCGCGACTTCGAGCGATAGGCGTTCGGCTTGTCGGGCACGAGCTCGGCGCCGAAGCGATCGGCGATCACCTCGCGCGCCTCGGTCACGGCGCTGCTCGCCATCGCCACCGAGTCGGTTCGCATGTACGTGATGAGGCCGACCTGGCCCTCGGCCAGGCTCACGCCCTCGTACAGGCTCTGCGCCACGCTCATCGTGCGCCGCGCGCTGAAGCCGAGCTTGCGCGACGCCTCCTGCTGCAGGGTGCTCGTGATGAACGGTGGCGGCGCGCTACGCTTCCGCTCCATCCGGGTGACGGCGACGACGCGGTAGCTCGCCGCGCGCAGCGCCTCGGTGTGCTCGGTCGCCTCAGCCTCGGAGCCGATCCGCACCTTCTCACCGTCGATCTTCGTGAGCTCGGCGTCGAACGCCCCCTCGGCGGCCTCACGCTCGAGACGCGCGGTCAGGCTCCAGTACTCCTCCGGGTTGAAGGCGGTGATCTCACGCTCGCGCTCGACGACGATGCGCACGGCGACGGACTGCACCCGTCCGGCCGACAGCCCGCGCCGGATCTTGCTCGCCACGAGCGGGCTGAGCTTGTAGCCGACGAGGCGGTCGATGATCCGTCGCGCCTGCTGGGCGTTCACGAGGTCCATGTTCAGCCGGCGGGGGTTGGCGAAGGCCGCCTCGATCGCCGACTGGGTGATCTCGCTGAAGGTGACACGCTGGATGCGGTCGTCGGGGAGGCCGGCGTGCTCGGCGATGTGCCAGGCGATCGACTCACCCTCCCGATCGAGGTCAGTGGCGAGCCAGACCTGGTCGGCCCGCTGCGCCTCGGCGGTCAGGCGGTCGAGCTCCTTCTTCCGATCCTTGAGCGGCTCGTATCGCGGGGTGAAGTCGCCGTCCACGTCGACGCCGAGGCTCTTCTGCGGCAGGTCGCGGACATGGCCGTAGCTGGCCGTGACGTGGTAGCCAGGGCCGAGGTAGCGTTCGATGGTCTTCGCCTTGGCCGGTGACTCGACGATCACGAGGTCGCCCGCGGCGGTCTTTTTGCTCCGGGTCATCGGTGAGCGAGTGTAGCACCGGCCCCGCTCGCGGCCGCCGATCGCCAGGAGGTGGCGATCAGTCCGTGAAGTCCCAGACGACGACGATCTTGGAGCCGACCTGGGCGATGCCGACCCCGACGCGACGCGCGTTCGGGTTGAGCACGTTCGCGATGTGGTTCCAGTGCCCCGGGTAGGGCTCGGCCATGAAGGCTCCGTGGCACCAGTCGAGCGTCGCGATGACGCTCGACCCGACGAGATAGCACTGGTTCTCCCCGGACCAGCTGAACGCGATGCCTGCGGCGCGCAGCCGGCTCTCGCGCGTGCTGCCGTTCAGGCCGGTGTGGCTGAAATAGCCGTTGACGGCCTGGTCGTAGGCGTGGGCGTAGGCGACCGCCGAGATCGCCGCGTCGAGGACGACCGGCCCGAAGCCGTAGGCGGCGCGCGACGCGTTGATCTGGTTGACGGCATGGCCGGCCGCGCTCGCGGCCGGCGCAGGGGGCGGCGGGGTCGCCGGCGGTGGGCTGGCGGCGGCGGGCGGCGGTGCGACGGCCGGGGCCGGCTCAGGGGCGGGAGCCGCCCGGGTCGTGAACGACCAGGCCATGCCGACCGGGTTTCCATCGGCATCTCGAGCTCCCTCGCCGAACGCGACGTCGAACGTCGATCCGGCCGTGAGCGCCGCGTCGGGGACGAACGTCAGCCGCGTGCCGGTCTCGTCCCAGTCGAGGCGTCCATCGATCGCCGAGCCCGTCGAGGCGTCGGTCACGCCGAAGGCAGACGCGGCAGCCCGCAAGTCCATCGGCTGGCTGAACCGCATCCCGAGGGTGGCCGGCTCGACGTTGGTTGAGCCGGGCTTCGGTGCCGTCGTCAGGAGGTGCGCGGCCGACTTGATGATGAACGACACGTTCCCCTTGCCGCCGAGGAGGTTGCCGGTCCGGTCATGGGCGCCGATCAGGCTGATCGTGTAGCGCGCACCGGCGACGAAGCGCTCCGTGGGCGTGAATACGAGGTCGCCCCGGCTCCACGACAAGGCCCCTTCCACCTGCGGCGTGATGACGAAGTGATCCTCGACGTCGGCCGTGTCCATCGGGTCGCTGAACGCGATCGAGATGGCGCTCGTCGCGCTCACCCGTCGCGGCGTCGAGGTCGGCGGCTGCGAGACGACCTGCATCCCTTCGTTGCCGCCGGCCGCAGTCGCATCGGTGGCATCCGCGAGCACGACGGCGGTCGCGCCCCGTGTCGTGAGCCCAACGTCCTCCACCGGCGGCAGGTCGGCCGTCGCCATCCGAACCTCGACGCCCGTGATCGCCGGTGCCGACTCCGTCGTGAAGGAAAAGCGACGCGGCTCGGAGAGCGTCGCGCCGTCGGCGGTCCTCGACGTCGCGCCGATGACGACGAGGTAGCTCGCGTCGGTGCGCCAGCGTCCAACCGGCGACAGCGTCAGGGCGGTGCGGTCCGGGTTCCACGCCAGCCGCACCGGCGCGGGGCCTGGAAGGACCCAGAGCGCCGCCTCGACGGAGGCGGGATCCATGCCGACGTCGAACGGGATCGTGATCGGGCGGTCGGTCGAGACGGCTGCCCCCACGCTTCGGGGGAGGATGCTCGCCGCGACCGGACGCGGCTGCTCCGGACCGGCCTGAGTGGCGGCCTGCTGGCCGAGCGTGATCACGACGATGAATGAGAGGGCCGCGACTGTCACCCGCGTCGCGGCTCGATGCCGGCCAAGCAGGAGGCCGATGGACTCGACAGGGATGGCGGCCGCCGCCGCGCGCACGCTTCGGATCAGACGCAATCGACAGGCTCCATGCGGTTCGTCGCTACGAGTCGCAGTGGCAGCATAGCCCACGGCCGGTGGCCGGGAGCCACCGCCGCGGTCAGTTCGCGAAGTCCCAGGTGATGACCACGCGGGAGCCGTTGTCGGCGATGCCGATGCCGACCCGCGTCCACCGTGGATTGAGGATGTTCGCGATGTGGTTGCGATACCCCGGATACGGCTCGGCCATGAACACGGCGTGGCACCAGTTCAGGGTGGCGTCCGCGCTGCGACCGTAGTAGTGGCACTGGTTTTCACCCGCGGCGCTGTAGCCGATGCCCGCGGCCGCCAGTCGCTGGTGGACGGACATCCCGTTACGGGAGTAGTGGCTGTAGTACCCGAAGTTCACCTGGTCCCACGCATGGGCGTTCGCGACAGCGGAGATCGCGCCGTCGAGATAGATCGGAGCGAAGCCGTACGCCGCGCGAGCGGCGTTGATCTGGTTCAGCGCATAGCCGACCAGGCTGCTCGCCGGGCCCGCGGCGGGCACGGTCCGCGGCGCCGGCGCAGCGCCGGCCGCAGCCTGCGGTGTCGGCGCAGAAACCGGCGCGGCGAGCGTCGTGAACGACCACGACGACGCGACCGCGTTGCCGTCTGCGTCCCGGGCGCCCTCGCCGAGCTCGACCTTGAAGTTTCGACCGCCCGCGAAGGCCTGGTCCGGCACGTACGTGAGCCGGGTGCGGGCCTCGTTCCAGTCGAGGCGACCGGCCACGAGCGTCCCGGTCGACGTATCGGTCAGGCCGAACGCCGCGTTCGTGTCGTCGACGTCCATCGGGGCGCTGAACCACATCTCGACCGACGCCGGCTCGACGCCGCGGGCGCCGAGGCCCGGCGACGTTCGTGTCAGCTGCGAGCCGGGCTGCACAATGAAGGAGAAGTTCGCCTTCCCACCGAGCGCGTTGCCCAGCCGGTCGTGCGAGCCGATCAGGCTGATCGTGTAGCGGGCGCCGGGCTCGAGGCGCTCGCTCGGCGTGAAGACGAGGTCACGCTCGCTCCACGACAGCTCACCGGCAACCTCGGGGCTGATGGCGAAATGCGCCTCGACGTCGCTCGTGTCCATCTCGTCGCTGAAGCTGATGGCGATCGAGCTCGTCGCGCTGACCGCCCGGGCGGTGCGCGTCGTCGGGTGCAGGGCACCCTCCACCGCAGCCGCGCCGCGATCCTCGGTCTCCGCGTCGACGGATCGAATCGTCGGGCCGGTGCCCGTGGCGGGGGTCTTACTCGCCGGCAGATCGGCGAGAGCCAGGCGTACCTGGAAGTCGTTGATCGTCGGGCCGGACTCCGTCGTGAACGCGTAGCGCCGGGCTCCGGACAGCTGCGCGCCATCCGCGGTCAGCGAGGAGGCGGCGACGAGGACGAGGTACTGCTCATTGGTCCGCCAGTTGCGTTCCGGTGCCAGGTTGACCGCGGTGTGGTCCTCGTTCCACGAGAAGTCGAGCGGCCGGTCGGGAATGACCTGGATGCTCGATTCGACGGAGCCAGGGTCCATGGGGACTTCGAATGGGATGATGACTACGCCGTCGGCAGCGACGGCGATGCCGACGCTCTGGGGGAGCAGCGGCTGGGGCACGGGCCGGGCCGCTTCGGGACCTGCCTGGATGGCCGCCTGCTGGCTGAAGGCGATGACGATGGTGAACGAGAGGGCTGCCAGCGAGACCCGGGCAAGGGCTCGATGGCTGCTCAGCAATTTGCCGAGCGACTCGAACGGGGCGGCGAAGGCCGCGACGGTTCGGATCGGACGCAATAGATTAACTCCATGGGGATTCGGGGCCGCCCGTGTGTTGGGCACGCGTGGGCGACGGCGAGTGACCGGCGCAGCATAGCCCACTCGTACCACACGTGTCATATGACCCTCGCCAGACCCTTGGCGGCCAGGGTCGCGTGGAAGGTCGCACCGCCGAACGCGTTCACGAGGCCGCGGGCCTCCAGCAGGCTCAGCGCGCTGGCGATCGAGGCGGCCGGTTGGCGCGTCCGATCGATGAGCTCCTCGATCGAGCCGCTGCGCTCGAGGAGGTGGCGCAGGAGCTGCCCCTCGACCTCGGAGAGCGCGCTCAGCGCGGGCGGCCGTGCGCCACGCGCCAGGCCGGTCTGCCGCATCAGGCCGGCCGTCGAGGTGACGATGACGGCGTCATGGTCGGCGATCAGCCGGTTGCACCCCCGAGATGCCATGGCATCGATCGGGCCAGGCACGGCATACAGCTCACGACCGATGGAGATTGCGGCGGCCGCAGTGAGCAGGCCACCAGAGCGATCGGGGGCCTCGACGACGACGACCGCCTCGGCCAGGCCGGCGATGATCCGGTTGCGCCGCGCGAAGTCCGGCCGCCCGACCGGCGCGCCGACCGGCACCTCGGGCAGCAGCGCGCCGCCGGCGCGCACGATCGATCGAGCCAGGCTCCGATGGCGCGGTGGATAGATCCGGTCGAGCGGCGACGGCAGGACGGCCACGCTGCGCCCGCCGGCGGCCACGGCCGCGCGGTGCGCCGCCCCGTCGATGCCGAGCGCGAGGCCGCTGACGACGACGACGCCGGCGCGCGCGAGCTCGTCGGCGATCTCGGTCGCGGTCGCGAGCCCGTACCCCGAGGCGCGGCGCGTGCCGACGACGGCGACCGCCCGCGCCTCGAGCGCCTCCTGGTCGCCCGCCACGTACAGCGTGGGCGGTCGGGGGTCGAGCGTAAGAAGCGCGACCGGATAGTCCTCGTCGAGCCCCGTCACGATGCGCCCCCCGGCGGCGCGCGTCCGCTCGTCGACCGTGCGAGCGAGCTCGCGCGGGTCGTGGCGTCGGAGGTCGGCGAAGGCCGGCCCGACGCTTTCGGCCAGGCGCGCCACGTCGGCAAGCCCGGCCGGCCCCGCCCGCCAGGCTGCGGCCGCGGAGCCGTGGCGCGCGACGAGCCTCGCGAACCCGGCCGACCCGATTCCCGGGACGAGCGAGAGCGCGATCCAGCAGTCACGCTCGCTGGCTCGCATCTCGCGCGAGGGTCCGCCCGGCGCGCCCACCGGGCCTGCGCCGACACCGATCACGGATGCGCCTCCTTCGGCCGGTGCAGGAGGGCCTCGTCGAGGTGATCGGCTCTCACCGAGGTCGCGCCCTCGAGATCGGCGATCGTGCGAGCGACGCGCGCCGCGCGATGCAGGCGGCGCATCGACAGGCCGAGCTGCCTGCCGCGCGTCTCGAGCAGCTCGTGGGCCGAGCGGTCGAAGCCTCGCTCCGCATCGAGCGATCCGGGTGGGAGCTCGGCATTCGGGCTGCTCTGCCGGTGGCGCTGCGCGTCCGCCGCCCGCGCGACCCGCCGGGCGACGGCGGCGGTCGGCTCGGCCGCGGCGCGGCCGCTCGCGGGCGCCACCCCCGGCTCGAGGTGCACGACGAAGTCGAGCCGGTCGCGCATCGGTCCCGACAGGCGGGCCTGGTACCGGCGCCGCGCACCATCCTCGCAGGCACACTCCCGCCCCGAGACGTTGAACCAGCCGCATGAGCACGGGTTGTAGGCGGCGAGGAGCATGAACCGAGCTGGCAGGGAGAGCACCCGCTCGACGCGCGCGATGTGGACGACGCCCGCGTCGATCGGGCCACGCAGGGCGTCGAGCGCATCGGTCCGGAACTGGAGCGTCTCGTCGAGGAAGAGTGCCCCGCGATGGGCTAGTGCGCGTCAACGGCACATTGACTGGTGGTCCGGCCTACGATGCTCGCGGGACGGAGGGCTTCCGGATGCATCGAACCCTATACGGCGCCAGCGTGTTGCTACTGGGAGCGGTGTGCGGGGTCTTGGCGGTCACATGGACCTGGCAATTCGCCTTCGCAGCCGGACTTTGCTTCATGCTGGGCGTCCTAATTGAGCGCGGTATTCTCAGCCGCGCACGCATTCTCGGGTGGCTGCCTTTCGAGGTCCAGTGGAAGGCAAGTACCGGGACGCCAACGCCACCACCGCCACTGGGGATCCTTGACTGGGAGTTGGCGTTCAACAAGGAAGGAAAGCGCATGGGGCGAGCGCTCGGCGAGGTGAGCAAGGGTATGCAGGACATGGGTAAGGTCATGACCACCTACGGACCACGGTTTGAAGCTGCGAAGGAGGAGTCTGCGGAGCATCGTGTCCGCCTCAGCCGCGAGTTCGCACGCAAGGTCCGACCGCATGCCGGTCGCATGGAACGGGCGGAGGTAAATGCGGGATCAGCGATACGCGAGTTCAGTGACAACTTCCTGAAGCGGATCAA
>DATKDB010000031.1:0-2426 GCA_035512895.1 Binatia bacterium | reverse complement strand
ACGCGCTGCTTCTCGCCGCCCGAGAGCTTGTAGCCGCGCTCCCCGACGATCGTGTCGTAGCCGTCCGGCAGCTCGGTGATCCGCTCGTGGATGGCGGCCGCCCGGGATGCCTCCTCGATCTCGTCGAGGGTCGCATCGGGCTTCGCGTAGCGCAGGTTGGCGAGGATCGTGTCGTGGAAGAGATACGTCTCCTGGGTCACGAAGCCGATCGCCCGTCCGAGCGACTCGAGCCGGATGCCGCGCACGTCCACGCCGTCGATCGCGACCGAGCCGGCATCGACGTCGTACAGCCGCGGGATGAGGTACGTCGAGGTCGTCTTGCCGCTTCCCGACGGTCCGACGAGCGCGACGAGCTGGCCGGGCAACGCGGCGAACGAGATCTCCTCGAGCGCGAACGGCTGGACGGCGGTCGGGACCGCACGCCCCTCCGCCTCGGCCTCGGCCGCCTCCCCCGCCACCGCGAGCTGCGCCTCGGAGACCGGGTAGCGGAACGAGACGCGATCGAAGCGCACCTCGCCGCGCATCGTGGCCGGCTCCAGCTCGACGGCCTCGGGGGCGTCGGTGATCTCGTGGTCCATCTCGAGGTACTCGAAGACCCGGTCGAAGAGCGCGAGCGCGCCCTGGATCTCGACCTGGACGTTGAGGAGCTGCCCCATCGGGAAGAAGAGCCGGCTCTGGAGCGTCGTAAAGGCCACGATCGTCCCGATCGAGACGTTCGTGTCGCCGCCGATGATGAGCGCGCCGGCCACCAGGTAGACGAAGGCCGGCATGATGCTGAAGAACGTGCCGATGAGCGCGAAGAACCACCGACCGATCATCTGGCCGCGCACTTGGAGGTCGCCGAGGCGCTGGGACTCGGCGCGGAAGCGCTCGATCGAGGCCTCCTGCTGCCCGAAGGTCTTGGACAGCAGGATCCCCGACACGCTCAGCGACTCCTCGGTGATGGCGCTCATCTCGGCCATCGAGCGCTGCGTGAGCGTGCTCACCTCGCGCCGGACCTTGCCGACGCGGTACGTGATGTACGCGAAGAACGGTAGGAGGCCGAGGCTGAGCAGCGTCAGCCGCCAGTCGAGAATCCACATCGC
The DNA here is from genome assembly GCA_035512895.1 of Binatia bacterium. Classification (GTDB taxonomy): domain Bacteria; phylum Chloroflexota; class Limnocylindria; order QHBO01; family QHBO01; genus JACDBZ01. The sequence goes on along the minus strand of DATKDB010000031.1, from coordinate 1,341 downwards.
GATGACGGTGGTCGCCACTGTCGCGAAGTTGCTGAGCAGCGACGCGGCCGTATCGGTCACGACCGACTGCACGCCGCCGACGTCGTTAGCGATCCGGCTCTGGATCTCGCCGGTGCGTGTCTCTGTGAAGAAGCGCAGCGGCATCCATTGCAGGTGGCGGTAGAGCGCGAGGCGCAGGTCGTTCATCACTCGCTGCCCGACGACGTTCGACAGGTAGCTCTGCCAGACCCCCAGGCCGCTCGTGATGATCGGCAGCACAATCATGAGGCTGACCTGCAGATAGAGGAGGCCGAGGTCGCGCGACCCACCCGGCAGCAGGTTGTCGAGCACGAACTTGATCAGGATCGGGTTGACGACGCCGATGCTGACCGTGACGAGGATGAGGACGGCGATGACCGCCAGCCGCGCCCGGTACGGCCGGAAGAAGCCGGCGATCTGCCGCAGCGTCCGCCCCTCGCTGCCCGGGCGTCGGGTCAGGTCAGGCTCCGAGCCGCCGAAGGCACGCCCCCAGCCGCCCCCGCCGCCCCCGCCCCGACGGGTCATTCGAGGATGATGGAGGCGAACGCCTGCGCCAGGCCGATGCCCTGCGGCTCGCCCACGAGGCGTGCCCGCTCCCGCATCCGCTCCTCGACCTCACCGGGCGTCACCTGGCTCACGTGCGCCAGGATCGATCGCAGCCCGGTCTCGAACGTCTCCGAAACGTCGATCCACAGGTTCGGCTGCTCGACGCCGGTGAGCAGGACCTGGCGCACCTTCCACGGCTCCAGCCGCTCGTCGGTCCACAGCTCCGGGAAGTTCAAGTGGTCGCGCGCCGCGGGGTAGACCGACGCGAGCGTCGCCTCACCAGTGGCCAGGTGGTCGGGATGACCGATGAACGGGTTGTGGTCGAGCCGCCGCGTCGGGTTCTGCGTGATCACGAGGTCCGGGCGGAAGCGGCGGATCTGGCGCGTGATATCGCGTCGCAGGTCGAGCGAGGGGGTGAGGTAGCCGTCGGGGTAGCCGAGATGGACGATCTCGCTCACGCCGAGGATGTCGGCCGCCGCGCGCTGCTCGGCCATCCGGGTCGACGAGAGCTCCTCGGGCGTCACGTCGAGATCCTCGGTCCCCTTGCTGCCATCGGTCGTGACGACGTAGTCGACCCGCGCGCCGGCCGCCGTGAGGTGCGCGATCGTGGGTCCCGCGCCGAACTCGCCGTCGTCGGGATGGCTGATGACGACGAGCGCGCGCTCGAGGGGGCTGATGAGCTCGTGGCGCTCGGGAGGGGTCATCGGCCCATGCTACCGCGATCCGGCCGGGGCACGAAAAAGGGAGTGCCGCAGGGGGGAACCACGGCACTCCCGG
>DATKDB010000030.1:0-2587 GCA_035512895.1 Binatia bacterium | reverse complement strand
CGACCTCGGCGGTCTGGAACCTCAGTGGAATCGCGGTATCGCTGATCACCGTGTCGTGGTCGCTCTCCGGGCGTCGTTGCACCATGGGGTCGTAAGGAGCGGCGAGACCGATGCTACCCGTTGAGCAGCGTCACGCGCAAGACGAGCCGCCCTCATTCGGTGAAGTGGGCGGCCATGACGGCACGCACGAGCGGCGCCGCGTCGACGCCGCCGGTCCCGAGCGGGATGAAGGTCAGGACGGTGGCGACGCTGATCGTCGGGTCCTCGGCCGGTGCGAAGGCCGGGAACCAGGCGTGCGGATCGGGGCCGCCGGTCTCGGCCGTGCCCGACTTCCCGGCGACGGGGATGCCGAAGCCGGCGAAGGCCGCGGTACCCGTCCCGTACGACAGGGTCGTCACGGCCTGGAGCGTGTCGGTGACGAAGGCGAGATCGGCCTCGTCCATGGAGATCTCGCGCACAACGGTCGGGTTGCCACTCGTCACGATGCGGGGCTGCCAGAGCGTGCCGCCGTTGCCGATGGCAGCGTACGCGTTGGCGAGCTGGAGCGGCGTGCCGAGGAAGGCGCCCTGCCCGATCGAGAGCTGGATCTGCTCGAAGCCGGAGTATCCGCCCCGGCCGTTCGCGGCCAGCCAGGCGTCGTCGGGGACGATGCCGGGCACCTCGGACAGGTGCGCGATGCCGGTCGGCGCTCCGAAGCCGAACTCGAAGAGCAGGTCCGTGAGGGCCGTCTCGTCGGCCGCGAGGACCTCGAGGCTCAGCGGCATGTACGTCGTGTTGCAGGAGAACGCCATCGCCGCGGCTAGGCCCACCTGGCCCGGCAGCATGTGATCCATGTAGTTGCGGAACGTGCGCTCGCCGTACGGCCAGGTCGGCGGGCAGGTGCGCGTGCTCGCCGGCGTGACGACGCCCGTTTGGAGGGCGGCCGCGAGGGTGAACGGCTTGAAGGACGATCCGGCCGGGTATGCGCCGAGCACGGCCTTGTTGAAGATCGCGCCGCTCCCGGCGGGCTGGAGCGGCTCGCCGGCGAGCGTGGAGCCGAGCGTCATCGCGTTCGGGTTGAAGGCCGGCACGCTGGCGAGCGCCCACACGTCGCCCGATCGCGGGTCGACGACCGCCGTAGCACCTCCCGCGAACGGGGCCAGCGCCTGCTGCGCGGCACGCTGGATCGTCGGCCGCAGCGTGATACCGATGTCCCCGCCGGGCACCATCTCGGTGCGATGCAGAATCGACTCGGTCCCATCCGCCGCGACCGCGACGAGGCTCCAGCCGGGGGTCCCGCGCAGCAGCTCCTCGGCGCCGCTCTCCAGCCCCGAGCGGCCCACGACGTCGCCGGCACGGTACCCGTCCGCGGCGAGCGTCTCGAGGTCCTCGGCGGTGACCTCGCCGACGTAGCCGATGACCTGGCCACCGAGCGCCTCCTGCGGATAGACGCGGACGCCGTCGTCGCGCGTCTCGGCCCACACGACGCCCTCCTCGCCGGTGATCCGTCCCCGCACGCCGAGCTCGCGGTCGAGCCGGAGGGTCCCCGCCTCGCCGAGCCCGGGATAGAGGAACGCGGGGCTCCAGCGCACGAGCCACCCTTCGCTCCCCTGCACGAGCGTCAGCGCCCGATCCAGGTCGAGCTGCCCGAACCGCTCGGAGCCGATGCTGACCTCGACCGGGACCGCCAGCCCGGGCACCGGGCCGTCGAGCGGACGCGTCACGTCGACGGGCGGCGCCGGATCGGGCGCGGGCGTGACCGACGCATCCGGCGAGGCCGCCGCGTCGGGGGTCGGGATCGGCGTGGGCGTCGGTGCCGGAAAGTCCGGTGGACGGGCCTCGGCCGGCAGGCCGACCAGCTCGGGCGCACCCGCCGCCACCGACAGGCGCTCGACACCGGCAAGCTCGACGAACGACGCGTGCAGCTCGGCGAAGCGCTCGAGCGGGTATGCGTCGTGGAGGGCGGGGTCGAGCGTCGCGTACATGGCCGCGTGGTCGCCGTCGGTCCAGGCCTGCAGGTAGCGCGACACGAGGGTCTCGGCCGCCTCTGGCGCGGCGGCCGGGAAGGTCGTCGGCACCGGCGTCGCGTCGGGGATCGGATCGGAGCTGCACGCGGCCAGGACGACGAGCGCCAGAGCGGAGCGGAGCGACCGGCTCATCGGGCGAGCGTCACCCGGCGGAAGCCCTCTGCGGCCCGGTACCCGGCGCGCTCGCCGAGCTCCTCGCTCCGGCGCCGCACCCAGCGCGCGATCTCGTCGAACGAGCGGAACTGGCTGGCGTGATGGCCGAGCGCCGCGACCTTGCGCTCGAGCGTCGCGCCGATGTCGACGATCTGGTTCGCCTCGTTCGTGCTCCACAGGTACAGCTCGGCCACCTTCCACGCCGTGAGCCCGTCATCGAGGTGCTCGCGGAAGTTCAACGGATCGCGCGCCGTCGGAAAGGCGGCGTCGACCGTCACCTGGCCCACTGCCCGGTGATCGGGGTGGTTGACCCATTCGTTGTTCACGAACAGGACCGTCGGGTCGTGCGTCATCACGACCTCGGGGCGGAAGGAGCGAATCGCGCGCGTGATCCGCTCGCGGAGGCGCAACGAGGGCTCGACCTGGCC
>DATKDB010000029.1:0-2256 GCA_035512895.1 Binatia bacterium | reverse complement strand
CTGTCGATGCGTGCCGGGCCCGACTTGTAGAAATCGTCTGACTGCATCTCCGCCTCGAGCGAGGCCTGCTCCGATTCGAGCGCCTCGATCCGGGCAGGCAGCCGCTCGAGCTCCTGCCGCTCGCGGTAGCCCAGCTTGCGCTTGACGATCCGCGCATCCCGATTCGAGGCCGGCGGTTCGGTGCTCGCCACTGGCGGGCTGCCCGCTTCGACGCCCGCCGCCGGCGGGTGGTCGCGGCGAGCCGCGGACTGTCGCAGATAGTCCGCCCACCCGCCGACGTACTCGACCACCCGTCCGTACCCCTCGAAGGCCAGCGTGCTCGTGACGATGTCGTCGAGGAATGCCCGGTCGTGGCTGACGAGCAGCACGGTCCCCTCGAACGCGCCGATCAGCTCTTCGAGCAGCTCCAGCGTCTCGATGTCGAGGTCGTTGGTCGGCTCGTCGAGAACCAGCACGTTTGCCGGCTTCGCGAAGAGCCTCGCGAGCATCAGGCGGTTGCGCTCGCCGCCGGAGAGCGATCGCACCGGCGACACCGCCCGCTCGCGGGGGAACAGGAAGTCCGCCAGGTAGCCGATGATGTGCCGGGGCTGACCGTTGACGATGATGGTGGTGTTGCCGTCGCTGACGCTGTCGGCAACCGTGGCGTCCGGATCGAGCTCGTCGCGCTGTTGATCGAAGTAGGCGACCTGCAGCCGCGTGCCCCGGCGAATCTCGCCGGAGTCGGGCTCCAGCTCCCCCACCAGCAGCCGGAGCACCGTCGTCTTGCCGGACCCGTTCGGGCCGATGAGGCCGATGCGGTCGCCGCGGCGGACGCGCTGGGAGTAATCCGCCACCACAGGAGGACCGCCGAACGCCTTGTACACGTGCTCGGCCTCGAACACGAGCGTTCCGGAGCTCTGGGCGTCATCGACGGCGAGGCGGACGGCTCCCGCCTGAGCACGGTGCGCCGCGCGCGCCTCCCGCAGGGCCCGCAGCGCCCGCACGCGCCCTTCGTTGCGCGTGCGCCGCGCCTTGACGCCCTGCCGCAGCCAGGCTTCTTCCTTCTGGAGCTTCTTGTCGAGCCGCTCGAGCTCCCGCGCCTCCGCGTCGAGCGCGGCGTCCTTCTTCTGCAGATAGGTGCGATACGAGCCCGGCCATGAGGTGAGCCTGCCTCGATCGAGCTCCACGATGCGTGTGGCCAGGGTGTTCAGGAACGCACGATCGTGGGTCACGAACAGAATGGCACCCGGGTATCCCTGCAGGTACTCCTCGAGCCACTGGATGGCGTCGATGTCGAGGTGGTTCGTGGGCTCGTCGAGCAGGAGCAGGTGCGGCTGCGACACCAGCGCACGGCCGAGCAGCGCCCGTCGGCGCCAGCCGCCGGACAGATCGCTCATGCGCCGGTCCGCGGGGAGCGCCAGGCGCGACACAATCAGCTCCACCTTCTGTTCGAGCCGCCAGCCGTCCCGTTCCTCGAGCTCGTGCTGCAGCTCGCCGAGCCGCGCGAGCGCCGGCGCGTCGCGGGTCTCCGCCACGCGCACCGCGGCGTGGTGGTAATCGGACACCAGCGCGCCGAGCGTGCCGAGGCCCGAGGCCACCTCGTCGAACACCGTGTGATCGCCTGCCGCCGGAACGTCCTGATCGAGGCGGGACACGCGGAGCGCCGGCTCGCGCCAGATACTGCCGCTGTCGGGCGGCGTATCTCCCGACAGGACGCGCAGCAGGCTGCTCTTGCCCGCGCCGTTGCGGCCGATGAGGGCAATCCGCTCGCCCGTGTCTATCTGCAGGTCGGCCCCCTCGAACAGCGGGAGATGACCGTAGGCGAGACCGACGCGCTGCAAGGTCATAATAGACACGGGGCTCCGGATAGGTGCGAGGTTCAAGGTTCAAAGTGCAAGGTGCAACGTGCAGGGTTCAACGTGCAACGTGCCACGTGCCCAGGTGGCACGCTAGAAGAGCCGCCTGGCAAGGATCGCCCATATGGCCTGCGCAAGCCGCCGTCTGTCGTGGCGCGCGATTTCGCCGCGCCAGAAATCGCCGTAGACCGCCTCGCACGAGGGAGGGAGCTCTCCCGTCGCGAGCGGCTGCTTGTGCTCGGCGAGGTAACGCTGCAGCGTCTCGTCGCAGGGCCGGGCCGTGTTGATCAGGACGACGTCGATGGGCCGGCCGATGGCCGCGCTCATCTGCCGCACGGCCTCGCCCGCCGTGAAGTGCCACATCCCACGCCCCTCGGTCAGCAGGTTGCAGACGAGCACGATCGGGCCCTTCACCTTCTGA
>DATKDB010000028.1:0-10994 GCA_035512895.1 Binatia bacterium | reverse complement strand
GGTCATCAGCGTCAAGCTCACCGACCCCCAGTTCGAGGGGCAGACGAAGGCGAAGCTCGGCAACGCCGACGTCAAGGGCATCGTCCAGAACGTCGTGACCGAGGGCATCGTGCAGCACCTCGAGGAGAACCCGGCGGACGGCCGGCGGATCATCGAGAAGTGCCTCACCGCCGCGCGAGCGCGCGAGGCGGCGCGCAAGGCGCGCGATCTCGTCATTCGCAAGGGCGCCCTCGAGGGCATGGCGCTGCCCGGCAAGCTGGCCGACTGCCAAGAGCGTGATCCGGCTCGATCGGAGCTCTACATCGTCGAGGGCGACTCCGCCGGCGGCTCAGCGAAGCAGGGACGCGACCGCCGCTTCCAGGCCATCCTTCCGATGTTCGGCAAGATGCTCAACGTCGAGAAGGCGCGCCTCGACCGGGTCCTCTCGAGCGACAAGATCCGGCCGCTCGTCATCGCGCTCGGCGCCGGCATCGGCGAGACGTTCGACATCACCAAGCTCCGCTACCACCGGATCTGCCTCCTCAGCGACGCCGACGTCGACGGGGCGCACATCAGCACGCTGCTGCTCACCTTCTTCTACCGCCACATGCCCGAGATCATCGCGAACGGGTACCTGTACATCTGCCAGCCCCCGCTCTACCGGGTCAGCACCGGCAAGGTGACGCGTTACGCGACGAGCGAGAAGGAGCGGGACATCGCGGTCAAGGAGCTGTCGCGCGAGGGCAAGACGAAGAACGTCAGCGTCCAGCGCTTCAAGGGGCTCGGCGAGATGAACGCCGACCAGCTGTGGGAGACGACGATGAACCCCGACACCCGCACCCTGCTGCGCGTCGACGTGGGCGACGCCTCGGAGGCGGACGACATCTTCAGCACGCTCATGGGCGAGAAGGTCGAGCCACGGCGCGACTTCATCCGCGGCGAGGCCCGCAAGGTCCGCAACCTCGACATCTGAGTTGACAACCGACACGAAAAGAGGCGATCAGACCGATGCCATCACGACACGCGGCCGACATCCGGCAGGTGGCGAACAAGACGGGGCGCAGCCTGGACGAGTGGTGCGAGCTGCTCGAGGCGAACGGCGTTGGCGACCGCCGCGAGGCGGTGAACATGCTGCGCGACTCGTACGCGGTGAGCCACGCGTTCGCGCTGGCGATCGCCGACCAGTGCCTGCGCCGCTCGGATGACGACGAGTGGGGATCCGACCAGTACGACGCCGAGGAGGGGGACAATCCCTGGTAGTCATGGAACAGCCGCCTGCGAGCATCGGGAACAGCGAGGTCGTCGTCGCCGACGACGGTCGCCGCTACGCCTTCGCCGATCACAACTGCTTCGCCTGCGGGCGCGACAACCCGATCGGCATGCGCCTGCACATCGAGCTTGGCGACGGCACCGCCAGCACGACGTGGACCCCCGGGCACGACTTCGTCGGCTGGAGCGACAAGGTGCACGGCGGGATCGTCGCCACGCTGCTCGACGAGGTCATGGCGTGGGCACCATCGAGCTACGACTCGTGGGCGGTGACGGCCGAGATGACCGTTCGCTACCGGTCGCCGGCGACGCCTGGCGAGGCGCTTGTCGCCACCGGTCGCGTCACCGAGCGGCGACGACGCATTTACGAGGTCCATGGCGAGGTGCGCGGCCCCGACGGCCGGCTCATCGCCGAGGGGCGCGGCCGCTACCTCGGCGCGAGCCCGAGCGAGAAGGCCGATCTGAAGGCTCGCTACGGTATCGAACCGGGCACCGGCGGCGAATAATGACGACATACGCGACAAACGCGACATCCGCGACGAGGTACCGCTAGACCGATGGAGATGGACAGGATCGGCAACGTCCGGCCGGTCGCGATCGAGGACGAGATGCGCACCGCGTACATCGATTACGCGATGAGCGTCATCGTCGCGCGCGCGCTGCCCGACGTGCGCGACGGCCTCAAGCCGGTGCACCGGCGAATTCTCTACACGATGCACGAGATGGGGCTGCGCTCCACGGCGGCCTACCGCAAGTGCGCGGGCGTCGTCGGCGAGGCGATGGCCAAGTACCACCCGCACGGCGACCTGGCCCTGTACGAGACGCTCGTGCGCATGGCGCAGGACTTCAGCCTGCGGTACCCGCTCGTCGACGGCCAGGGGAACTTCGGCTCGGTCGACGGCGACCCGCCGGCCGCCATGCGCTACACCGAGGCACGGATGGCCTCGATCACCGACGAGATGCTCGCCGACATCGAGAAGGAGACGGTCGACTTCGTCGACAACTACGACGGCCGCCTCCGCCAGCCGGTCGTCCTGCCGTCGAAGCTGCCGAACCTCCTCGTCAACGGGTCGTCGGGGATCGCCGTCGGCATGGCGACGAACATCCCGCCGCACAACCTCGTCGAGGTGTGCACGGCGATCGGCGCCCTCATCGACAACCCCGACCTGACCGTCGACGACTTGTGCGAGATCGTCACCGGACCCGACTTCCCGACCGGCGGCACGATCTTCCGCTTCGAGGACGTGCGCAACAGCATCACCGGTGAGAAGGAGCGCATCGACTCGATCCGTCACATGTACGCCACGGGTCGCGGCCGGGTCATCATCCGAGGGCAGGTCGCGTTCGAGGAGGTGCGCCCCGGCCGGATGGGGGTCGTCGTCACCGAGCTTCCGTACCAGGTCAACAAGTCGACGCTCATCGAGAAGATGGCCGATCTCGTCGGAACGAAGAAGATCACCGACGTTGGCGACATTCGCGACGAAAGCGACAGAGACGGGATGCGGATCGTCGTCGAGGTCAAGCGTGACGGCTCGCCGCACACGGTCATGCAGCAGCTCTTCAAGCACACCGCCCTCCAGACGAGCTTCAGCGCGAACATCCTGGCGCTCGTCGACGGTCAGCCGCAGACGCTCGGCCTGAAGCGCATGCTCGAGCACTACATCACGTACCGTCGCGACGTCGTTCGGCGGCGCACCGAGTTCGACCTGGCGCGGGCGCAGGAGCGCGCCCACATCCTCGAGGGCCTGAAGATCGCCCTCGACAACCTCGACGAGGTCATCGCGACGATTCGTGCGGCGGCCGACGTCGACGCGGCCCGCCAGGCGCTCATCAAGCGCTTCGGCCTGACCGACGTGCAGGCGAACGCGATCCTCGAGATGCAGCTGCGGCGCCTCGCCGCGCTCGAGCGCAAGAAGATCGAGGACGAGTACAAGGCAATCATCCAGCTCATCAGCGAGCTCGAGGACCTGCTCGCCAACCCGCGCAAGATCCTCCTCGTCATCAAGGACGAGCTCGCCGACCTCGTGAAGCGCTACGGCGACGACCGCAAGACGCGCATCCAGGCCGACGTGAACCGCGAGCTGACCGCGGAGGATCTCGTCGCGTCGGAGGACGTCGTCGTCACGCTCAGCCAGCGCGGGTACATCAAGCGCCAGCCGATCGGCACGTTCCGATCGCAGCGCCGCGGGGGCAAGGGCAAGCTCGCGATGCTCACGCGCGAGGAGGACGCCGTGCGCCACCTCGTCGTGGCGAACACGCACGACAACATCCTCTTCTTCACGAACCGCGGACGCGTCTTCATCACGAAGGTGCACACGCTGCCCGACGCCTCGCGCCAGGCGAAGGGGCTGCCGATCATCAACCTGCCCGGCGTCCAGGTCGAGCAGCGCGAGTACGTCAGCGCGATCATCAGCCTGCCGCAGTTCGAGCCCGGGCACTACCTCGTCATGGCGACGCGCCGGGGGATGATCAAGAAGACCTCGCTCGAGGACTACGCGAAGATCCGCGCGAACGGCCTCATCGCGATCAACCTCATCGACGGCGACGAGCTGCAGTGGGTCGGCCTCTCCGATGGCCAGAACGACATCATCGTCGCCACGAAGAAGGGCCAGGCGGCACGCTTCCGCGAGTCGGAGGTCCGCCCGCTCGGCCGCGGCACGCAGGGCGTCAGCGCGATCCGCCTGAAGCGCGACGACGAGGTCATCGGCATGGAGGTCGTCGAGCATCTCGAGCAGCAGGTCCTCGTCGTCACCGAGCAGGGCTTCGGCAAGCGGACCGACGTCGCCGAGTTCCCGGTGAAGCACCGCGCCACCGGCGGTGTCATCGCGAACTCGCTGAACGCCGACACCGGCGACGTCGCCGCGATCCGCCTCGTCGGTCGCGAGGACGAGGAGCTCATGCTCATCACCGAGCTCGGGACGATCCTGCGCACCGAGGTCGGGGGCATCAACCGCTACCGGCGCCCCTCGCGCGGCGTCACGGTCATGAAGCCGCAGGCGGACGACCGCATCGTCTCGATCACCGTCTTCGTCGACGACCGCCCGCCGGAGGAGCTTCCGGACCCCGAATAGGTGAGCGCGGCGGGGATCGCCCCGCTGCGTCGGGTAGAATCGCGAAGCCTGAGTGAGCGCCGCAGGAGACGACGCGATGTACGCCGACGAGTTCAGCATCTACGCCGGCAACGCCAATCGACCCCTTGCCGAGCGCATCTGCCGCTACCTGCGCACCGAGATCGGTGCCGTCGAGGTCTTCCAGTTCGCGAACGAGAACATCTTCGTCCGCATCCTCGACAACGTGCGCGAGCAGGACGTCTTCCTCGTCCAGCCCACGAGCCGGCCGGTGAACCAGTCGATCATGGAGCTGCTCATCATGATCGACGCCTTCAAACGGGCGAGCGCCGGGCGGATCACGGCCGTCATCCCGCACTACAGCTACGGGCGCTCCGACAAGAAGGACCAGCCGCGCGTGCCGATCACGGCGCGCCTCATCGCCGACATGCTCACCGTCGCCGGCGCCGACCGGGTCCTGACGATGGACCTCCACCAGGGCCAGATCCAGGGCTTCTTCAGCATCCCGGTCGACGAGCTCACCGCCGTCAACCTCATCTGCGCCCACATCAAGTCGAAGCAGCTCGACGACATCGTCGTCGTCAGCGAGCTCGGCTTCGCGAAGAAGGCCCGCAACTTCGCGGAGCTGCTCGCCGCGCCGCTCGCGATCGTGGAGAAGCGTCGCCTCGGCAACGAGGACCGGACCGAGGTCATGAACATCATCGGCGAGGTGGAAGGCAAGACTGCGGTCATCATCGACGACGAGATCGACACCGCCGGCTCGCTCATGGAGGCGGTCGGGGCGCTGCAGGCGGCCGGGGCGCGCGCGATCTACTCGTGTGCCACGCACGGCATCTTCTCGGGCGACGCGTTCGAGAGGATCGCGGAGAGCCCGATCACCGAGGTCGTCGTCACCGATACCGTCCCGCTCCCGGCCGGGGTCGACGACGAGCGCATCACGGTCCTGTCCGTCGCGCCGCTCTTCGGCGAGGCGATCAAGCGCATCCATCGCGGCGAGAGCGTCGGGGCCCTCTTCAGCTCCGAGGTCCAGATGGTCGAGGAGATGACCTTCTGGGACGAGGCGGCAGAGGAAACGGACACGCTCGAGCCCGAGCCCTTCCGGGTCAGCGCCAGCTGACGAGGGAGCCGCCGCGGGGAAGACGCCCGCATCAGTCTATACTCGGCCTCCCGATGTTCAAGTTCCTCTCCCGCCTGGGGGACTCAAACGACCGCGAGGTCCGGGCCCTCCAGCCGCTCGTCGATCGCATCAACGCGCTCGAGCCCGAGATCCAGGCCCTCTCCGACGCCGAGCTGGCCGCCAGGACCGATGTGCTCCGCGCGCGCCTGCAAGACGAGATCGGCGAGATCATGCAGCCAATCGAGCTGCGCGAGACCGATCCCGACGAGGACGCTGTCGACTCGGCGCTCGCCGGCGCCGATGCCGCGCGCCTGGCCGACCGCCTGAAGCGGCAGCGCGAGGCCGAGCTGGCGCGGATCAACGCCGCGCTGGAGGAGCTCCTGCCGGAGGCGTTCGCCTCGGTCCGCGAGGCGATGATCCGGGCGCTCGCCAAGCGCCACTACGACGTCCAGATCATGGGCGGCATCGTGCTCCACCGCGGCGCGATCGCCGAGCAGCGCACCGGCGAGGGCAAGACGTTCGTCGCGCCGCTCGCCGCATTCCTGAACGCGCTCGTCGGGCGGGGCGTCCACGTCGTGACGACGAACGACTACCTGGCGAAGCGCGACGCGCAATGGATCGGCGCCGTCTTCCATCGGCTCGGCATGAGCGTCGGCTCGATTCAGCACGAAGGCGCCTTCCGGTACGACCCGGACTACCCGCAGACCGACGAGCGGCTGCGCGACCTGCGCCCGGCCACGCGACAGGAGGCGTACGCGGCCGACGTGACGTACGGCACGAACAACGAGTTCGGCTTCGACTTCCTGCGCGACAACCTCGTCGTCGAGCTCGCCGGGCGCGCGCAGCGCGGCCACTTCTTCGCGATCGTCGACGAGGTCGACAACATCCTCATCGACGAAGCGCGCACGCCGCTCATCATCAGCGGCAATGCCGAGGAGTCGGCCGACAAGTACCAGCAGTTCGCCGCGATCGTCCCGCGCCTGAAGGCGGAGGAGGACTACGTCGTCGACGAGAAGTTCAAGCAGGTCGCCATCACCGAGGCCGGCACGGACAAGATGGAGGGCTGGCTGGGCGTCGAGAACATGTTCGCCGACGACTTCAGCCTCGCTCGCCACCTCGAGCAGGCGCTCAAGGCCGAGGTCCTCTACAAGCGCGACCGCGACTACGTCGTCAAGGACGGCGAGGTCATCATCGTCGACGAGTTCACGGGACGGCTCATGCCCGGCCGGCGCTGGTCGGAGGGGTTGCACCAGGCGGTCGAGGCGAAGGAGGGCGTGTCGGTTCGCAGCGAGCAGCGCACGCTCGCCACCGTCACGTTCCAGAACTACTTCCGCATGTACGACAAGCTCGCCGGCATGACGGGCACCGCCGAGACCGAGGCGGAGGAGTTCGCGAAGATCTACAACCTCGAGGTCGTCGTCATCCCGACGCACCGCGAGATGATCCGCGACGACTTCGCCGATCTCGTCTACGCCAGCCAGAAGGGCAAGTGGACCGCGGTCGCCGACGAGATCGTCGAGGAGCACGAGAGGGGCCGGCCCGTCCTCGTCGGGACGATCAGCGTCGAGGTCTCCGAGATGCTCGGGGACATGCTCAAGCGGCGCGGCATCAAGCACCACGTCCTGAACGCCAAATTCCACGAGCGGGAGGCGGAGGTGATCGCCCAGGCCGGACGCTCGGGCGCGGTGACGATCGCGACGAACATGGCGGGGCGCGGGACCGACATCCTGCTCGGCGGCAACCCGGACGCGCTCGCCGCGGAGATCCTGCACCGGCAGGGCACGAACGTCCTCGAGGCGACGCCCGAGCAGCACGCCGCCGCGCTCGCCGAGGCCGAGGCGATCTGCGCGGCGGACAAGGAGAAGGTCCTCACGGCGGGCGGCATGCACATCATCGGGACCGAGCGGCACGAGGCGCGCCGGATCGACAACCAGCTGCGCGGCCGCGCCGGCCGGCAGGGCGACCCGGGCTCGTCGCGCTTCTACCTCTCCCTCGAGGACGACCTCATGCGCCGCTTCGCGAACGATCGCGTGCAGGGCATCATGCGGACCCTCGGCTTCACCGAGGACACGGCGCTCGAGTCGAAGATGGTCAGCAAGACGATCGAGAACGCCCAGTCCCGGGTCGAGGGCTACAACTTCGACACCCGCAAGCACGTCGTCCAGTACGACGACGTCATCAACCGGCAGCGCGAGACGATCTACCGCGAGCGCGACCGGATCCTGCGCTCGTCGAACCTCGGACCGACGATCGAGGCGATGCTCGACGACGAGATCGCCGGCCTCGTGGCCGACCACACGGCCGCCGAGCACCACAGCGAGTGGAACCTCGAGGGACTCCGGGCCCAGCTGACGAGCATGGTCCCGTCACTGACCGATGCGGACCTGCGCTTCCTCGACGACGCGCGAGAGACGGAGGAGGTCACGGAGCGGCTGACCGAGCTCGTGCGCGAGCGCTACGAGCGCAAGCGGGCCGACACCGGCGACGAGGCGATCGCCGTCCTCGAGCGGCTCGTCATGCTGCGCGTCATCGACTCGCTGTGGGTCGAGCATCTCACCGCCATCGACGACATGCGCCGCGGCATCGGGCTGCGCGCGTACTCGCAGCGCGACCCGCTGAACGAGTTCAAGATCGAGGCGTACCGGATGTTCGACGAGCTGAAGGCGACGATCCGCCACGACGTGACGCACACGATCTTCCGCGTCACCGTCCAGCAGCATCCGCCCCATCCGCGACCGATGGCCCGCAACGTCGTCGAGGGACGCGCGGCCGTCGCCGGCACGACCTCCTCGGCCGCCGGCGCGGCGACCGCCACGGCGGTCGCCGGTGGCGGCAACGGGCGAGGCCAGGCGCGCTCGGGCCCGAAGATCGGCCGCAACGACCCGTGCTGGTGCGGCTCCGGCAAGAAGTTCAAGAAGTGCCACGGGGCCTGATCGGCTTTCAACCCTCCCCATCAGGGCGCTCATCGTCGCCGTAGCGGCGGCGGCTGCGCTGCCAGCGACGGATCGGATAGAGCGCGATGCACAGCAGCGCGATGCAACCGAGGATGACGTGGAACGGGTCGGGCATGGCGCACAAAGGATCGCACGCCGGAACCGGCCCGCGGGGTTGCGATATCTGAACGGATCGCTAGGATGGTCGGAACAGCGATCGCGCGGCACGGAGAGGCCCGCGATCTCCGCAAGGTGGAGGGATTCGTTGAAGCAGTTGACCGCACCTCCAAGGGTCTCCGTCCCACTCCCCCTCAGCACGGCGGCCCACCTCCCACCGGTCACCCGCTTCCGAGACCCCTCCCAACCCTACGAAGACCTCATCATGTGCGAGCGTGACTGCATGCGCTGCAGCTACGCGGCCACGCTCGACTGTGACGGCAACTGCGGCGTCTGCCCCCGCCAGGACTACTGCCCCTGCGTGAACCCGGCGAAGGTGCGCACGAAGCAGAGCCGGCTCACCGAGATGGAGCTCCCGATGGTGGCTTCGCTTGGACGCAATTAGGGACGAGGCCCAGCGCCTGGCTGAGCTCGTGCGCGACACCGCGGTGCGTCTTTGACCTCGCCAGCGACGAGGCCGAGCTCAGCGAGCTGACGCAGCGCGCGTCCGATCCCGACCTGTGGAACGACCCCGCCGAGGCGCAGACGATCATGCGCCGCGCCGAGGAGCTGCGCTCCGCCATCGCTGCCTGGAACGACCTCGGGCAGCGGGCGGCCGGACTGGCCGAGATGGCCGAGATGGCGGCGGCGGACCCAGCCGAGGCGGCCGCCCTCCAGCCCGACCTCGAGCGTGACCTCGCGGCGCTGCAGGCGGACTGGGGGCGTATGGAACAGCAGCTCCTGCTCGGCGAGCCGTTCGACGAGCGCGGCGCGATCGTCTCGATCCATGCGGGCGCCGGCGGGACCGAGAGCCAGGACTGGGCCGAGATGCTGTTGCGCATGTACCTGCGCTGGGCGGAGCGCAGCGGATTCCGAACGGAGATCCTCGAGGCCACCGAGGGCGAGGAGGCCGGCCTGAAGTCGGTCAGCTTCGGAATCGACGGCCGCTGGGCGTACGGGCGGCTGCGCAGCGAGCGCGGCGTCCACCGCCTCGTCCGGATCAGCCCGTACGACTCGCAGAAGCGCCGGCACACGAGCTTCGCGCTCGTCGAGGTGATGCCGGAGGTTCCCGAGGACGCGGCGATCGAGATCGACGAACGAGAGCTGCGCGTCGACACGTATCGGGCCAGCGGGGCCGGCGGCCAGCACGTCAACAAGACCGACTCGGCCGTGCGGCTCACCCACCTGCCGACCGGGTTCGTCGTGGCCGTCCAGAGCGAGCGGAGCCAGCACCAGAACCGCGAGCGGGCGATGGCCGTCATGCGGGCGAAGCTCATCGAGCGCCAGGAGGAGGAGCGCGAGGCCGAGATGGCGCGCCTGCGCGGCGAGCACGTGGAGGCGGGCTGGGGCAACCAGATCCGCAGCTACGTCCTGCAGCCGTACACGATGGTCAAGGACCTGCGGACCGGCGTCGAGACGAGCAACCCGTCCGCCGTCCTCGACGGCGACCTGGACGCGTTCATCGAGGGCTACCTGCGCTCGCGGGTGGGCGAGGGAGATCCGTCGCCCGCGGCCTGATCCGGCTACCATCGGCCAGGAACCGATGACATCCCTTCTGCGCCGACGTACGCGCACCGCAGATCCCGACGCGCCGGTCATCAGCATGGTGGACGTCGGCATGACGTACCCGAACGGCAAGGTCGCCCTCGCCGACGTGAACGTCAGGATCGACCGCGGCGACTTCGTCTTCCTCGTCGGACCGTCGGGCGCCGGGAAGAGCACGTTCATCCGCCTCCTCATCCGGGAGCAGCTCCCGACGAGCGGGCAGGTCCGGGTGGCCGGGCGCGACCTGCTGCGGATGCGGCGCGGCCAGGTGCCGGGCCTGCGGCGCCGGATCGGGATCGTGTTCCAGGACTTTCGCCTGCTGCCGAACAAGACGGTCGCCGAGAACGTCGCCTTCGCCCTCGAGGTGACCGGGGCGTCCGGCGCCCGGGTGCGCCGCCGCGTCCCGCAGCTGCTCAACCTCGTCGGCCTGCACGAGCATGCCCACCACCTGCCGACGCAGCTCTCGGGCGGCGAGCAGCAGCGCACGGCGATCGCGCGGGCCCTCGTGCACGATCCGCCGATCCTCATCGCCGACGAGCCGACCGGCAACCTCGATCCGGTGACGAGCTGGGAGATCATCCAGCTCCTCATCCAGATCAACCAGCTCGGCACGACGGTCCTGATGGCGACGCACAACCAGGAGATCGTGAACGCGATGCGCCGCCGGGTGCTGGCGCTCGAGGGCGGCCTCCTCGTCCGCGACGAGGTCGCGGCGGCCTACGAGCGCGAGTACTGACCGATGCCGTTCCTGCGCTTCATCGGCTTCAGCGTCGTCCGCGCCTGGCAGGGCTTCTGGCGCAACGCGATGATGAGCCTCGCCGCGACCGCGACGGTCGTGCTCATGCTCGTCCTGCTCGCCGCGCTCTTCATCGTCATCACCGGGCTGAACGCGGGCCTCGAGTTCATCGAGAGCAAGGTCGCCGTCAC
>DATKDB010000027.1:0-22786 GCA_035512895.1 Binatia bacterium | reverse complement strand
GTCTTGAAGCCGGCCGGCCGGCGCTGGCCGTCGGCCGTGTTGAGCTGCGCGCGCTCCCCCCACAGGATGTTCCGCGCCGGGTCGGTGTTCCCCTCGAGGATGAAGTGCGGCAGGTACGCCTCCGCGCGCGTCATCGGCTGCGTCACCGCCGGGCCGTTGTCCTCGCGCGTGTAGACGACCCGGTTGTTCCGGTCACGGATCTCGATGATCGTCGTCGCCGGATTCAGCTCGCCCTGCTGCGCGAACGTCGTGTACGCCTGCGTCATGTTCGTCAGGTTGACCGGGACGGCCCCGAGAGCGAGGGTCAGGCCCGGGTCCTGGGCCATGATGATGTCGGCGCTCGCGATGCCGAGCGACTCGGCAAAGTCGGCCGTCGTCCGCGATCCGACGAGGTACTGCATCTTGACCGACGGAATGTTCAGGGAGTAGCGGAGCGCGTCGACCGCCAGGACCGGGCCGTGCTCGTGGATGTCGGCGTTCGTCGGCCGATACGAGCTCGATCCCCCCAGCCCGAACTCGGTCATCGCGTCGACGAGCATCGTCGCGACCGTCGCGCTGCGCGACTGGAACGCGGAGGCGTACGTAATCGGCGTGAAGGCCGATCCCGGCTGGCGCAGCGCGAGGGCGGCAATGTCGTACTGGCCCTGGACCCGCGGGTCCTCTCGGTTCCGGTAGTCGACCGACCCGACGTAGGCGACGATCTCGCCGGTGGCCGAGTCGATCGACACCATCGCCCCGTTGTTGACGTTGAAAGAATTGAGCGTCGTGACCCACTGGCTCACAAGGCGCTTCGCCTCCTGCTGCAGCTCGTAGTCGAGGGTCGTCGTGATCCGGTAGCCGCCGATGCGCACGGCCGCCTTCGGGTCCTCCACCCCGAGCGCCGCGAGGATGCGCTCCGCCTCGAGCTGGACGCGGAAGCTGAAGTGGGGCTCGACGAGGATGCTCGTGAGGCGGCTCGGGTTCATCTCGAGCCAGGTCGTGTTGCGCGCCTCTCGCACCTGACTGGCGGTGATGTACCCCTCCTCCTGCATCGCGCCGAGGACGAGGTCGCGCTCGAAGAGCGCGTCGGCCGCGGCCGCCTCGCTGCCCGGCTCGCCGCCGGGGTTCTGGTACGGATCGAGCACCGACGGACGCTGCGGCAGCGCCGCGAGGAAGGCGGCCTGCGAGATCGTCATCTGCGACAGGTCGGTCAGGCCGAAGTAGTTCGCGGCCGCGGCCTTGATGCCGTACGAGCCGTTCCCGTAGTAGATGAGGTTGAGGTACGTCTCGAGGATGCGCTCCTTGCCCGCGCGGCCCGGATACTCGGCCGTGACCTGCATGGCGAGGATGTTCTCGCGGATCTTGTCGTCGAGGTCGGTCGAGGTGCTCGGCTCGGGCGGCTCGCAGACATCGGTCTCCGCCTGCTCGTCGGTCTCCGCGGCCGGGGCGTCTGGATCGACCGCGACGATGCTCGGCGCCGGGGTCGCGCCAGGGTCGATCTGCGTCGACTCGCCCTCCACCTGCAGGACGCGGGCATAGTCGATCACCTGCTGGGTGATCGTCGAGGCGCCCTGCACGACCCTCCCGGCATCCAGGTTCGCGAGCGCGGCGCGCACGGTGCCCTGGAAGTCGACGCCGTTGTTCTCCCAGTACGTGCGATCCTCGGACGCCACGGTCGCCTGCCAGATGATCTCGGGCAGCTCCTCGAACGTCACCGCCTCGCGGTTCTGGCATTCGAATCGGGCGAGGAGGCGCTCGCCGGAGCGGTCGTAGACGTACGTCGACTCGGCGGGCACGATGTCGTCGAGGATGTTCGGTTCCGGCAGCCCGGTGGCGAAGTAGCTGTACGCCGCGAACATGCCGCCGGCAGTGCCCATGATCGAGCCGACGAAGGTCAGCCCGAAGACGCCGAGGATGACGAGCAGGAACGTCGCAAGCCCGCGGCGCTGCGAACCGCGTCGCGTTGTTCGGCGCGTCATCATCAGGTGACGGCGCCGACGCTGGATAGCCGGATGCATCGGCCGAAGCGTAGCAGTGAACGGGTGTTCGGTCGAATCCCCTAGCGCACGATCGTGAGCGCTCGCCCGTCGAGGAGGAGGGCGAGCACGGCACCCGCGACGAGGAACGGGCCGAACGGGATGTAGCTGCGCATGCCGACGCGACGTGCTGCGAGCAGGGCGAGGCTCGCGCCTGCGGCCAGGAACGCGGCCACGAAGAGGGCGACGAAGATGACCGGCCAGCCGAGCATGAGACCGATCGGCGTGACGAGGTAGAGGTCGCCGAGCGCCAGGCCACCACGCACGACGAGCGCGACACCCCCGAGGAAGGCGACGGCCGCGACGGCTCCGATGAGCGCGTCGAGCGGCTCGACCGACGGGTTGAACGGCACGAAGAGGACCGCGAGCACGATGAGCGGATCGAGCACGACGTGCGGCAGGCGTCGCTGCTCGAGGTCCGTGGCGGCCAGGACGAGCAGGAGCGCCAGCAGCCCGAGGTAGGCCGCCGTCGCCCACCACGGGAGCTCCGAACGCGCCACGATCGCCGACGCCGCGACCCCGCTGACAGCGGCGAGAACCACGGTTCGGGGGCCGGGGGCTCGACCGCGCGCCTCGTCCGCCGGCCAGACGCTGGCGAGCCGTTCGGCGAGCGCGCCGGCAATCGCGAACAGCACGCCGACGCCGAGCGTCACGAGGGTCAACCCTGCCTCCTTGGCGGTGTGGGCTCCGAGCGGCGATCCGGTGCGCCGCCGCACCACCATCCTATGCGCACGACCCCCGCCCGCCATAGGCCGATGGTCCGCATCGCTCCCGCCGCTGGCACGGGACCTGCCATAGCGGTCCTCGTCCGGCGCTCACGCCGGCACTCGCATTCGGGAGGAACGCACGTGGACAGTGATCGCGTCGAAGGCCCCCTCAAGGAGGCCGGTGGCAAGGTGAAAGAGGAGTGGGGCGACCTGACCGACGACGCCTCGACCGAGGCGGAAGGCAAGGCGGACCAGGTCGAAGGCAACGTCCAGAACACGTGGGGCGAGGCGAAGGACGACGCGCGCGACGCGCTCGACGACGACCGCTGACCACCCGCTCCGTGACCTAGCCGCGAGCCCCGCCCGAACGGCGGGGCTCGTCGTCACTCGGCGAAGTCGAGCGCGAGCCTGACGAGCGCGCCGACGGCGGAGCCAGTCGCACCCTTCGGGCCGTAGGGCTTCTCCGCCCCCAGGTAGGCGGTGCCGGCGATGTCCACGTGCACCCACGGCACGGTCACGAACTCGGAGAGAAAGACCGCCGCCTTGATGAGCGACCCGTCACGGCTGCCGGAGTTGACGATGTCGGCGTGCGGGGAGTCGTAGCTCGTGCGGTACTCGACGACGAGGGGCATCTCCCAGAACCACTCCCCCGCCGCCTCGGCCGCCTCCCCGACCTGCGCGCCCCACTCCTGCGGACGCGCGAAATACGCGCTCACCTGGTCGCCGAAGGCGACAACGCAGGCGCCGGTCAGCGTGGCGACGTCGACGACGTGGGTCGCGCCCTCGCGCTCGGCCCAGGTCATCGCATCGGCCAGGATGAGGCGACCCTCCGCATCGGTGTTCGTCACCTCTACCGTCATCCCGTTCATCGCCTTCACGACGTCGCCCGGGCGCTGGGCGTTGCCGCCGGGCATGTTCTCGACCATCGGCGCCACGGCCATGAGCGGGGTCTCCGGGGCGAGCCGAGCGACCGTGCGGGCGGCGGCGATGACGGCGGCGGCTCCCGACTTGTCGTGCTTCATGTCGCCCATGTTCTCCGCCGGCTTGATGCTCAGGCCGCCGGAGTCGAAGCAGACGCCCTTGCCCACGATCGCCAGGCGCCGATCGCCACCCGCCTCCCAGCCGGGCAGCTTGATGGCGATGAGCCGCGGGCCGTGCTCGGCTCCCTGCCCCACCCCGAGGAGCAGCCCCATGCCGAGCTCCTCCATCTCAGCCGGGCCGAGGACCTCGACGCTGCAGCCGTCGGCCTCGAGCTCACGCGCGACCTCGGCCATCCGCTCGGGATAGAGGTCGTTCGCCGCTCGGTTCGCGAGATCGCGACCGAACGCCATCCCCTCGCCGATCTGGGTCCCCTCGTCGAGCGCAGCCTGCTCCGCTCCGAGCACGAGCACCTCGTCGACGGAGCGATCCATGGCCTCGGTATCGCGCACCCGACCGTAGATGGCCGTCGACCGATACGTCCCCGCCACGGCGCCGGCCGCGGCCGCGCTCCACGCGTCGCGGCCCTCCTCGTCGCGCAGCCAGAGCGCGAGCGTCCGCGCCCCGCGTCCATTCAGGCGGCGCGTCGCCATCGCGGCGAGACGGCGAGCTCGCCAGGCCCCCCGGCCGCGGACACCGGCATTGAGCAGCAGGAGCCGTCCGGCCGGAAGGTCGCCGGAATCGACGAGCGCCGATGCGTGCTCGACGGCGTTGAATTCGCCCCACGCGATCGCGTCCCGGATCGCGCCGCCGGAGGCGGCGTCCAGCTCAGCGAGGTCGCCGGTGAGCTCCGCGTCCTCGCGGTAGATCGGCACGGCCAGCACATCGGCTTCGACGGTGGCGGGCGCAGCGGGGACAGCGCGCAGGCGCATGCTCATCAGGCTCCTTGACGTGAGGGGTTCGGCGGGAACGTGGTCGAGTATAGGGTGCCTAGCGGCAGTCCGAGATCCGCGCCGAGAACATCGTGAACGCGGAGCCGCGGGCGACCTCGGTGCCGGCGGGCGGCTCCTGGTCGATGATCCCCTCCGGCTGCGACGGGTCCTGGGCGCAGCGGACCGTCCAGTTCAGGCCCACCTCGCGGGCTCGCGCGATCGCGTCCGCGGTCGGCTGGCCGACGACCTGGGGAACGACGACGACGTTCGAATCCGAGGGCGACGTAGGAGCGGTGGTCGGCGAGCCCGGCCCGGCGCCGCCGCCCTGTCCGAGCTGCAGCAACGGGACGATGACGAGGACGACGACGAGCGCCGCGGCGCCGAGCACGAGCAGGGTGCCGAGCAGGCCCCACACGCTGCCGGCGCGGCGCTGGGCTGCGGATGAGCGGCGGCGTGGCTCGCGGGCCGGCGCCCCCCGCGCCGGTGACGCGGGCGCCGGTCGCGCCACGGGGGCCGGAGGCGGCACGTAGCCGGACGCGTCGGTCGTGCCGGGCAACGAGGTCGGAACGACGCGCGTCACCTCCTCGCGGTCGGCCTCGACGGCGGAAACCGCGGCGTCGAGCGCAACGCGCATCGCCTCGGCGCTCCGGAAGCGCGATGCCGGGTCTCGGCGCAGCGCCTGCAGGACCGCCTCGTCGAGCCGACCGGGCACGCCGTCGACCATCGTCGAAGGCGGGCGAACGGCGCCCGCAGCGTGCGCGGCGCTCACCTCCTCCGGCGTCTCGCCCGGATACGGTGGGCGGCCGGTGAGCGCCTCGTACAGCACCGCGCCGAGACTGAACAGGTCGCTCGATGGCGTCAGCGCCTCGCCGTGCAGCTGCTCGGGCGACATGAAGTGCAGCGACCCGATGCTCGTGTCGCCCTCCGTGCCCTCGTGCGGCTCGCTGGCGATGCCGAAGTCGATGAGCTTCGCCGGACCGGGACCGATCATGACGTTCGCCGACTTCACGTCGCAGTGCACGAGCCCCTGCGCGTGGACGACCCGCAGCCCGGCGAGCAGCTCCCGGCCGACGCGCAGCACCTCGTCGCGGGTGAGACGCCCGCGCTCGTCGAGCACCTGGCGCAGCGTTCGATGGCCATCGAGCAGCTCCATGACGATGAAGTGCGCCCCGTCATCGCTTCCCGAGTCGTAGACGTGGACGAGGCTCGGATGCGACAGCGACGCCGCCGCCCGGGCCTCGTCGAGGAAGCGCGACGTGAAGTCGGGGTCGTCCGCGTATGGCGCGGAGAGCAGCTTGACGGCCACGTCCCGCTCGAGCCGCTCGTCACGGGCCCGGTAGACGCGCGCCATCCCGCCGCGCGCGATGAGCTCATCGATCCGGTACCGGTCGGCGAGCCGTCGACCGACGACCTCGTCGCTCACGAGGCCGCCGCCCGGACAGCGGCCAGCGTCGATCGCAGCTCCGCGATCGACGACAGGACCGATCCGAGCCGCTCGAGCGGCGCCGCGGTGACGGCGGCGCCACCCTCGCTCATCGCGATGCGCACCGCCCGGTCCGCCGTCGCCGCCTCGTCCTCGAGCGCGGCGAAGGCCTCGGCCGCGGCGGCGGCCGAGGCCGAATCGTTGCGGTCGATGGCGTCCACGACTCGTTCCACGGCGCGAATCATCGCATCCGCCGTATCAAGCCACACCGGCAGCGTCACGAGCTCCACCTCCCAGTTCGCGACCGACTCGTAGTCGGAGCGCGCTTCAGCGAGCAGGCGACGTGCCGCGTCGAGGTCGCCGGTGTCGAGGGCATCGAGCGCGTGGCGCACCGCCGCCGTGACCGCGCCGGTGCGCCCACGCATGGCCGCGAACTCGTTCGCCACGCCGGCGGCGGCCTCGAGCTGCGTGGCGATCGAGCCGAGCTCGCCGGGATCGGTGACCGGCTCGAGCGAGTCACCTCGGGGCTTCCACGCCCGCCGCGCCGCGTCCAGGCGGAGGACCGCCTCGCGGGCATCGGCGGCAACCGCGTCGGCGGCGGCCGTCAGCTCGGCCGCCCTGCGCAGCTCCGGCGCGGGCGGGTCGTCGCCGGCGACGACGCGCGCCGCGCCGGCACGAGCCGCGTCGACGGCGACCACGAGCTCCGTCTCGAGCGCGGCGAGCAGGCCGTCCGCGATCCCGGCGCGCTCGATGCCGAGCAGCCGTGCCCCGAGGTCGATCTCTGGGCGAGGCGCGCCGCCGCCCAGGCCGGCTACGAGGGCGGCCGCGACCGTCGCAACGGACAGGAGTGGACGGATGCCTATCATGGCGCGATGGATCCCGACTCCTTCCGCGCCCTCCCGAAGGCCGAGCTGCACCAGCACCTCGACGGCTCTTTGCGCCCGGAGACCGCGGTCGAGCTGGCGGCGGAGATCGGCATGCCGTTGACGCTCGAGGACACGCGCCGCCGCATGGTGGCGCCCGAGCGCTGTCGCGACCAGGCCGAGCTGCTCACGTTCTTCGACTTGCCGATCGCCCTGATGCAGACGCCCGAGGCCCTCGAGCGCACCGCCGCCGAGCTCGTCGAGGACCTGGCGTCAGACGGCATCACGTACGCCGAGATCCGCTGGGCGCCACGACTGCACATCGAGGGCGGCCTCGGCGTCACCGGCGTCATCGAGGCCGTGATCCGCGGCGTCGCCCGCGCAACGACCCGGCTCGGGAGCGCGGCGCCGCTCATCGGCCTCATCGTCACCGCCATGCGCTCGCATCCGCCGGCGGCGAACGCCGAGCTCGCGCGCGCGGCGGCCGCCTTCGGCCGGCCGGTCATCGGCTTCGACCTGGCCGGCGACGAGGCCGCCTGGCCGTCACCGCCGCACGCCATCGCCTTCGTGGCGGCCCGCGAGGGCGGTCTCGGCCTGACGGCGCATGCCGGCGAGGTGCCCGGGTCGCTGCGCGTGCGCGAGGTCCTCGACTTCGGCGTGCGCCGGATCGCCCACGGCGCAAGCGCCCACGGGGACGAAGCCTTCCTCGACGTGCTGCGCGCGCGCGACATCACGCTCGACCTGTGCCCGACCTCGAACGTGCAGGCCGGCGTCGTCGAACGGCTGTCAGAACATCCGCTGGCCGCCTTCCACCGCGCCGGCGTGAGCGTCACGCTCTCGACCGACGATCGCACCGTGACCGGCGTGTCGCTGAGCGAGGAGATGGCGCGCAGCGCCGTGGCGATGAAGCTGACGCCCGACGAGCTGAGCGCGATCGCGCTCAATGCCTTCGACCGCGCCTTCACGCCGGCCGCCGTCATGGCACCCCTCCGGGCCGATGCGGCGCTGGCCTGGGACGCGTGGCGCGCGGCGAACGTCACGTGACCCGTCGCTCGAGCAGGCGACGCACCTCGGCCGGACCGGCGGCCACAACCTCCGGGGCACGTTCACCCTCGAGGCCGGCCGCGTCTGACGCGTCCGCGACGCCGGTCAGGACGAGGATCGCGGCGCACCCGGCGCGGTGCGCGCCGGCGATGTCGGCATCGGGATTGTCACCGACGACAACGGCCTCATCGGCGGGGACGCCGCTCGTCTCGAGGATGGCTCGGAACATCGCCGGGGCCGGCTTGCCGACCACCTCGGGCGTCACCCCCGTCGCGGTGGCGAGCGCGGCGACGATCGCTCCCGCGCCGGGCAGGAACCCGGCCGGCGTCGGATAGCGCGCGTCCGCGTTCGTCGCGATGAACCGGGCGCCGGCGGCGACGGCGCTCATCGCGACCGCCAGCCGCGCGTACTCGAGGCCCGGGTCGAGTCCGACGACGACCGCGTCGAACTGCCGCGAGAGTGATCCGCCTGGCTCGTCGGAGAGCCCTGCCGCATCGGCCATGACGACCTCGAGGCCCGCCGCGACGAGCTCCTGGCGCATCCCATCCCCGCCGATGCCGAGGACCGCGCGCACGTCGGGCGCGTGCCGGCGCAAGTGCTCGCCCGTCACCCAGGCAGAGGTGGCGATCTCCGCGACCGCGGTCGGGATGCCCATGGCGCCCAGCCGCTCAACGTAATCGGCGCGCGTGACCATCGAGTTGTTCGTGGCGAAACGCACCTTCACACCGGCGCCATGCAGCCACGCGACGAGCTCGCGCGCGCCCGGCACCGGGTCGTCCGAGCGATAGATGACACCGTCGAGATCGAAGATCACGAGGCGGACGCGAGGCGGGAGGTCGGCCATGCGGCCGATCATACGGGGCGACTTTCCCTTGAGTGCGGACCGAGCAAGGCAGTATGATGCCGCAGATTCTGCGCCAGGTGCCCAAGGCCCGAGCGCATCCGACGCGCCGCACGACGCGGCCCTGAGCGCACCCGAGCGGTGTGGAGGAAATTTCATGCGGAAGCATCCAAGCGTCGTCGCCCTGGCGATGTTCGCGGCCCTGGCGGTCATCCTGGCGGCCTGCCTCGGCGATACCGGCGGGTCGCCCGGCGACGGCGCGAATGGCCTGTGCCGGCCGATCGGCGACGCCACCGCCCCGGCCACGCCGGAGCCCGACACGGCCGAGGCCGGCAGCAGTGACCTCAAGGTCGGCCTGGTAACGGACGTCGGCACGCTCGACGATCGCAACTTCAACCAGTACAGCTGGGAGGGCGC
This sequence comes from Binatia bacterium, assembly GCA_035512895.1. Classification (GTDB taxonomy): domain Bacteria; phylum Chloroflexota; class Limnocylindria; order QHBO01; family QHBO01; genus JACDBZ01. The sequence continues at coordinate 13,626 of DATKDB010000027.1, read as the reverse complement.
CCTGCTCGGGGTGGCGATCCTCGGTGCACCCGAGCCCCAGAGCATCATCACCACCGAGTCGAGCGAGTACGACGGGAACATCCAGTCGTTCGTCGACGAGGAGTACGACGTCGTCGTGACCGTCGGCTTCGCGCTCGGCGAGGCCACCTTGGCGGCCGCCGAGGCCAATCCCGACGTCCACTTCATCGGCGTCGACCAGTTCCAGGCGAACGACCCGCTCGACAACTACGAAAGCCTCATCTTCAACGAGGCGCAGGCGGGATATCTGGCCGGCATCGTGGCGGGCTCGATCAGCGAGTCCGGCGAGGTCGCCGCGATCGGCGGCGCCGGGTTCATCCCGCCGGTCGTGAACTACGCGCGCGGCTTCGAGAACGGCGTCATGAGCGTCAACGAGGATGCGACCGTCCACATCACGTACATCAGTGATGACCTGACGGTGGCGTTCAACGACCCGACGGCGGGCAAGACGTTCGCCGACCAGTTCCTGCAGCAGAACGAAGGCGTGGACGTCATGTTCCAGATCGCCGGCAAGACCGGCAATGGCGTGCTGCAGTCGGTCGAGGAGGCCGGGATCTACGGGATCGGCGTCGACGTGGACCAGTGGGTCTCCACCCCCGACAGCGCCGAGTGCATCGTCACGAGCGCCGAGAAGAAGCTGACGAAGGCGGTCTCCGAGGGCGTCGTCGCCGCCGGAGAGGGATCGGCCCGCACCAGCAACGTCTTCTACGGCGCCGACAACGAGGGCATCGGCCTCTCGCCGTTCTACCAGTTCGCCGACCTCATCGACTCCGATACGCAGTCGGCGATCGACGACGCGCTCTCGCAGATGGCGTCGGGAGATCTCGACCCGTGCCAGCCGTCGGGGCTGTGCTTCGCGGGCGACCCGGACACCGGAACCTGAGCGGCGCGGCACCGAGCTGAACCAATAACGAGCGGGCCAGTCGCAATGATTGGCCCGCTCGTTCGCATCCAGCCCATAGGATGACGCCGTGACGACGTCCACGAGCTCGCCACAGGACGCGACCGCCGAACCGGGCGCTCCCCTGCTCGAGATGCGCGGAATCACGAAGCGGTATCCCGGCGTCGTCGCCAACGACGACATCACCCTCGACGTGCGCGCCGGGGAGATCCACGCCCTGCTCGGGGAGAACGGGGCGGGCAAGTCGACCCTGATGAACATCCTCTACGGCCTCGCCGTGCCCGACGAGGGAGAGATCCTCATGGAGGGCGAGCCGGTCGAGATCGACGGGCCGACCGACGCGATCCGGCGCGGCATCAGCATGGTGCACCAGCACTTCATGCTCGTGCCCGTGCTCAGCGTCGCGGAGAACATCCTCCTCGGCGACGAGCCGATGGCGAACCCGGTCATGCTCGACCGGAGGACCGCGTCCGACCGCATCCGTGCGCTCGGCGCGACCTTCGGCTGGGAGGTCGACCCCGAACAGGCCGTCGGCACCCTCTCGGTCGGCTGGCAGCAGCGGGTCGAGATCCTCAAGGCCCTCTACCGCGAGGCCCGGGTGCTCGTCCTCGACGAGCCCACGGCCAGCCTCACGCCGCAGGAGACGCGCGAGATCTTCGACGTCCTGCGCCGGCTGCGCGCCGAGGGCTACGCGATCGTCTTCATCAGCCACAAGCTCTACGAGGTCCTCGAGATCGCGGACCGGATCACCGTCATCCGCCGCGGCAGGGTCGTCGGCACGCGGATCCCGGCCGAGACCGACGAGGACGACCTCGCCGAGCTCATGGTCGGTCGCGAGGTCCAGCTGACCGTCGACCGCGGTGAGTCGCATCCGGGTGAGCCCATGCTGACCGTGGCGGGGCTGCACGTGAAGGACGATCGCGGCCACGAGGTCGTCCACGACGTCGGGTTCGAGGTCCGCGCCGGGGAGATCTTCGGTATCGCCGGCGTCGCCGGCAACGGCCAGGACGAGCTCGTGGGCGCGCTCGTCGGGTTGCGGCCGGTCGCCTCCGGCCGCGTCTCCCTGCACGGGAACGACGTGACCGACATGAACCCGCGCCGCCTGCATCGGCGCGGGGTCGGCTTCGTCCCGGCAGACCGCCATCGCTTCGGCATCGTCCTCAGCTTCCCGATCGCCGACAATCTGTGCCTGAACGACTACTACCACGCGCCGTTCTCGAACGGCGTCGTCCGCGACGAGGACGCCATCCTTCGGTACGCGGAGCGCCTCGTCTCCGAGTACGACGTCCGCACGCCGTCGGCGACGCTCGTGGCGAGCAGCCTGTCCGGCGGCAATCAGCAGAAGGTCGTCGTGGCCCGCGAGTTCGATGGCGAGCTGCGGCTCCTCGTCCTCGACCAGCCGACGCGCGGCCTGGACGTCGGCAGCATCGAGTTCATCCATCGCCAGGGGATCGGGAAGCGCGACGCGGGCGTCGCCATCCTCCTCGTCTCGGCCGAGCTCGACGAGGTTCTCGAGCTATCGGATCGGATCGCCGTCATGTACCGCGGCCGGATCGTCTCCGTGCTCGATGCCCGCCGCACGAACCGCGAGGAGGTGGGCCTGCTCATGGCGACCGGCGGGCGCGAGGAGGCGGCAGACGAGTCCGGGACGATGCCATGAGCGACGGGCCTGTGACGAGCGAGACCCTGCGCGAAGAGCACCCGCCGCAGGCGTCGTCGCCCCCGAAGCCGAGCGCTGCACGGCAGCCGGCGTGGCGCCGTGCGCTGCGCACCGCGATCCTGCCGGCAACGGCCATCGGGCTGGCGCTCGTCGTCGGCGCGATCATCATGATCGCGTCGAGCCCGCTCGTGCGCGGCAGCATCAACCCGATGCTGCCGATCACGGCGTACGGCGCGCTCATCGCGGGGTCGCTCGGCTCCTTCAACGCGATCGTGAGCACGCTCGTGCAGGCCACGCCACTTATCCTCGCCGGGCTCGCGGTCGGCATCGGCTTCAAGGCCGGCCTGTTCAACATCGGCGCCCAGGGCCAGTTCCTCATCGGCGCCCTGGCCGCGGCGGCGATGGGCATCTCGACCGCGGAGCTGTCACCGGTCGTCGCGATTCCGTTGGCGCTGCTCGCCGGTGCGGTCGCCGGGCTGGCCTACGGCTTCATTCCGGGCTTCCTGAAGGCGTACACCGGCGCGCACGAGGTCGTCACCACGATCATGCTGAACTACGTCGCCATCCAGATCGTGGCGTACGTCGTCTCCGGCCCGCTGCGTGGCGCGAGCGTCACCTTCGCCCGCACCGACACGATCACTTCGGCGGCGCTCCCGATCGTCATCGGCCGCGACGGGCACATCGGCATCCTCTTCGCCGCGATTGCCGTCCCGCTCATCGCCTGGCTGCTCTTCCGCAGCACGCTGGGCTTCGAGATCCGCACCGTCGGCGCCAATCCGGATGCCGCGCGCTACGCCGGGATGCACCCCCGGCGCCTCATCACGATGACGATGGCGCTGGGCGGGCTGCTCGCCGGGCTCGCCGGGGCCATCGAGATCCTCGGGCAGACCCGCCACATGCCGGCGGCCTACGCGACGAGCGTCGGGTTCGACGCGATCGCGGTCGCGCTGCTCGGCCGGGCCCACCCGGTCGGCATCCTCTTCGCCGGGCTGCTCTTCGGCGCGATGCGAGCGGGTGCCGGGCTGATGCAGATCCAGGCCGGCATCCCTGTCCAGATGATCAACGTGCTCCAGGCCGTGATCCTCTTCTTCCTCGCCGCGGACATCATCGTCCGCGCCATCTTCCGCATCCGCGCCGAGGGCACCGGCGTTTCGGAGCTGCAGACCGTCACGCGCTCGTACGGCGAGCAGGTGGCGAAGTAGCGCGATGATCGACCTGCTCTACGACATCCCGATCATCGGGCTCGCCTTCCAGTTCATCGGGTACGTCATCGACGTCCTCCCGATCATCGCGCCGACGATCGTGGCGGCCGCGACCGCGATCGCTCTCGGCGCGCTGTGCGGCTTCATGAACGAGCGCTCTGGTGTCGTGAACATCGGCATCGAGGGCATGATGCTGACCGCCGCCTTCGTCGCGTGGTGGACCGCCTCGCTCGTGGCTCAGGTCGTTCCGTCCGGCGCGATCGGTCCGCTCGGGATGTCGCCGGCGCTCCTCATCGGCCTCGCCGCAGCCATCGGCGCCGCGATGCTCGTCAGCCTCGTGCATGCCTGGCTCTCCATCACCGTGCGCGCCGATCAGATCATCTCCGGCACGATCATCAACATCTTCGCGGTCGGCATCACCGGGTACCTCAACCTGCTCGTCAGCCGGTCTGCCCCGCCCTCGGCCGGGCAGTTCACGCGCTGGAACCCGCCCACGGCGCTGACCGATCTGCCAGTCGTCGGCTGGCTGCTCGAGGCGCTGCTGGCCCAGGGGCCGATCGGGCTCGGGCTGCTCGTGGCGGTCATCGTGATGCAGGTCCTGCTCTTCCGCTCACGCTGGGGCCTGCGCACGCGCGCCGTAGGAGAGCATCCCGAGGCGGCCGAGACGGTGGGCATCGACGTCGTCCGCCTGCGGTACCGCAACGTCATCCTCGGCGGCGTCTTTGCCGGCCTCGCTGGCGCCTACCTCACGATCGAATTCGGCAACTCGTTCCAGGGCGAGATGACGAACGGCCGCGGGTTCATCGCCCTCGCGGCGCTCATCTTCGGCCGCTGGACCCCGATCGGTGCCTTCGGCGCCGCGCTGCTCTTCACCGCCTCGGAGGGGATGCAGCGGGCCGTGCGCTTCGGGCCGCCGGAGGGCGCGCTGGGCGAGTTCCTCTCCTCGGTGCCGTCGCAGTTCTACAGCGCCGTGCCGTACCTCGTCACGATCATCATCCTCGCCGGCGTCGTCGGCCGCGCGGTGGCACCCGCGGCGGTTGGCCGCCCGTACACGCGCGAAAAGCGTGAGCGGCGCCCGCGGCCGGCCACCGGCACGCATCCGGAGACCGAGGCGACGGCCTAGACCGCCACGACCTCGGTCGGGAGGTGCGGTCGCTCGGTCGGCGGCTCGCGAAGGAGCTCCACGGATCTGCCCGCGTCGACCATGTCGCGGATCACCGAGTCATGGTCGTAGTCGACCGATCGGAAGCCGACGACGATCTCGGGCTCGCCGATGTAGATGACCGCGTACCGGGCCCGCGCGTCGCCATCGGTCCCGCAGCCGACCGAGCCGCAGGCGACGAAGTGGGCCTGCCCGACGATGCGATGGAACGCCTCGTGCGTGTGGCCGAAGCAGAGGATGTCGTCCGCCTCGTCGCTCGCCAGGCGGGCGAAGACGCGCGACGGGCGCGACGACCACAGGTACTCGTTCTCGCGGATCGGCGAGCCGTGGAAGAAGAAGACCGACCTGCCGGCCAGCGTCACGCGCCGCGTCCGGGGCAGGGCCCGGAGCCAGGCCTTGTCCTCCTCGCTCAGCTGCTCAGCCGACCAGCGCATCGAGGCGTTGCCCTCCGCCTCCGCCTCGGCCGTGGTCCAGGCCGCGCCGGTCTGCTCGCGGTCCATGCCGACCGCCTCGTCCCAGTTGCCCTGGACCGTCGGGATCTCGAGCCGCCGCAGCTCGTCGATCACCTCGCGCGGATGCGGCCCGCGGCCGACGACGTCGCCCACGCAGTAGACGGCGTCGGCGCCGATCCGCGAGACGTCGTCGAGCACGGCGTGCAGCGCCGGAAGGTTCGCGTGGATGTCACCGATGACCGCGATTCGCATGCGCCGAGTTTCGGGACGCGTCGACCCCGCGGCAATCCCCCATTTGGGGGACGTTCAGCCCCCGACGGACCTCCCCGGAGTGGACCGCAGTCCAGCGATGCTCAGGCGGTGCTGGCGACCATCGCCGGCGCCGCGAGCACGCTCACCCTGCCCGCGACCGTGCGCGCCACCTCACGCAGCGCGGCGGCCGCCACGGAGTCGTCACCGCCGGGGTACTGGGCCGAGGTGATCGGGACGCCGGCGTCGCCACCCGCGCGCACGGCGGGCTCGAGCGGGATGCGTCCGAGCACCTCGAGCTCGAGCTCGCGCGCGATCCGCTCCCCGCCACCGGAGCCGAAGATGTCGTGCTCGGCCCGGCAGTCGGGACAGATGAAGCCGCTCATGTTCTCGATCACGCCGAGCGTCCGCACGTTCACCTTGTCGAACATGCCGATCGCCTTGCGCGCGTCGAGGAGGCTCACCTCCTGCGGCGTCGTCACGATGACGGCCCCGGTGAGCGGGATGAGCTGCGAGAGCGACAGTGCGGCATCGCCGGTGCCCGGCGGCAGGTCGATGACGAGGTAGTCGAGCTCGCCCCACTCGACGTCGCGCAGGAACTGGGCGATCGCGGAGTGGATGAGCGGCCCGCGCCAGATGACCGGGGCATCGGCCTGGAGGAAGTACTGGATGCTCATCATCTGGACGCCGTGCGCGACGACCGGGTTCGGCTTCCCGCCGCTGCCGGTCACGTGAGCCCCCTGCGTCCCCATCATGAGCGGAACGTTCGGTCCCGTGATGTCGGCGTCGAGCAGGCCGACCTTCGCTCCGTCGCGCGCCAGGCTGACGGCGAGGTTGACGGCGACCGTCGACTTGCCCACGCCGCCCTTGCCCGACGCCACGGCGATCGTGTTCCGCACGCCGGGGATGAGGTCGGACGCCGGCCCGCCGAACGTGCGCTTCACGTTGCTCGACCAGTCGACGCGCACGAGGCTGGCCCCGAGCGCCGTCAGCGCGCCACCGATGTCGCTCTCGATCGTCGCCTTGAGCGGGCATGCCGGCGTGGTCAGCTCGATCGTCAGGTCGACGACGCTCCCGTCAACGACGACGCTCTTCACCATCCCGAGCGAGACGAGGTCGCGCCCGATCTCGGGATCCTTGACGCCGCCGAGGGCCGCCATGATGTTGTCGTTCGTGAGCTGATCGGACATGAGCGGGCTCGGGTACTCCTTCGTGCGAAACCGATGCGGCCCATTGAGCGTAGCAGAGCCCGGCCGTCGCTTCACACGACCGATGTTGTGCTAGGCCAGCCCCTCGAACAGGGAGCGCTCGCCGCCCACCGCGATCGGCAGGGCGGAGGCGGCGAGACGGTAGTGCTCGGTCGCGAGGAACCGGTCGCGCACCTCGGTGCCCCAGTCGTGGAACGCGCCGACCGAGCCCGTCTGCGAGACGTGGCGGCTGATGGCGGCCAGCTTGAGCTGTGCCAGCTCCCCGAGCTCGACGTCGACGGTCGACTCGACCGCGGAGCCATAGCCCTCCGCCGGCGCCCGCTCCCCGATCGCGGCGAGCGCGGCTGGAGGAACGACGAGCTGGTAGAGCTTCGCGGCGCGCCAGGCGACCTGGTCCTCCTCGAGGTCGTCCTCGTACGAGAGCGGCTCCGCGGCGTGCGCGTACGCCGCGGTCACGGCACGCGAGAGGACGACGTGGTCGGGGTCGCCGGTGATGCCGTCGGGGCCGAACGAGAGGATCACCTCAGGCCGATGCATCCGGATCGGCTCGACGATGCGGCCGACGAGGTGATCGAAGTCGGCCTGCTCGAGCTCGCCCTCGGCGTAGTCGAGCATGCGGACGACCCGCACGCCGAGGACGGCCACCGAGCGCCGAAGCTCGTCCTCGCGGACCGTGTCGAGGTTGCGCCAGTTGATCGCATCGAGCTTGACGTCGCGGTTCTTGCCGCCCGGAAGCGGCGGCGCGACCGTCAGCCGGGAGTCGAACCAGCCGCGCGTGACGCACACGACGACGACGTAGGCGCCCTCGGCGGCCGCCGTGGCGATCGCCCCGCCGAAGCCGAAGGCCTCGTCGCCGGGGTGAGCGACGACGACCATGAGGCTGCGGGCCGGACCCCGCTCCCGAACGGGCCGCCAGATCGATGACACGGCCGGCAGTATACGGGCCTACGAGCCGGCCTCGACCGGGATCGGCGCACGGCCACTGCTGTGCTCGATGACGGGCGCGCGGTCGAGGAAGGTCGCCTGCTCGGCCACCTCGATGGCGCGATGCACCTCGTCGAGCGACAGGATCTCGTTCCGCATGAGCATCGAGAGCTCGTCGCGCAGGTACGAGCGCAGCATCTCGGGCCCGTCGGTGCTCACCGTGAAGCGCACGCCGTGGTCGATGAGCGTGCGGACGACGCGCCGCACCTCGCCGATGTTGCCGAGGACGCCGGTGTTCAGGTTCGAGCTGGGGCAGACCTCGAGCACCGTGCCGCGCTCGCGGAGCATCGCCAGCACGGCGGGATCCTCGGCGCTGCGCACGCCGTGGCCGATGCGGTCCGGCTCGAGCGCCTCGACCGCGCGACGCACCTCGTCGGCGCCACCGGTCTCCCCGGCATGGACGGTGAGCCCGAGGCCGGCGCGGCGGCAGGCGGCATAGATTCCGGCGTAGTCGGCAAAGTCGAAGCCCTCGACGACCGGGCCGGCGATGTCGATCCCGACGACGCCGCGCGTCCGCCACGCGATCGCCTTCGCGGCGATGATCTCGTTCAGTGCCGGTGAGAAGCCCCGGTCGAGGCAGAAGACGAGCCCGGCGCGGACCTGGGGATACTCGAGGACCGCGCGATCCATGCCGCGCACGGCCGCCGCGATGATGTGGTCGAGATCCTGCTCGCCGCCGCGATTCCGCTTCATCGGGTTGAAGCGCAGCTCGAGCTGCGTCACGTAGTTCTTGCGGTACGCCCCGCCGATCACCTCGTACACGCTCCGCTCGACCGCGATCGGGCTCGACTGGATCAGCTCCGTCCAGTGGAAGAGATCGAGGTAGGCGTCGAACGTCCGGCGCCGCCGACCGACGGTGATGAGGTCGCGGAACGCCCAGTAGTCCTTCGTCGGAAGCCGGATGCCCTGCGCGTGGGCGATGCCCCACATGATGGCCGGGGTGACGGCCGCCCCGAGATGCACGTGGAGCTCGCTCAGGGGGGTTCGGGGATCGAGGCGCTGGCGCGGCATCTGGCTATCTGCTCGTGTGTTCGGCGGAGTGTAACGCACCGCCCCGATGCTAGAATCGGCCGGCCATGGACGTCATCCGCGACTTCACCGATTGGCTTTCGACCGGCTGGGGGGATCGTCTCGGGGTCCTCTTCCCCCTCGCCCTCGTCGGGCTCCTCGGCCTGTACGTGCTCTGGCTCGTCATCGGCTACCTGCGCGTCAGCCAGGTCGGCCTGGGCGACGGCCCCCCGCGGCAGGTCGTCGCGCTGCCCTCGTCCGATGACGGCGCGGAGCCGCCGCGCGGCGTCCCGTACTGCGCGTTCGACGGCCTCGCGTACCCCGCCGGCGCGCGCTTCTGCACGAGTTGCGAGCGCGATCTCACCCTCGACTGCGTGAACTGCGCCGCAACTCTGTCCGCCGACGACGCGTCCTGTTACCGATGCGGCACCCCGACCGGCGCCGCCGACCTCACCCTCCCCGGCTGACCGGTCGATGCCGGCCGGCCACCACGACCGGATCGGTCCATGACGACGCTCATCAGCGCGCTCCTCGTCGGCTCCCTCGTCCTCCTGCTCAGCACGGCTGCGATCGGCGTCGGTGCGATGCTGCTCGGCGTCGCCGCCCGTGCCCCGTGGCCGGCCCTGGGCGGTGGTGGCGGCCTGGCAGAGCTGCCGTCCGGCCGCGGCCGGTTGCCGCTCCTCCCACTCGTCGGCGTGGGGGCCGGGTTTGCCCTGCTCCTCCTCTCGGTGCTCCTGCGCGCCATCCTCGTCGGACACGCGCCGTGGTCGAACCTGCACGAGTTCAGCATCGCCTTCGCCGCCGCGCTGCTCGGTGCCTATCTCCTCCTCGCCCGTGCCAACCCGATCGCCGGACTGGCGCCGCTGGCGGCCCTCCTGGCGGCCGGGATCCTCGGCTTCGCGCTCAGCCTCGACGACCGCGTCGATCCGCTCGTCCCCGCGCTCCAACAGCCACTCCTCCTCACCGTCCACGTCGGGAGCGCCGCCCTCGCCTATGCCGTCGCCGGCGTCGCCTTCCTGGCCGCGGCGGCGGAGATCGCCCAGCGCGCGAGCGCCGACGGCATTCGCTCGCTGCCTTCGGCGGCCACCGCCCGCGCCGTCGGGCATCGCTCCGTGCTCGTCGCCTTTCCGATCCTGACGATCGCGATCGCGCTCGGCTCGGTCTGGGCGAACCTCGCCTGGCGCTCGTACTGGAGCAACGATCCGAAGGAGCTGGCCGCCGCGGCAACCTGGCTCGTTTTCGGCGCCTACCTGCACGTCGCCGGACGGCATGACCGATGGGAGCGCCTCGCCCCGTGGCTCATCGTCCTCGGCTTCGCCGGGGTCCTGTTCACGTACATCGGCGCCGGCCTCCTCTTCGTCGGCGAGCACAGCTACGCGACGCCATGAAACGCCAGCGCGTCTGCATGGTCGTGTGGGTGACCCTCCTCACGCTGGGCAGCGCATGCGCCGCCGAAGCGGGCCCCGACGCGACGCCCGATGCGTTCGCCGCCGTCTCCGCCGACGAGGCGCGACCGCTGCCGCCTGGTGAGCCGTTCGTCGAGGGGCGGATGGGCCCGGCGGGCGGCACGATCTTCGCCCCGACGTCGGCGCGGCTCGAGCATGGCTCGGCGTACGCGTTCAACCTCGGGCACTGCGGCCTCGGTTCGCCGGTCGATGCCGACGGCGGCTTCTGGGACGCCGTCGACGGGATCGGTCCGGCCGGCGGGCGGCTCGACCTCGAGCGCGACGACGAGATGATCAACCCGACGAGCGGCGTCATCGTCGTCATCGGCGACGAGGCGCGCTTCCGGACCGAGACGGGCTCCCTCATCCGCTTCGAGCGTCACGCGGGCGAGAAGGAGTTCCCCGGCTGCGCGTAGCGGCGGGAAGCGATGGAGACTCGAGAGCTGACGCTGGACACGGGCCGGGTGCCGGGACTGACCGACCTGACCGAGGCCTGCCGGCGCTTCCTGGCCGACGTCGGCGCCAGCGACGGCCTCCTCACCGTCTTCGTCCCGCATGCGACCGCCGGGATCGTCGTCGTCGAGCTCGGTGCCGGCTCGGACGCCGACCTGCTCGAGGCGCTCGACCGGCTGCTTCCGCGCGACGACCGCTGGCGGCACCGGCACGGCAGCGACGGCCACGGCGCCGATCACGTCCTGCCGCTCCTCGTCTCCCCCTCGCTCAGCGTGCCGGTCCTGGGCGGGCAGATGACGCTCGGCACGTGGCAATCGATCGCGCTCCTCGATCCGAACCGCGACAACCCGCGTCGCTCAGTGCGGCTCTCGTTCCTCGCCGCCTGATCCGTTCGGATTCCGGCCGGCGGCGAGCGCCCGCACCTGCTCGACGAGTCGGGCCGCGTCCGAGGTCGGCTCGTCGCAGGCATACCCGCGGCAGGCGTACGCGGTCGGGCGCCCGTCGCGTGCCAGCTTGCCGCTGAAGAGCGGCCACGACGCGTGCGGGTCACCGGCCGCCACCCCGCCCAGGACGAGGTCCGGCGCGTACGGAGCGGTCGCCGCCTCGCGCAGCCCGGCGCCTTCGGACGCCCGCTCGGCCACGACCACGACGTCGACCGGCTCGCCGAGCATCCGATCCACGGCGCACAGCATCCGGCCGAAGGCGCCGGGCTGGCGCTCGAGCGCCGGTGCGACCGCGCGCAGGATCGACCGCGCCCGCCGGTCCAGCTCCTCGTCGCCGGTCAGCAGCGCGAGGCGCTGCAGGACGTCGGCGGCCATGGCGTTCGCCGAGGGGGTCGGGTTGTCCACGAGGCCGCGAGGGCGGGCGACGGTACGGTCGTGCTCGTCGGACGTGTCGACGAGCGTGCCCGCCTCGTCGTCCCAGAAGTCACGCAGGGCGGTCCCGACGAGGCGCCGGGCGAGGAGCAGCGGTTCCGCCTCGCCAAGGGCGGCGTGCGCGCCGAGGAGCCCATCGGCAACGGCGAGGTAGTCCTCCGCGAAGCCGGGCGTGTGCGCCCGGCCGTCGCGGGCCGTGCGCCACAGACGATCCCCGTCGCGCAGCAGCTGCCCGACGATGAACGCGACGAGGTCCTGCGTCGCGGCGGCATGCCGCGGCTCGCGCAGGACGAGCGCCGCGTGCGCGAGCGCGCGGAGGGCGAGCCCGTTCCAGGCGGCGAGCTGCTTGTCGTCGCGCGACGGCCGGGTCCGCGTCGCGCGCGCGGCGAGCATTGCCGTGCGGGCGCGCTCGAGGAGCGCCTCGGGCACCTCGACGCCGCGGGGAAGGTGCAGGATGTTCGTCCCCTCCCAGTTGCCCTCAGCCGTCAGGCCCCAGCCGGCGGCGACCTGGCCGCGCTCGGCATCGTCGAAGCCCGCATCGGCGAGAACCGACATGACCTCGTCATGGGCCCAGACATAGAAGCGCCCCTCGACGCCCTCGCTGTCGGCGTCGAGCGCCGCCGCGAAGCCGCCCTCGTCCGTCCGCAGCTCGGCGAGCATGAAGTCGAGCGTCTCGCGCGCGACGCGCGCGTACCGCTCGTCGCCCGTGGCCCGATGGCCCTCCAGGTAGGCGTGCGCGAGGAGCGCGTTGTCGTAGAGCATCTTCTCGAAGTGCGGCGCCAGCCAGCGGGCATCGGTGCTGTAGCGTGCGAAGCCGCCTCCGAGCTGGTCGTTGATGCCGCCATCGGCCATCGCGTCGAGCGTGCGCGTCACGATCGCCAGCGTCGCGTCGTCGCCGGTGCGGCGCCAGCTCCGCAGGAGGAGCTCGAGCGTCATCGGTGCCGGGAACTTCGGGGCGCCGCCGAATCCACCGTGGACGGCGTCGAAGGTCGAGCCAATCCGGGCGACCGCCGCCTCGAGCTGCCGCCGCTCCGGATCCCGCTCGCCGCGTGGAATCGCGAGCTGGGACTGGAGATGGCTCGCCAGCATCGTGGCCTGCCGCTCGACCTCGTCGCGACGCGTCCGGTAGGCGTCGGCGACCGCCGCGAGGACCCGCGGGAAGCCGGACATGCCGTGACGGTCCTCGGGCGGGAAGTACGTGCCGCCGAAGAAGGGGCGCAGGTCGGGGGTCAGGAAGACGCTCATCGGCCAGCCGCCGGAGCCGGTCATGCTCTGGACGGCGGCCATGTAGACGTCGTCGAGGTCGGGACGCTCCTCGCGGTCGACCTTGATGCTCACGAAGTGCTCGTTCATGAGCGCGGCGATCTCCGGGTCCTCGAAGCTCTCGCGCTCCATGACGTGGCACCAGTGGCAGGCGGAGTAGCCGATGGACAGGAAGATCGGTCGATCGCTCGTGCGCGCCCGCTCGAGCGCCTCGGGACCCCACGGGTGCCAGTCGACCGGATTGTGGGCGTGCTGAAGCAGGTACGGGCTCGTCTCGTCGATCAGGCGGTTCGTGTGCGCGTGCGAGGCGTCGGGCATGGCCGGAATCGTCGCACGGCGCATACCACGCCGCTCGCCGCCTCGCTCACCGGGCGATCTCCGGCGCCCCGAACTGCTCGGAGGAGAGCTTCGCGTACAGGCCTTCCTGCCGCAGGAGCTCGGCGTGCGTCCCCCGCTCGACGATCCGGCCGCGCGACATGACGAGGATCTGGTCGGCGCGCAGGATCGTCGAGAGGCGGTGGGCGATGGCGATCGTCGTGCGCCCCTCCATGAGGCGCTGCAGGGCGGACTGGATGAGGCGCTCGCTGACCGTGTCGAGCGCGCTCGTCGCCTCGTCCAGGATGAGGACGCGGGGATCCTTGAGCAGCACCCGCGCGATCGCGACGCGCTGCTTCTCGCCGCCCGAGAGCTTGTAGCCGCGCTCCCCGACGATCGTGTCGTAGCCGTCCGGCAGCTCGGTGATCCGC
>DATKDB010000026.1:0-6986 GCA_035512895.1 Binatia bacterium | reverse complement strand
GCGCTGCCGGCTGCACCACGAGGTCCCGGGCCTCGGCGCGTGAGCTGCGCCGGTGGCGGAGGGGGTGGGATTCGAACCCACGGTGGCTCTCGCCACGGCGGTTTTCAAGACCGCTGCATTCGTCCGCTCTGCCACCCCTCCAGCGCGATCGCTATGGTATCGCGCGATCAGGCGCGAGGACCGATGCGGTCGCGGCCACCGAAGAACGGCCGCAGCACCTCCGGGATCGTGACGCTCCCGTCCGGCCGCTGGTGCGTCTCGAGCAACGCGGCGACGGTGCGTGGCAAGGCGAGCGCCGAGCCGTTCAGGGTGTGGACGAGCTCCGGGCTCGCGCCGGCCTTCGGGCGGTGGCGGATCGACATGCGGCGGGCCTGGTAGTCGCGGAAGTTGCTCACGCTGCTCACCTCGAGCCATCGCTCGACGCCGGGGGCCCAGACCTCGATGTCGTACTTGCGCGCGTGGACGAAGCCCATCTCGCGGGTCGCCATGAGGACGACGCGGTAGGCCAGCCCGAGGCGCTGGAGGAGCGTCTCGGCATGGGTCGTCATCAGCTCGAGCTCCGCCTCGGACTCGTCGGGGCGCACGAAGCTGACGAGCTCGACCTTGTCGAACTGGTGGACGCGCAGGATGCCGCGCGTGTCCCGGCCCGCGGCGCCGGCCTCGCGACGGAACGACGCCGAGTAGGCGGCGTAGCGGATCGGGAGCGCATCGGCCTCGAGGACCTCGTCGCGGTGGAGGTTCGTGACTGGGACTTCCGCCGTCGGGACGAGGTAGAGGTCGTCACGCGGGACGGTGTACATCTGGTCCTCCTTGTCCGGGATCTGCCCCGTGCCGCGCGCGCTGTCGGCGTTGACGAGGACCGGCGGCCAGACCTCGGTCATGCCGTGCTCGCGGGTGTGGACGTCGAGGAACCAGCTGATGAGCGCGCGCTGCAGGTTGGAGCCATCGCCGACGTAGACCGGCCAGCCGGAGCCGGTGATCTTCGCCCCACGCGCGTTGTCGATGATGCCGAGCGCCTCCGCGATCTCCCAGTGCGGGCGGCGCGCGTCGCGCGGCAGCGGATCGCCCCAGGTGCGGACGGTGACGTTCGCCTCCTCGCCCCCGACCGGGACGTCGGGATCGGCCGGGTTCGGGATGCGCAGCATCGCGTCGTCGAGCTCGGCCTGGACGGTGCCGAGCTCGTCGTCGATGGCGCCGATCCGGTCGGCGACGCCGCTCGACGCGGCCTTCAGCTCCGCCACCTCGGGTCCGTTCGGGTCGGCGCTGGCGCGGATCGCCTCCCCGACCCGCTTCGAGCTGGCATTGCGCTCCGCCTTCAACGTATCGCCCTCGGCCAGGAGGGCGCGCCGTCGCCCGTCGAGCTCGATGGCGCGGTCGATGACCGCCGGATCCTCGCCCTTGTCGATCGCGGCGCGGCGGAGGAGATCCGGCTCGTCGCGCAGCCGCTGGAGTCCGACGCTCATGACGCCGCCTCGCGCAGCCGGTCCATCACGAACCCTCGGTCCAGCGCCGCGAGCAGCCAGCCGGCGCGCGGCCCCGAGCTCCGCCCGAGGAAGGCGAGATAGAGCGCCGCGAAGGCGCGCCCGGGCGGTAGCTCCCGCTCGGCGGCGGTGGCGAAGATCGCGGACTGCACCGACTCGCCGTCCCAGGCGCCGAGCGACGCGAGCGCCGGCGCGAGGGCGCCGAGGTAGGCGCGCTGGCCGGCATCGGCCTCGGCGATCGCGTCGGGCAGGGCATCGCGCTGGACGGCCAGGCGAGCGCGCTCCGGGGCGTACGCCTCGAGCCAGGCGCTCGCCGCGGCCCGGCGCTCGGCGAGGATCTCGAGCTCGCGCACGGTCAGCTCGCCACCCTTCTCAGCGCTGACGCGCTCGGCGAGATCGACGCCGGGAACCTGCTCGAGCATCGCGAGATGGCTGAAGGCCGGGCGATAGGCGGCGGCCTCGGCCGCGACGTCGGCGCCGGGATCGACGAGGCTGAAGGCAAAGAGCCGATCGTGGTCGGCGGGCAGCTCCCCGCGCACCTCGCGGCCCGCGGTCGCGGCGGCGAGGCGGTCGGACTCGTCGAAGAGGCGCGGGATCGCATCGGTCCCGTCCGGGTCGAACTCGATCGCCGTGTTCGGCTTCGGTCGCAGGAAGAGCGTGCGCAGCTGCTCGGGCGGGATGACCTCGGTGATGCGCTGGGCCGATGCGCCGAGCCCCTTCGAGGTCGACATCTTCTTGCCGCCGATGTTCAGGAACTCGTACGGCACGTTCAACGGCGGCTCGATGCCGAAGACCTCGCGCGCGATCGCGTCGGACCGGTCGCGCGAGCCGCCCTTCGTCGAGAGGTCCTTCCCGGCCGGCTCGATCGTGACGCCGAAGAGGTGCCACTTCGCGGCCCAGTCGACGTTGTACGGCAGCTTCGCGCGGCCGCCGAAGGGCGAGATCTCGCCGGCGTGGCCGCAGCCGACGGCCCAGTCGCGGAGGTCGGGGCGGCACTCGTAGCGCGCGAGCTCGCCGTCCCAGCCGATGACGATCGTCGTGCCGATCCGGCCGCAGCGCTCGCACACGACCATGGCCGGATGCCACTCGTCGGGATGGTTGACGTTCGCCACGCGGCGATAGATGTCGCGGATCACCGCCGCGGCGTCGAGGGCGGTGCGCAGGTATCGGTCCATCTCGCCGGACGCGTAGATCTCGCTCATCCAGTAGTAGACGTCGGGGCGGATGCCGAGCCCGTCGAACGTGTCGACGAAGACGCCGGCGAAGTGGCGCGCGTACGACGGGTGGCAGTCGCCCTCCGGGTCCGGAACGGCGCACAGCGGCACGCCCATGAAGCGCTCGATGGCGTCGGGGGTGAGGAGCGCCTGGGCGTCCATCGGGTCGAGGTCGTCGACCCCGTAGCGCAGCTCGACCGGGACGCCGGCGGCGCGCAGGGCGCGCGCGATCGTGTCGACGACGACCGGCCCGCGCAGGCTGCCGACGTGAACCGTCCCCGACGGCGTCTTCGAGTCGTTGACGACCTGGGGGCCGGTGGCCGACGCCGCGAGCTCGTCAGCCCAGAACACGGCCGTCTAGCCGATGCGGACGAGCGTGTACTCGATCGGTCCCGACGGCGCCTGGACCGTGAACGTGTCGCCCTTCTTCAGGCCCATGAGCGCGGCACCGACCGGCGACTCGTTGCTGATGCGCCCGTCGCGCGGGGCGGCCTCCGGGGATCCGACGATCGTCAGCGTCTCCTCGCCGTCCGCGCCCTTGATGACGACCTTCGAGCCGATGCCGACGCTGTCGCCGTTGCCCTTCTCGATGACCGCCGCGTTGCGCAGCTGGAGCTCGAGGGTCGCGATGCGGCCCTCCAGGAAGGACTGCTCCTGCTTCGCGTCCTCGTACTCGGCGTTCTCGCTCAGGTCGCCGTCGAGCTTCGCCTCGTGAATACGGGCGGCGATGCGCGGGCGATCGAC
This sequence comes from Binatia bacterium, assembly GCA_035512895.1. Taxonomy (GTDB): domain Bacteria; phylum Chloroflexota; class Limnocylindria; order QHBO01; family QHBO01; genus JACDBZ01. The sequence goes on along the minus strand of DATKDB010000026.1, from coordinate 3,547 downwards.
GCTGATGAGCTCGTGCAGCTCGGCCTTGAGCTTCTCGAGCCCCTCGGCGGTGAGATAGACAGGCTTCGTGTTCATGGCGCTTCCCCTCGTCCTCTGCGGCGCTCCGGCGGGAGCGCGTCCCCGTCGTCTGGGGTGTGACGGGCTGATGTCTCGGCCGCTCCGATAACAAAAAACGCTCCAGGCCCCGCCCGCCTTGGCGGCGTCTCCTGAAGCTGGCCGTACCCGATGGGCCAGGCGCCCGCGGCAGGTGCCGTGGGTCGCCAGATTGTAGGTGCGGGACCTCCCGAAGTCAAAGGCTCGAGGGCGTTCGGCCCGCGCTCAATGGCCGGTGGCGACGAGCAGGACGATGACCGCGGCGAAGCCGATGCGGTAGAGGCTGAAGATGGCGACCGATCGCCGCCGCAGCCATGCCAGCAGGAAGCCGATCGCCATGAGCCCCGACAGCGCGGCGACGACGAAGCCGACACCGATGGCGAGCCACTCGACGCCCGGGCGGTCGGCCTCGGCGAAGAGATGGCGTGAGCCGTAGAGTCCGGCGCCGAGCGTGATCGGCGTGGCGAGCAGGAAGCTGAAGCGTGCGGCGGCCTCGCGCGTCATCCCGAGCGCCAGGCCCGCGGTGATCGTGGCGCCAGAGCGGCTGATGCCGGGCAGAAGCGCGAGTGCCTGGCTGAAGCCGATCGCGAGCGCGGTGCCCGTCGTGACCTCGTTCAGCTCGCGCTCGCGGCGTCCGAGCCGGTCGGCCAGCCAGAGGGCCGTCGCACCGACGACGAGGAAGCCGGCGATCGCGAGGCGCGCGGCGTCGTTGTCGCCGTGGAAGACGTCCTCGATCAGGCCCTCGAGAGCGAAGCCGATGATCGCCGCCGGGATCGTGGCCAGGATGAGGAGCCACGCGATCCGGCGGTCGGGGTCGGCACCGATCCGTCGCTCGCGGACGCTGGCCACCCAGGCCCGGGCATACCGCACCCAGTCGCGCGCGAAGTAGACGAGGAGCGCGACGAGCGTCCCGAGGTGCAGGAAGACGTCGAAGGCGAGGCTGCCGATGAGCCCGTCCGACTCCCAGCCCGCGATCCACGGCGCGAGCTCGAGATGGGCGGACGAGCTGATCGGGATGAACTCGGTCAAGCCCTGCAGCAGCCCGACGATGGCGGCCTGGATGACGACGTCCATGGCGATGGGCGGCTGCGACCCCTCGCGGATGAAGAGCGGCGCGAAGACGAGCGTGATCGTGGCGAGCAGCTTCACGAGGACGTGAAGCGACGGGCCGGCCGTGTCCTTGAAGGGGTCGCCGACCGTGTCGCCGACGACGGCCGCGGCGTGGGCGTCCGAGCCCTTGCCGAGCACGTTGCCGGCCTCGTCCTTGAGATTGCCCGACTCGATGTACTTCTTCGCGTTGTCCCACGCCCCACCGCCGTTGTTCAGAACGGTGGCGAGCAGGACCCCGGCGATCGTGCCGACCATGAGCATGCCGGCCACCGCCTCGTGGCCGAGGAGCAGCCCGACGAGGATCGGCGTCGCCACCGCGACGACGCCGGGCAGGATCATCTGCCGCAGCGCCGCACGGGTCGTGATGTCGACGACGCGCGCGTAGTCCGGCCGCTGGGTGTAGTCCATGATCCCGGGCATCTCCCGGAACTGGCGCCGGACCTCGACGATGATCGCCTGCGCCGCGGTGCCGACCGCGCGGATCGCGAGGCTGCTGAAGAAGTAGACGAGCATCGCCCCGAGGAGCGCGGCGATGAAGACGTTGACGTCGGCGAGGTCGACCGAGGTGAGGAGCTCGCGCCCCTCGTTCGTGCCGCGCTCGATCTGCCCGGCGAGAATGAGATTGACCTTGCTGATGTACGCGCTGAAGAGGAGGAACGCCGCGAGCGCGGCCGACGCGATCGCGTAGCCCTTCGTGAGCGCCTTCGTCGTGTTGCCGACCGCGTCGAGGCGGTCGGTGATCTCGCGCGCGCTCGCCTCGGCCTTGCTGAACTCGGCGATGCCGCCGGCGTTGTCGGTGATCGGCCCGAACGTGTCCATGGCGAGGATGTAGGCCGTCGTCATGAGCATGCCCATCGTGGCCACGGCGGTGCCGAAGATGCCGCCGACGTCGGCCCCATCCGCGTTCACGAGCCCGGCCTGCGCGCCGAGCGTGTACGAGGCGAAGAGCGCGATCGAGATCGTGATCGCGGTGACCGCCGTCGTCTCGAAGCCGACCGCCGTGCCGCTGATGATGTTCGTGGCCGGGCCGGTGCGGCTGGCCTCGGCGATCTCGCGCACCGGCCGGAACGAGCCGGCGGTGTAATACTGCGTGATGTAGACGAAGGCGACGCTCGTCGCGAGGCCGACGATGCCCGCGCCGAAGAACCAGATCCAGGCCGGGACGCCATTCTCCGGCAGCGTGCCGCCGGTGTTCATCATCGCGTACGTCGTGAGGGCCATGCCGCCGACCGAGAGGAGGGTCGTGACCCAGTAGCCGCGGTTCAAAATGTTCATCGGGTTCTCGGTCTCGCTGCCGCGCACGAAGAACATCGCGACGATCGTGGCCAGCAGGCCGAAGGCACGGACGACGAGCGGGAAGAAGATCCACGACTCCGGGTTCGGCCACCCCGCGTCACGGGCGATGAAGTAGACCGCGACGCCGAGGATCATGGCGCCGATGTTCTCGGCGGCCGTCGACTCGAAGAGGTCGGCGCCACGGCCGGCGCAGTCACCGACGTTGTCGCCGACGAGGTCCGCGACGACCGCCGCGTTGCGCGGGTCGTCCTCCGGGATGCCCGCCTCGACCTTGCCGACGAGGTCGGCCCCGACGTCGGCGGCCTTCGTGTAGATCCCGCCGCCGAGCTGCGCGAAGAGCGCGACGAAGCTGGCGCCGAACCCGAAGCCGACGATGAGGAACGGTGCCTCCTCGGGGTTCGTGAAGCCGCCGAAGGCGGCGAAGATGCCGTACACGCCCAGGAGCGAGAGGGCGACGACGAGGAAGCCGGAGACGGCGCCGCCGCGCATCGCGACCTGCACCGCCCGAACGAGGCTGCCGCGCGCCGCGGCCGCGGTGCGCAGGTTCGCCTTCACGCTAATGTACATGCCGATGATGCCCGATGCCATCGAGCACGCCGCCCCGACGAGGAAGGCGAGCCCGGTGCGCCAGCCGAGGTCGAGGCCGCTGATGCTCGTCTCGGCGACCTCCTCGGTCTCGACGACGCCGATGATCAGCCCGATGACGATGGCGCCGCCGATCGCGAGGAAGGCGATCGTCTGGTACTGGCGCCGGATGAAGGCGACGGCGCCCTCGAAGATCATGCCGGCGATCTCCTGCATCGCCGGCGTGCCGGTGTCGGCGCGGAGGACGTCCCAGGCGAGATAGAGGGCGAAGGCGATGGCGGCGAGCCCGGCGATCGGGATCACCCAGAGAATGGACTGGAACTCCATGGATCCTCCGAGTACGGCCCGCGGCCACGCTCAATCGCGCTGGCTGACGGCCGTGAAGTTGACGCACATGAAACGCCGGCGGGAGGACACGTCACGTACCCCGCCAGCGATGGCCGCCGGATTCTAGCACGCGCCG
>DATKDB010000025.1:0-2648 GCA_035512895.1 Binatia bacterium | reverse complement strand
GGGGCTCGGCGCCATCCTCCTCGCCATCACCCTCGCGGGGCTGCCCGACGGCCGGCTGCACGTGACGGTCATGGACGTCGGGCAGGGCGACGCGATCCTCGTGGAGGCCCCCGGCGGCGCGACGATGCTCGTGGATGGCGGTCCAGACCCAGAGCTCACGCTGCGCCGCATGGGCGAGAACCTGCCCTTCTTCGCACGTCGTATCGACCTGCTCGTCCTCAGCCATCCACACCAGGATCACGTCGCCGGCCTCGTCGAGGTGCTCGCGCGGTTCGAGGTCGGCGCCGTGCTGCATGCCGGGATCGGCTTCGACAATGCGGCGAACGACCGTCTCCTGGCCGATGCGCTCCAGGCCTCAGTCCCGGTCAGGCTCGCGCGGTCCGGGCAGATCGTGGCGCTCGACGCGGTGACCTCGGTGGAGGTGCTCTACCCCACCGAGTCGGACGCGGCGCGGCCGCTCCCCGACGGTGACATCAACAACGGCTCGGTCGTCCTGCTCGTGCGCCATGGAGGCTTCGCGGCCCTCATGACCGGCGACGCCGAGGCCCCGGTCGAGATGGCGCTCCTCAGCCGCGGGCTCATCTCACCGGTCGACCTCCTGAAGGTCGGGCACCATGGCTCGCACTCGTCGACGACCGCGGGATTCCTCGAGGCCGCGCAGCCGTCGATCGCCGTCATCTCGTCGGGCGCGGGCAACGAGTACGGCCACCCGGCGGCGGCGACGCTCGCCGCGCTCGGCGGCCGACCCGGCCTCGTGGTGCTGCGAACCGATCTCGACGGCGACATCGAGGTGGCCAGCGACGGCCGGACCTACCGCGTGAGGACGGATCGGGGCTGGAGCGCGCCGCGCCCGGTGCACGGAGCGGGGCGCGCGGGTAGCATCGGTCCGTGGCCATCCCCGACCGATCCACCGCGCGCAGGCTGCTCGACGACGAGGGCCTGCCCGACGGGATCGTCGTCCATTCCACCGGGGTCGCGCGTGTTGCCGTCGCCGCCGCCGGCCTCGTGGCGGAGGCACGAGTCCCGGTCGACGGCGCGCTCGTCGAGGCGGCGGCACTGCTGCACGACATCGACAAGGTCGAGATCCGGCGAACCGGCGGAACGCACGGCATCGTCGGGGCGCGTCGCCTCGAGGCGATGGGCTACGAGGAGCTCGCCATGCCGGTCGCCTCGCACCCGATCACCTGCCTGGTCGACGACGACCGCTTTCCGATCGGCTGGCCATCGGTCCTCGTCGCCGTCGCGGACCGGCATGTCGCCCAGCGGTTCTTGACCGTCGACGAGCGCCTCGACGACATGAAGGCCCGGCATCCCGAGCACGCCGAGTCGATCGAGTCGGCGCGCCGTCCGGCGCACGCCCTCGAGGCGGAGCTGGCGGCGGTCACGGGGCTGTCGGTCGATGACCTCGTGCAGCGGCTGCGCGTCGCATGGGAGGCCGGGGCGTGAGCGTCGAGTTGCTCCTGCTCCACGGGGACGATGGCTTCGGCCTGGACACCGCCCTCGGCGAGTTCGCGCGCGCCGTGGATGCCACCGACCGGGCCGAGATCGTTCCCGACCGCACGCCGGACGAGGGCGCCATCGACCGTGCGCGGCTCGAGGCCGGGACGGTCGGCATGTTCGGCGCCCACCTCGCGGTGCTGCGCCAGCCGCTCAGGGCGGCCGGCCGATCGAACGCGGCGGCCGAGCGGCTCCTGGCGCTCGTGAGCGAGCTGCCCGAAGCATCGGCGCTCGCCCTCGTCGAGGAGCGTCCATCGCGCGACGTCACGAAACCGCCCGCCCTGCTGAAGCGCCTCGCCGAGGCGGTCACAGCGCGCGGCGGCCGCATCGAGGAGCACGCCGCGCCGCGCCGTAGCGACCTGCGCGGCTGGATCACGAGCCACGCCGCTCGCAGCGCGGTGAAGATCGAGGTGCGCGCGGCACACGTCCTCGCCGAGCGCATCGGCGGTTCGATCTGGGAGACGGACATCGAGCGTGGCGAGATGACGCGCGTCGCGGACTCCGAGCTGCGCAAGCTCGCCACGTACGCCGGCGAGCGGTCGATCACCGCCGAGGACGTCGAGTCGCTGACCGCCGATACGAGGCCGGCATCGGTCTTCGCCATCACGAACGCGATCGACCGACGTGAGCCTGCCGCCGCGGCCGATGCCCTGCGACGAGCGCTGGGGGACGGGCAGCCCGGGCTCCGCATCCTCGCCTCGATCGCCGGGCGGGTGAGCGACCTGATCGTGGCGCGCGACCTGTCGGCGCGGAAGACGCCACCGAGTGAGATCGCCCGCCGGGTGGCGCGCGGGAACGCGCGGATGGCGCAGCGGCTCGTGGAAGCCGCGAGCCGCTACCGAGGCCAGGAGCTGGAGGCGATGCTCGTCGGGCTGTTCGAGGCGGACCTGGCGATCAAGACGAACACGATGGGCGAGGAGCCGGCGCTCGTCGCCTGGCTGGGCGAGCACCTGCTCGCCGCGCGACGTCCCGCCTCGTAGAGCGGAGAAGAGGCCGGGTCAGGCGGCCCCGGCCGGACCGGCCTGGAGCACCTTGTCCGACTCGATGGCGAACGTGCAGCGCGCGCCATCGAGCCCGAGGATCCCGATGAGCTGCTGGTCGACGTAGAGCTGGCGGCACGGCACGCAGAGCGCGCCCGGGATGGCGAAGAA
>DATKDB010000024.1:0-18933 GCA_035512895.1 Binatia bacterium | reverse complement strand
CGTCGCGTTCCTCGTCGTCCACGGGCCGTTCGGCGAGGACGGCACGCTCCAGGGCTTCCTCGAGCTGGCTGGGATCCCGTACGTCGGTGCCGGCGTCCTGGCGAGCGCGGTCGCGATGGACAAGGTCGTCTTCAAGGACCTCATGCGCGGGCACGGCCTGCCGGTCGTCGAGTACGCCTGGTTCCGCCGTCGCGCCTGGGAGCGCGAGCCCGAGCACGTCGTCCGCGAGGTGGTCGAGCGGATCGGCAACCGCTCGGTCGTCAAGCCGGCGCGGCTCGGCAGCAGCGTGGGGATGACGCTCGTCCACGACCTCGACGAGCTGCCCGCGGCGCTCGACGAGGCATTCCGCTACGACAGCAAGGCGATCGTTGAGGCGTACGTCGAGGGGGCGCGCGAGCTCGAGTGCGGAGTGCTCGGCAACGAGGCGCCGGTCGTCTTCGAGCCGGGCGAGGTGCGCTCAACGCACGAGTTCTACGACTACGAGGCGAAGTATGTCGAGGGCCTGGCGTCGGTCGAGCCACGTGCCGAGCTGGACCCGGACCTCGCGGTCCGTCTCAAGGAGCTCGCGCTCGCCGCCTATCACGCGGTCGACTGCGCCGGGCTCGCTCGGGTCGACTTCCTCGTCACCGTCGACGAGGCGTTCATCAGCGAGATGAACACGCTGCCCGGGTTCACCGCCACGAGCATGTACCCGAAGCAGGCCGAGCTGGCCGGCGTCCCCTTTGACGAGCTTATCGCGCGGCTCATCGAGCTCGCGCTCGAGCGAGACCGATGAAGCTCAAACCGCAGCCTCCGGTCCGGCGCGGAGGCGGGAGCCGTCCTCGCCGCGCCGGCATCCGGATCGGCTCGCGGCCCCGCGGTCGTGGGGCGAAGCGGCCCGGCCCGTCGCTCCGGCGGCGGCTCGCCGGGCGCCTGCCGTCGATCCGGCGCGTCATCGCGGGGATGGGAGCGATCGCGACCGCGGCCCTGCTCGTCGCGCTCCTGAACGGGCCGTGGCTGCGGATCAGCGAGGTCGCGTGGGGCGGTGAGCACTACACCGATGCCACCGATCTCGAGCGGCTGCTCGATCAGCAGCGTGGGACGAGCATCCTCGGGCTCGACACGCGAGCCCTCCGCGAGCGCCTCGAGCGCATGCCGTCGGTCGCGGAGGCGAACGTCAGCGCCAGCCTGACGGGGCGGCTCGAGGCGACCGTCGTCGAGCGCCAGGTGGCGTTCGTGTGGGAGACGTCGTCGGGTCGGTTCCTCGGTGCCGCCGACGGGACGATCTTCGCGGGGGAGTCTCGGGACGTCGAGCCGGCCGTCGCGCGCGAGGCGGTGCCGCACGTGACCGATGGCCGCTTCGCCGCGCGCCTCGTCACGGTCGGTGATGTCATCCCCGCCGAGCTGCTGCGGATCGCCACGCGCCTCGCGGGCATCGATCCCGCCGCGCTCGGCTCGTCCGCCGCGCGCCTCGGCGTCCGGCTCGACGACGAGTACGGCTTCCGCCTCGTCTCGACGGAGCCGGCCTGGGAGACCGCGTTCGGCGTCTATGGTCTGGACCCGCGCGAGACGCCGGCCGAGGCCGACGCGCGCCTCGAGCGGCAGGTGACCGCGGTCCGCACCCTCTTCGCCTCGCGGCCGGAGGCCGAGATCGGCTGGGTGGATGTTCGCAACCCGGGGAAGGTATATTTCCGTGCCAAGGGGTGAGCTTGTCGCCGCGATGCGGCGCTTCCCCGACCGAGACCATCGCTTCGGGATCGTTCCAGATGTGGTTTCCGCTTGTCGGCCTTGCGCTCGGCATCGTGCTCGGGCTCGTGCTCAACGTCAACGTGAGCCCGGACCTCGCGCGCTACTCGGCCGTGGCCATCCTGGCGGGCCTCGACTCGGTCCTCGGCGCCATCCGCGCCGAGCTCGACGCGCATTACGACAACCGGATCTTCATCTCTGGCTTCATCACGAACGCCCTCGTGGCGGTCGCCCTGACGTTCGTCGGCGACCGGCTGGGGATCGACCTCTACCTCGTCGCGCTCTTCGCCTTCGGCCTGCGCATCTTCCAGAACGTGGCCCTCATCCGGCGTCACTTCCTGTAGGCTCGATCGGCACCGATGCGCGCTCGACCGACCGCGCCATGAGCAGGAGGTAGCTTGGAACGCGAAGCCGTCCTCGTCGCCATCGACGTGGGTACGACAAAGGTCACGACCCTCATCGGTGAGGTCGGGCGCTCCGGTGACGTGAACGTCATCGGCTACGGCATCGCGCCGTCGGTCGGGATGAAGAAGGGGATGGTCGCGAACATCGACCAGACCGTGAACTCGATCTCCTCGAGCGTCGAGAAGGCCGAGCGCCTGAGCGGCTACAAGATCAGCTCGGCGTTCGTCGGCGTCGGCGGCGGCCACATCAGCAGCCAGAACTCGCGCGGCGTCGTCGCCGTCTCCGGCCACAAGCGCGAGGTGAGCCGCGAGGACGTGGCCCGTGCGACCGAGGCGGCGAAGGCGGTGCAGGTGCCGTCGAACCGCGAGATCCTGCACGTCGTGCCGCGCGGTTACATCGTCGACGGCCAGGAGGGCATCAAGGACCCGCTCGGCATGAGCGCCGTGCGCCTCGAGGTCGAGACCCACATCGTCGCCGGCGCGGCGACGTCGGTCCAGAACCTGAGCAAGTGCATCGTCACTTCGGGCGTCCAGATCGACGAGATGGTCATCAGCTCGCTCGCGGCGGCCGAGGCCACGCTGACCGACACCGAGAAGGAGCTCGGCGTGCTCGTGGCCGACATCGGCGGCGGCACGACCGACATCGCCATCTTCGTCGACGGGGCCGTCTACCACACCGCCGTCCTGCCGGTGGGCGGCATCAACGTCACGAACGACGTCGCCATCGGCCTCCGCACGAGTCTGAACCTGGCCGAGGAGATCAAAATCAAGCACGGCACCGCGAACATCGCCGAGGTCGAGCCGGAGGAGCTGCTCAACGTCGCCGTCCTCGGCGAGTCGGGCGGCCAGACGATCCAGCGCCGGCGGCTGTGCGAGGTCATCGAGGCGCGCATGGGCGAGATCTGCAGCCTCATTCGCGAGGAGGTCAAGCGCTCTGGGCACGCGGGGATGCTCCCGGCCGGCGCGGTCCTGACCGGCGGTGCGGCCCGGCTGGCCGGCGTCGAGGTGCTCGCGCGCGAGACGCTCGACATGCCCGTTCGCGTCGCGTCGCCGCAGGGCGTCGGGGGCCTCATGGACCAGATCGGCAACCCGGCCTTCAGCACCTCGATCGGCCTGCTCCTGTGGGGCGCGAACCACATGGGCGAGGAGCCGATCGGCTACGGGCCCGGCAACGGGGTGAACCCCCTGTCGCGCATCGGCGAGTGGGTGAGGAACCTCTTCCCGGGCTGACCGTCGCGATGGGGATAGCCACACGATTCGTCCACGCCGCATCGGGCCGCTGTGGATAAGTCGGAGCCGCATTGTGGAAAACTTCCGACGCGGCCAATGACGGATCGCTAGAATCGGTCAAACCCGTCAAAGCCCTCGGGTTGACCAACTCCAGCCACACCGCCGAGCCGAGGTTCACCCGATATGCCGCTTCGATCCGATTCCGAGAACTTCGCCCTCATCAAGGTCATCGGTGTCGGAGGCGGCGGCTCGAACGCCGTCAACCGGATGATCCGCGCGGAGATGATGGGCGTCGAGTTCATCGCCGTGAACACCGATGCGCAGGCGCTCCTCCAGAGTGACGCGCCGCACAAGATCCGCATCGGCGACAAGATGACGCGCGGCCTCGGTGCCGGCGCCGACCCGCTCGTGGGCCAGCGCGCCGCCGAGGAGGACTCGGAGAAGGTGTACGAGGCGCTCAAGGACGCCGACATGATCTTCATCACCGCCGGGATGGGCGGCGGCACCGGCTCGGGCGCCGCTCCGGTGATCGCGGAGATCGCGAAGGACCTCGGCGCGCTGACGGTCGGGGTCATCACGAAGCCGTTCAGCTTCGAGGGCGTGCGACGCAAGCTCGTCGCCGAGCAGTACTCGGAGCTGCTCAAGGAGAAGTGCGACACGCTGATCACGATCCCGAACGATCGCCTGCGCGAGGTCGTCGACAAGAAGACGAGCATCGTCGACGCCTTCCGCGTCGTGGACGACGTGCTGCGCCAGGGCGTGCAGGGCATCAGCGACCTCATCACCGTGCCGGGCCTCATCAACCTCGACTTCGCCGACGTGAAGACGATCATGCGCGACGCCGGCAGCTCGATGATGGGGATCGGCATCGCGACCGGCGAGAACCGCGCCGTCGACGCCGCCCGCGCGGCCGTCATGAGCCCGCTCCTGGAGGTGAACATCCAGGGCGCGCGCGGCATCCTCTTCAACGTCACCGGCGGCAGCGACCTCGGCCTGTTCGAGGTGAACGAGGCGGCCGAAGTGATCAAGGAGGCCGCCGACCCCGAGGCGAACATCATCTTCGGCACCGTCATCGACGACCGCATGCGCGACGAGGTGAAGGTCACCGTCATCGCCACCGGCTTCGACGCCACGAAGAAGCCGAAGCAGAGCCGATACGGCGCCGAGTCGATCGGTGGCGTGGACCAGGCGCTCGACGACCGAAGCCGGGAGATCCTCGCCGAGATCGAGCGCGACCGGGAGCAGCGCCAGAGCCTCGAGGACCAGATGGGTACCGATTCGCCCTTCGCCAAGCCCACTGAGCGCGAGGCGACCGAGGTGCGTCCCTCCGAGCGCAAGGCGCTGCCCGTCTCGTCGGGCAGCCTCGAGCAGCGCGCCTCGTACAGCGACACCGACCTCGACATCCCGAGCTTCCTGCGCCGCAAGAACGAGTAATCGCGCGGCGCGCCGCCGCGCGACCACGGCCGGCGCGGGCTGGCACCATACCGCCCATGGAGATCGTGGGTGACGAGCCACCGACCGCGGAACGCATCCGCGAGCGTCACGCGCGCCTCCTGGCGAGGCTGCGCACGGTCGCGGAGGAGAACGGGCACGACCCGGCCCGCCTGCGGATCGTGGCCGTCACGAAGACGTGGCCCGTCTCGGTGGCGCAGGCCGCGCTCGACGCCGGGCTGACGCGCCTCGGCGAGAGCCGGGTGCAGGAGGCGGAGCCGAAGATCGCGGCGCTCCCGGACGCGGAGTGGCACTTCATCGGTCGTCTCCAGTCGAACAAGGCGCGGCGCGCGGTGCGCGCGTTCCAGGTCCTCCACTCGATCGACTCCGTCGAGCTGCTGCGGCGTGTGCGCGAGCTGGCAGCGGAGGAGGAGAGGCGGCCGGTGCTCCTCGTCCAGGTCAACACGAGTGGCGAGCTCGTGAAGGCCGGCATGACGCCGGAGACGCTCCTCGAGCCCGAGACGGTGGCGGAGGCGCGCTCCGCCGGCGTCGCGGGCCTGATGACGATCGCGCCGATCGCGGCCGGCGACGTGCAGCGGGCCACGTTCCGGAGGCTGCGGGAGCTGCGCGATCGGCTCGAGCAGGCGTCGGGCGCCGCCCTGCCGGAGCTCTCGATGGGCATGACCGCCGACGCCGAGGTGGCGGCGGCCGAGGGCGCCACCCTCGTTCGCATCGGTACCGCGCTTTTCGGGCCGCGGGGGTAGACGCTGCTATCCTCCGATGGTGGAAAGCATCCTCGTCAACTTCATCCGTCTGCTCGTCACGGTCCTCTGGTTCCTGCTCATCGCGCGGGTCGTGCTGAGCTGGACGAACCCGAGGGGCGGCGGGAGCATGACCGCGTTCATCTACCAGGCGACCGAGCCGATCCTGGCGCCGATCCGCCGCGTCCTGCCGCCGGCGAGCGGCATCGACTGGGCACCGCTCGTGGCGATGCTGCTGCTGGGCGTGATCCTGCGCGTCGTCGTCCGTCTCTAGGCGCGGCCGGCGCCGATGCCCGAGCTCGAGGTCGTCGTCACCGCCCGCGCCTCGGCTGACCGGGTCGGTCCGTTCCGTGACGGCGTCCTGCGGGTCCGCGTCACGCGGCCGCCGGCGGATGGCGAGGCCAACCGCGCGGTCCTGCGCCTCGTTGCGCGCTCGCTCGACCTCGGCCCGGGCAGCCTGGAGCTCGTCGCCGGGGCGCGCGGACGCCGAAAGCGGATACGTGTCTCCGGCCTTCAGGCGGCGGAGCTCGATCGGCGTCTCGCCGCCATCGGCGCCGATTGATGGCGCGCCGGGGCGCCCTCTATACTTCGCGCTCCCGGACGGGCGATTGGCTCAGTTGGTTAGAGCGCACGGTTCACATCCGTGAGGTCACTGGTTCGAATCCAGTATCGCCCACCACCACCTTCCTCCTCGCCGATGCCTGAGCGTGCCGCGCCCGGCAACCGGGTACCCGCGTCCGAGGTGCGCACGATGTTCGACCGCATCGCGCCGATCTACGACGGCATGAACGGCGTGATGACCGGCGGGCTCGACCGTCGCTGGCGGCGCCGGGCGGCACGCGCCGCGGGGGTCGGCTTGGGGATGTCCGTCGTCGACGTCGCCTGTGGGACCGGCGCGCTCAGCCGCGAGCTGGCGCGCCTCGTCGGGCCGACGGGCAGCGTCATCGGGATCGACGCCTCGGAGCCGATGCTGCGCCGGGCTCGGCGCCGGCGGCCGGCCGCAGGCGCCGCTACGCCGCGGTACGAGCGGGGCGACGCGCTCGACCTTTCGCTGAGGGACGACTCGGTCGACGCCGCGACGATCGCCTTCGGCCTCCGCAACATGCCCGACTACGGGCGCTGCCTGGCCGAGATGGCGCGCGTGACGCGGCCCGGCGGGCGGGTCGTCGTCCTCGAGATCGCGACGCCGCGCGGAGGTGTCGGCCGCGCCGCGACCGCGGTCTGGCTTCGTGGCATCGTGCCGTTCCTCGGCCGTTTCGCCGGCGGCGGGTCCGCGTATCGGTACCTGCCCGCGAGCGTGCGGCACTACCCCGGCCCGGAGGAGGTCGCGACGCTCATGCGCGAGGCCGGGCTCGCCGCGGTCCGCTGGCGGCCGCTGGCCCTCGGGATGGTCACGCTGCACGCCGGCCGGGTGGCGTGACGCCGATGCGGATCCTCCTCGCCTCGGACTCGTACCTGCCGTACCTCTCGGGCGTGACCGTGTCGGTCGACGCGCTCGCCCGGGGCCTCGGCGCGCGCGGGCACGACGTGCTCGTCCTCGCCCCGCGGCCGGCGTCCGGAGCCCTCGTCGGCGGGGCCGGGTCACCCGGCCCGGAGCCGGCGTACGCGTGGCTCGCCTCGTACGAGCTCCATCGTCTCGTCCCGCCGGGGTACCGCATGCCGTGGCCGAACCCGGCGGCCGGGGCCGTGCGCGACGTTCGACGCTTTCGGCCCCAGATCGTCCACGCCCATTCGCCGTTCGTGACCGGGCTGCTCGCCCGCCGAGCGGCGCGGGAGGCCGGCGTGCCGCTCGTCTTCACGCACCACACCCGCTTCGACGACTACGGCCACTACCTCGGCCCGTTCGCCCGCCCCGGCATGCGGCTGCTCGACGCCCACCTCCGCCGGTTCTGGGCGCGGTGCGCGGCGGTCATCGCGCCGTCGCAGGACCTCGGGCGCGAGATCCGCGCGCGGATGCGGCGGGCGCGGGTCGAGGTTATCCCGACTGGCGTCGCCGTCGGCGCGATTCGCGCGCTGGCGCCGGTCGACCCGCGCCCGACCGCGGACTGGCCGCCGGACGCGATCGTCGTCGCCTCCCTCGGCCGCCTGGCGCCGGAGAAGAGCCCGATGCTCCTCCTCGAGGCGATCTCCGTCGCGGCGGAGCGCGTCCCGGAGCTGCGAGCGCTCGTCATCGGCGGCGGGCCGGCCGAGGGGGCGTTGCGGCTGCGCGCGGCGGCGCCTGACCTGGCGGGTCGGGTCGCGTTCAGCGGCCCGCTGCCACGCATGGAGGCGCTCGCCCGGCTTGCCGGCGCGGACCTCTTCGCCTTCGCGTCGCGGACCGAGACCCAGGGCCTCGTCCTCGCGGAGGCCCTTGCCGCCGGGCTCCCGGCCGTCGCCGTCGACGGCCCCGGCGTGCGCGACTCCGTCCGTGACGGCGTCGACGGCGTCGTCGTCGCCGCGGAGCCCGCAACGGATCGGGGCGAGCGCCTCGGGGCGGCGATCGGCACGATCGCCGCCGACGTCGACGCTCGGCACGTCATGGCGGAGCGGGCGCACGACGACGCGGATCGGTTCGCCGTCGAGCGGCGGGTCGAGGAGGTCGAGGCGCTTTACCGCTCCCTGCGCGGGTGACCGATTGCCGGTTTCCCTTGCGCCGGCATCCGGCGGGCGTACAATGCCGACCATGCGCGTGAGTCTGGTGGCCCGTTTCGTCGCTCATCCGTCGATCGACTTCGGCTCCGTCCGCCGATCGGCGCATCGGTCGCGCCTCGGCCTCGACCGGTCGCACACGGTCTATCACCGGCCGCGCCGCTCGGCGGCGCCCTCCCTCACGGTCAGTGCGCTGCGCTCACAGACCAGTCGCTTCCGCTTCCCGGCGGTCGGGCGGGCCACCCGCCTGCCCGCTCGTTGTCCCGCGCTCCCCTTCGGGTTGCCGCGCGCCCGTCGCGGCTAGCGGGGCGCGCGTGCCCATCCAGCGGACCGCCCGCGCCACGTCGGCCGGTGGCGTCGTCCATCGCTCGGTCGACGGGCGCATCCAGATCGTTCTCGCCCATCGCCGCGCGCCGGTGCTCTGGGCACTGCCGAAGGGCACGCCCGACTCCGGCGAGACGATCGAGGAGACGGCCCTGCGCGAGACGCGCGAGGAGACGGGGCTCGACGTGGAGATCGAGAGCAAGCTGCGCTCGATTCGCTACTTCTTCGCGCGCGGCTCGACGCGCTTCCACAAGACCGTCCATTTCTTCCTCATGCGCCCCATCGGCGGCAGCGTCGAGGCGCACGACGCCGAGTTCGACGAGGTGCGCTGGGTCGACCTCGAGGAGGCCCTGGCCCTGATGAGCCACGCCACCGAGCGCGCGGTCGCCGAGGAGGCCGCGGAGGCCATCGCGCGCGCCGTCGGGATCGGTCCGGTGGCCTCCGCCGAGGCGAGCGCGTGACCGGCACGACCCTGCAGCGGACCCCGCTCCACGACCTGCACGTCGAGCTCGGCGCGCGGATGGTTCCGTTCGCCGGCTACGAGATGCCTGTCCAGTACGGCTCGATCATCGAGGAGCACCGCACGGTTCGCTCCGCGGTCGGGCTCTTCGACCTGTCGCACATGGGCGAGGTCGAGATCACTGGCGAGGAGGCCGTCGCGTTCCTGCGCTACGCCGTCGTCAGCGACCCGGGCGCGCTCGTCGTCGGGAAGGCGCAGTACTCGATGCTGTGCGACGTGGACGGGGGGATCATCGACGACCTCATCGTCTATCGGCTCGGCGACCATCGGTACTGGATCGTGTGCAACGCGTCGAACCGCTCCGCGGTCGTCGAGCAGCTCACCGCGCTGCTCGCGAAGGGGGACTTCGGCGCCGAGATCACCGACCGGAGCGAGGCGATCAGCCTCGTCGCGCCGCAGGGCCCGGCCGCCGTCGGGACCCTCGCCCCGCTCACCGCCCTCGACCTGGACGAGATCGGGAACTACCGCTCGGCCGAGGGCAACGTGGCCGGGATCGCGTGCGTCGTGGCCCGCACCGGCTACACCGGGGAGGATGGGTTCGAGCTCTTCTGCGACGCGTCCGATGCCCGTGAGCTGTGGGAGGCCGTCACGGCGGCCGGCTCGGAGCACGGGCTGCGGCCGTGCGGGCTCGGGGCTCGCGACACGCTGCGCCTCGAGGCGGGCATGCCGCTCTACGGCAACGAGCTCGGGCGGGACACGAATCCGTTCGAGGCGAACCTCGGGCGGGTCGTGAAGCTCGACAAGGGGGAGTTCATCGGCCGGTCGGCGCTGCAGGCGGTGCAGCGGGCCGGGCCGGCCCGGAAGCTCATCGGTCTGCAGATGATCGACAACGCGATCCCGCGCGCCGGCTACGAGGTGCGTGCCGACGGCGTCGCCGCCGGCCACGTGACGAGCGGCACCCTCTCGCCGACGCTCGGCACGAAGATCGCGATGGCGCTCGTGCCCGCCGAGCTGGCGGGGGCCGACGTCGCCTTCGAGGTGGTCGTCCGCGACCGCCCCCAGCGAGCCGAGCAGGTACAGTTGCCGTTCTACCGGCGCCTGCGCGACTGAGCCCCGGCGCCCTCGCTCAAGGAGGATCGACCCGCCGATGTCCCATCCCGACGACCTCGCCTACTCCCGTGAGCACGAGTGGGTGCGCGTGGAGGACGGCCGGGCCACGATCGGCATCACGAGCTTTGCCGCCAATGAGCTGGGCGACATCGTCTTCGTCGAGCTGCCCGAGGTCGGCGCCACGCTGACCCAGTTCGGGACGTTCGGCGTCGTCGAGAGCGTGAAGGCGGTGAGCGATCTCTACGCGCCGGTCTCCGGCGAGGTTATCGAGGTCAACGAGGCCCTGCGCGACGCGCCGGAGCTCATGAACTCCGATCCCTTCGGCGAGGGCTGGATCGCGAAGGTCGAGCTGGGCGACAGGTCCGAGCTCGACGCCCTGCTCGACGCGGCCGGCTACGCCGCCGAGACCGCCTGAGCGCGTCGGAGCCGATGACGTACTCGCCGCATACGGATGCCGACCGCGAGCGAATGCTCGCCGCGGTCGGCGTCGAGTCGGTCGAGGATCTCTTCGCCGACATCCCCGCATCGGTCCGCGCCTCCGGCTGGGACGTCCCGCCGCCGCTTGCCGAGCAGGAGGTCCGTGCCGAGCTCGCGCGCCTCGCGGGGCGCAACCGGATCCCGGCGGTCAGCTTCCTCGGTGCCGGCGTCTACCGCCACCTCATCCCCTCGGTCGTGGGCGAGGTGATCGGCCGTCCCGAGTTCGCCACGTCGTACACGCCGTACCAGCCCGAGGTGAGCCAGGGCACGCTCCAGAGCATCTACGAGTTCCAGTCGCTCATCTGCGAGCTGACCGGCATGGAGGTCGCGACCGCCTCGCACTACGACGGAGCGACGGCGATGGCGGAGGCGGCGCTCATGGCGTGCCGGCTCACGCGGCGCTCGCGCGTCGCGGTGTCGGCCGGCGTCAATCCCGACCACCGTCGCGTCCTCGAGACGTACTGCTCGGGGCCGGGGATCGAGGTCGTCACCGTGCCGATCGACCTGGCCGACGGTGGCAGCGGCACGACGGGGGTCTCGGCCGCCGAGGCCGCCCTCGGAGACGACGTCGCCTGCCTCGTTGCCGCGCAGCCGAACTTCTACGGCCAGGTCGAGCCGATGCGCGAGCTCGCGGAGGCCGCCCATGCCGTCGGGGCGCAGCTCGTCGCCGTTGTCGAGCCGACCTCGCTCGCCCTCCTCGACGCGCCGGGCGACTGCGGTGCCGACATCGTCGCCGCCGAGGGCCAGCCGCTCGGCATCCCGGCCAGCTTCGGAGGTCCGTACGTTGGCCTCATGGCGGCTCGGATGGCATCGGTGCGCCAGATGCCCGGCCGGCTCGTCGGGGCGACCCGCGACCGCGAGGGGCGCCGTGGCTACGTTCTCACCCTCCAGGCGCGCGAGCAGCACATCCGCCGCGAGAAGGCGGCGAGCAACATCTGCACGAACCAGGCGCTCATGGCGCTCGCCGCGACGACGTACCTGTGCGCCGTGGGCCCGGCCGGCCTGCGAGAGGTCGCCGAGCTCTCGACGATCCAGGCGCGACACCTTGCCGCCGCCCTCGAGCAGGCCGGGCTCGCCGAGCGCCGCTTCGACGGTCCGTACTTCGCGGAGGTCACGATGCGCGTCCCGAACGCCGCTCGGCGCCATGCGGCCCTGGCGGAGCGGGGGATCGTCGCGGGCTACCTGCCCGAGCGGGACGAGCCGGCGCTGCGTGACACGCTGCTGCTCGCCGCCACCGAGCTGACGACCGACGACGACATCGCGCGCCTCGTGAGCGCGCTGGAGGAGACGAGGTGAGCGTCGTCGAGGCGCCACGCTCCGACGCCTCGGGCCGTGGCGCGGCGTTCTCGGGGGCGGCCGGTGGCGACGACCTGCGCGTCGTCGAGCCGCTCATCTTCGACCGATCGCGGGCCGAGCGGCGCGCGGTCCGCTTCCCGTCGCCGAGCGAGGACGCGCGTGAGCGCGCCTCCACCCAGCCCGACCTGCCCGCATCGGTACTGCGGACGGCCGCGCCCAGGCTGCCGGAGGTGAGCGAGCTCGACCTGCTTCGCCACTTCAACCGGCTGGCGCATCTGAACCAGGCGATCGACCTGAACTTCTACCCCCTCGGCTCGTGCACGATGAAGTACAACCCGAAGGTCAACGAGTGGGCGGCGCGCCTCCCGGGGCTCGCCGAGTCGCACCCCCTCGATCCCGAGGGCCTGAGCCAGGGTAGTTTGGAGCTGATGTGGCTCCTCGCCGAGCTCCTCAAGGAGATCAGCGGCTTTTCGGCGGTCAGCCTGCAGCCGGCGGCCGGCGCGCACGGCGAGCTGACTGGCATGCTCATGGCCCGCGCCTTTCATCGGGCGAACGGCGAGGGCGAGCGGCGCACGAAGGTCCTCGTCCCCGACTCGGCGCACGGCACGAACCCGGCGACGGCGACGATGGTCGGCTACGAGGCGGTGACGATCCGTTCGAACCGTCGCGGCGGCATCGACCTGGAGGCCCTGCGCGACGCGCTCGGGCCCGACGTGGCGGCGCTCATGATCACGAACCCCTCGACGCTCGGGATCTTCGAGGACCAGATCGACCAGGTCGTCGCATCGGTCAAGGAGGCCGGCGCCGTCGCTTACATGGACGGCGCGAACCTCAACGCGATCCTCGGCCGCTTCCGGCCCGGCGAGGCGGGCTTCGACATCATGCACTTCAACCTGCACAAGACGTTCAGCACGCCCCATGGCGGCGGCGGCCCCGGTGCGGGGCCGATCGGCGTCAGCGAGCGCCTCGAGCCCTTCCTGCCGGCACCGATCCCGACGCTCGTCGCCGGCGACGCGGCCGAGTTCCGCGCCAATGCCCGTGCCGGTCGCTCGACGCCGGGGGCGCGCTTCGCGCTCGACGACGATCGTCCGCGCAGCATCGGCAAGGTGCGCAGCTGCTACGGCAACTTCGGCATGTTCGTGCGGGCGTATACGTACATCCGCTCGAACGGCGACAGCGGGCTGCGCACGATCAGCGAGGACGCGGTGCTCGCCGCGAACTACCTGCGCATCCGGCTCAACGACGTGTACGACCTGCCGTACGACCGGCTCAGCAAGCACGAGGTCGTCTTCAGCGGCCGCCGCCAGAAGCGCGAGCACGGCGTGACGACGCTCGACATCGCCAAGGCCATCCTCGACCACGGCATCCACCCGCCCACGATCTACTTCCCGCTCATCGTCGAGGAGGCGCTCATGGTCGAGCCGACCGAGACGGAGAGCCTCGAGACGCTCGACCACTTCGTCGGCGTCATGCGCCAGATCGCCGAGCAGGCCGCCAGCGATCCGGAGGCCGTGAAGCGCGCGCCCCTCACGACGCCCGTCGGACGGCTGGACGAGGCCGCCGCCGCGCGCCGCCCCGACCTGCGCCACGCGTTCGCCGGCGAGACCGATGCGCCCGACGCGCCCGCCGCCGCGCCGACTCCGAAGGCGCCCACGGCCTGACGGTCGTGCCGCGTCGGCAGCCGGCCGCCACCGGCGCAACGACCCGCGTATTCACCCGCATGGGACTGAACGAATCTGGACCGCGCGGCGTACTATGACAAACCCCATCGACGATCGAGCGGCTCAGGTGCCAGTGGAAGCGAGAGAGTCCGACGACCTCGTCAGGCGTATGCAGGGCGGTGACCTGGATGCGTTCGAAGAGTTCTTCAACCGCTACAAGCGACCGGTGTACGCCACCGCCCTTGCGATCACGCGCGACCCGTTCCTCGCCGAGGAGGTCCTCCAGGACTGCTTCGTCAAGGCGTATCGCGTGCGTGAGCGGCTGGACCCGGCACGATCCCCGCTGCCGTGGCTGCAGCGCGTCACGATCAACCTGTGCTACAGCCGGGTCAGCCGGCGCAAGGGGCTCGCGGAGCCGATCACGAGCCTTATCACGAACCTCGTTGTCGACGTGGCGGCCCGCCCCGACCAGGTCGTGGAGTCGCGCGAGGTGCTCGACGTCCTGCAGCGCGGAATCGACGCCCTGCCGCCGAAGCAGCAGACGGCGATCATCCTCTACTACCTGCACGGATACTCGCTCGCCGAGGCCTCCGAGATCGCGGACTGCAACGTGGGCACGATGAAGTCGCGGCTGCACTACGCGCTCAAGGCGCTTCGCATCCAGCTGCCGGTCGAGCGCCGCGTGCCGGTCGGGACGCCGGCGAGCGTCCGGGTGACGACGCGATGAGGTGCCGTCGCATCTGCCGCGAGCTCCTGTGGCTGGCCCGCTTCGGCGAGTTCGGCCCGAGCTCGCAGCCGCATCTCGACCACCTCGCCGGCTGCCGTGGCTGCCGGGACGAGGTCGGGTACGACCGCGCCATGGTCGAGCAGCTGCGGATTGCCCTGGCGCGCCGCATCGAGAACGCCAGCCCCTCGCCGATGGCCTGGGAGGGGATCCTGGCGCGCGCGCAGACACCCGAGCCGGCAGCCGTCGTCCGTGTCTGGGCGTGGTCGACGGCGCTCGTCGGGCGCGTTCGCTGGGCGACCGCCATGGCAGCCCCCGGCCTCGCGCTCGTCCTCGCGCTGAACATGGAGATCGTGCCGGTCGGCGCGCCATCCACGAACGATGCCGCCGCGGCCGTCCCGGAGCGTTCGAGCCTGCAGCAGGTGCCGCGTCGGCCCGTCGAGCGCTCGTCGCTCGCGTACCTCACCCGCACCTGGGGGGGCTCCGGCGGCGCCGTCGAGCAGCCCGATCCGGAAGCGGCCCTGACGTTCGCCGCACGGGTCCAGCCGCCCGCCCGGTCCGCGGAGACCGAGGTCAGCGAGCCGGCCCCGACGACCGAGCTGCGCCTCGTCATCCGGCCGCTGCAGACGCACGATCCCGGGCCGATCCGGAGCCCGGCGGCGATCGAGAGGGAGGGCCATCCGCCGGAGCTCATCAACAGCGAAGCTGGCCAGCCTTCCTGAATTCGCGGGAGTGTGCCAGACTAGCGCACCATTTGAGGATCAGCCCCGGACCACCGGGGGCGGTGGTCCGCGTTAAGCACCAATCGTTTTTTTGGAGGAGCATGGATGCGCACTTGGAGATGGATCTCCGTCTTCGCCGTCCTGGCGCTCGTGCTTGTTGCCTGCGGGCAGCAGGGCATCAGCCAGCCGGCCGAAGAGTCAGACCCACCCCCTGCCGAGTCCGGGGACGCAGAGCCCACGGATGACGGCAGTATGGATGGAGAGCCGCAGAGCGGAGGCACGCTGGTCTTCGGCGGAGCGGCGCTCGCCGCCAGCCTGGACCCGGCGCTCACCAGCGACGGTGAGTCGTTCCGAATTCTGCAGCAGATTTACGAGCCGCTCGTGGACCTCGTCCCCGGTACGGTGGACGAGCTCGAGGGAGTCCTTGCCGAGTCATGGACCGGTGAGCCCGAGGGCACCGAATACGTCTTCACCCTGAAGGAAGGCGTGACGTTCCACGACGGCACCCCATTCAACGCCGAGGCGGTGAAGGTCAACTTCGACCGCTGGCAGAACTTCGCCGAGGAGTTCCAGGGGAACGCCTACTACTACGGCGCGGTCATGGACGGCTTCGGCGCCGACAACCTGATCGAGAGCGTCGAGGCGACCGATGAGCTCACCGTCACGATTACGCTTCGCGATCCCAGCCCGACGTTCCTATACGGCATCGCGCTGACGCCGTTCAGCATCGTCAGCCCGGCCGTCCTCGAGGCGACGAATGCCGATGACCCGACCGCGAGCACGCTCGGCACCGAGACCGTCCAGGGCGGAACCGGCCCGTTCGTCATGGAGGAGTACATCCCCGATGACAGCGCGGTCCTGGCCCGCAACGAGGACTATCACGGCGAGCACACGGCGTATCTCGATCGGCTGATCATCCGCCCGATCTCGGATCCGGCGGCACGCCTCCAGGCGCTCCAGGGCGGGAGCATCCAGGGCTTCGACCTGATCGCCCCCGGCGACCGCTCGGCGGTCGACGGCGTCGACGGGTTCCAGCTCGTCAACCGATCGTCGTACAACACGCTCTACCTTGGCGTGAACCCGACGGCGACCGATGATTCACCGCTCCAGGACCTGGCCGTTCGCCAGGCGGTCGCGCACGCGATCGACCGTGAGGCGCTCATCGAGGCGTTCTACGGTGGTGGCGGCAGCCCGGCCGACATCTTCCTTCCGCCGACGAGCGGTTGGTTCGACAGTGTCGGCGAGGGTGCGGAGGTCTACGAGTTCGATCCGGGAGCGGCCCAGACGCTGCTCGAGGATGCCGGCTTCGGGGCGGACAATCCCCCGACCGTGAACTTCTGGTATCCGACCGAGGTCACGCGCCCCTACATGCCCGACCCGCGTGGTCTGCATGAGGCGGTGACGACGATGCTCGAGGATGCGGGCTTCACGGTCGAGACCGGCAGCGCCATCTGGGGCACCGAGTACATCCCGGCGGCCCAGGCCGGCACGTACGACCTGTGGTTCCTCGGATGGACCGGAGACTATGACGATCCGTCCAACTGGTACGGCGTTCACTTCGGCTTCGCCCAGGGCGAGCCGGCCGCGGCGTTCGCCTGCGATCCGGAGGGCCTCGAGGCCGCGATCGACGAGGCCGAGGCCACGCTCGAGGAGGGTGCCCGTGGCGCCGCCTGGAGCGAGGTCGCCCAGCTCGTGCACAACGAGGTCTGCTTCGTGACCCTCGTCCACGGTGACACCGCGATCGCTCTGACCGAAGAGGTCCGGGGCTACGTGGCGAATCCGACCGGCTCGGAGAGCTTCGTCGACGTCTGGCTCTCCGGCGAGTAGCCGCAGACCGGACACCACGCACCAGGGAGAGCCCCGGCCGAGGGCCGGGGCTCTCCCTCTACCTCGCACAGACCAGGAGCACCGATGACGAAGTTCATCATCCGACGGCTGCTGCTGCTCATCCCGATTCTGCTCGGGCTGACGCTCCTGATCTTCGTGTTCACCCGTCTGCTGCCCGGCGATCCCGCCACGACGATCCTCGGCGAGCGGGCGACCCCCGAGAACATGGCGATCGTGCGGGAGGCGCTCGGCCTGGATCGGCCGCTGCACGAGCAGTATCTCCAGTACATGGGCGGCCTGCTGCAGGGCGATCTCGGCCGCAGCTTCATCACGAACCGCGACGTGGTCGACGACTTCCTGCAGCGCTTCCCCGCGACGATCGAGCTGTCGGTCGCGGCGATCCTCTTCGCGATTGCCGTCGGCATCCCCCTCGGGATGTACACCGCCAAGCGTCGCGGCACCTGGGTCGACTCGGCCGGCACGGTCGTCTCACTCATCGGCATCAGCATCCCGATTTTCTTCCTCGGGCTGATGCTCAAGTGGCTGTTCGCGATCCAGTTTCCGATCCTGCCGGACTCCGGACGGATCGATCTCGTCGACTACTACGTCCCGCGCGTCACGAACTTCATGACGGTCGACGCGCTCCTGGCCGGTGAGCCGGGCGGAGTCATCGATGCCCTTCGCCACCTCGTCCTGCCGGCACTCGCGCTCGGGACGATCCCGCTGGCGGTCATCATGCGCATCACGCGCGCCAGCGTCGTCGACGTCCTGAACGAGGACTACGTTCGAACCGCGCATGCCAAGGGCCTGCGCGAGAGCGTCGTGGACGGGCGGCACATCCTGCGCAACGCGCTCCTGCCGGTCGTGACCGTCATCGGCCTCCAGACCGGGCTGCTCCTCGGCGGGGCCATCCTGACCGAGACGATCTTTACGTGGGGCGGCGTCGGGCGCTGGATCTACGATGCGGTGACCGCCCGCGACTACCAGATCATCCAGAGCGGGGTGCTCATGCTCGCGCTCATCTTCGTGCTCGTGAACCTCGTCGTCGACATCAGCTACGGGTTCCTCAACCCGCGGATCCGGCACTCGTGAGGGCCGGACGATGACCGGCGCCGCCGTCGCGCGTCCCGCCGAGCAGGAGGAGCGCTCGATCGGGCTTTGGCGCGATGCCTTCCAGCGCATGCGGCGAAGTCCGGCCGCGATCATCGGCGGCGCGATCATCACGTTCTTCGTGCTGATGGCCATCTTCGCGCCGTTCATCGCGCCATTCGACCCGACCCGCGGCAACCTCGGCGACAGCTACCTGCCGCCGAGCTGGGAGCACCTCTTCGGCACGAACGTCCAGGGCCAGGACGTCTTCAGCCGGATCGTCTTCGGCTCGCGCCTGACGCTCGGCATCGCCGTCATGTCGGTCACGCTCGGCGTGACCGTCGGCGCGATCCTCGGCGCGACCGCCGGCTACTTCCGCGGCTGGATCGACGCGACGATCATGCGCGCCGTCGACATCATGCTCAGCATCCCCGGCCTCCTGCTCGCCATCGCGGTCGTCTCGTGGCTGGGGCGCGGCGTCGTACAGATCGCGATCGCGATCGCGATCGTCAACGTGCCGATCTTCGCGCGCATCCTGCGCGGCAGCCTGCTCGCGCTGCGCGACGCGGACTACGTCATCGCCGCGAAATCGGTCGGCGTCGGCGGCCCGACGCTCCTCCTGCGCCACATGCTGCCGAACGCCATCGGCCCGCTCATCGTGCAGGCCACGCTGGCGCTCGCCACCGCCGTCGTCGACGCCGCGGCGCTCGGCTTCCTCGGCCTCGGCCCGCCCGACCCGCGCGTCCCGGAATGGGGATCGATGCTGTCCGACACGTACCGCTACCTGACGGATGCGGTCCACCTCGCCTTTTTCCCCGGCATCGCGATCGTGCTCGCGGTGCTCGGCTTCAACCTGCTCGGCGACGGGATGCGCGAGGCGCTCGACCCGAGGCTGCGGCGATGACGCGCAGCGCACTCTTCGACGATCTCGCGCGCGACGCCGACCCGGCCGCGCTGCTCAGCGTCCGCGACCTCGAGGTCACGTTCGGCTCCGGCGATCGCGTCGTCCACGCCGTGAACGGCATCAGCTACGACCTGGCACCCGGCGAGACGCTCGGGATCGT
>DATKDB010000023.1:0-16858 GCA_035512895.1 Binatia bacterium | reverse complement strand
GGGGTCGGCAGCTTGTCGTCAGGCATCGGGTCGGCCGATCGTAGCAGTCAGTCCAGGCTCACCGTCCGTCCGCCGTCGGGATCGAGCAGCTTCGCCATGGCCGCGTGGCAGGTGAAGAAGAGCACCTGGTGGCGCGTGGCGAGGTCTCGAATCGCGGCGGCGGCGCGGTCGGCACGATCGGCGTCGAAGTTGACGAGGATGTCGTCCATCACGACCGGCAGCGCCTCCGCCTGGCGCGCGAACTCCTCGATCAGCCCGAAGCGCAGGGCGAGGTACAGCTGCTCGGCCGTGCCGCGCGACAGCTCGTCGGTGAGCCTCGCCTCGCCGGACTCGGTCTCGACACGCACGCTGCCGTCACCGGGCGGGGCCACGATCCGCGCGTACCGGCCGCCCGTGATCCGCTCGAAGTGCGCCGTCGCGGCTCGCACGACGTCCGGCTGGCGCTCGCGCTCGTACCGGGAGCGCGTCTCCGACAGCAGGCGACTGGCGATCGCCCGGACCGCCCACTCGGTGGCGAGCGCTTCCGCGCGTCCCTCGAGCGTGGCAAGCTCCTGGCGCAACGTGCCGAGCTCGTCGGCGGCCTCGAGATCGCGGATCCTCGCATCGAGCTCGCCGGCTGTCGCCAAGAGCGCGCGCTCCTCGTCCTCGAGCCGCTCGGCATCCGCAGCCGCCGTGGCGAGCTCGGCCTCAACCGACGACAGGTCGCGATCACGGAGCTCGGCGCGCAGGGCGTCGACCGCCTCCGGCCCGCCCGTCACCCCGCCGAGGCGGGCCCGCGTCTCGCGCATCCGCTGCTGCAGTGCACGCCGCTCGGCCGCCGCCGCGGCCAGGGCGCGGAGCGCGTCGGCGTCCCCGCAGCCGTGGCTCGCCAGATGCTCGGTCACTGCCGCGGAGAGCGTCTCGACCGAGGCCTCAATCGGCCGGCGTCGCTCGACGAGCGCGGCGTGCCGCGCCTCGGCCTGCTGCACCACACGGCGGTCCGCGACGGTGCGCTCGAGCCGGTGCACGAGGCTGGCCAGGCGGCCGTCGATCGAGCCACGCTCACCGACCTCGAGGCGCTCGAGGAGCGCGCTCGCGCGGCGATCGAGCTCGGTGCCCGCCTCCTCGAGACGTGCCAGGATGCGCCGCTGCTCGTCGCGCTCCTCGGCGGCGCGGCGCGCGATGCCGGCGGCCGCGAGGACCTGCCGCGCGACCTCCGGGGAAGCACCGGGGGTCATCCCGTGCTCGCTCAGCCAGGCGTCCCAGGCCTCGCGGGCAGCGGTGAGCGCCGCGCTACCGGCGGCCGCCGCCTCACCGAGGCGGGCGACCTCCTCGCGCCGCGCCTCGAGCCGGCCGGCCTCGTCCCGCACGAGCGATCGACGAGCGCGCACCTCGAGCAGCTCCACCTCGCGCCCGGCAATCTCGGCGTCGGCCGCCCCGGGGGCCAGCCCGGCGCGTGCGAGGAGCGTCGCCTCGTCCGATGCGTCCGCGGGCTCCTCATCCCGCGTGGCGAGCAGGAGGACCGCGGCCACGAGCGCTCCGAGGACGGCGCCGATGGCGGCGGCGCCGAGTCCGAGGCCGAGCCCGAAGGCGCCGACGAAGGGCAGCGCGACAAGGACACCTACGAGCGCGGCCACACCCGGCAGGCGCCGCAGCGACCCGGGCAGGCGCACCGGCGGCCCGCCGCCGGCCACCCGGCGACGCTCGCGGAGCCGGTTCAGCTGGCGGAGCGCGGCGATCGCGTCGGCCTCATCGCCGTCGTTCTCGGCGGGCGGGCCACCCTCCCGCTCCCGCGCGGCGAGCTCGTCGGCGGCCGCACGGTGCCGTCGATCGGCCTCGGCGGCGGCCTCGGCGGCCTGCTCCAGGCGGCGCTCGTGCTCGCGCGTCGCCTCGATCGACGCGATCGAGTCGTCGAGCGCCAGGAGGCGAGGCTCGTCCCAGCTGCCGGCGCGCGCGAGCTGCTCACCGACGGCCGCGGCATGACGCGCCTCCGCCGCCGCCGCCTCGCGCATCCGGTCAGCCGCGCCGGCATGCCCACGGCGGTCGGCATCGACCGCGCGGATCTCGTCGGCGGCCCCGGCCAGGCGCTCGTCGATGCTGATGCCCGCGAGCTGCACCTCGATCTCGGTCAGCTGCTCGTCGAGCGCCGCGAGCCGCGCCCGTTCCTCGGCGAGGGCCGCGAGACGGCTCTCGAGGATGGAGACCGCCTCGGGCGCCAGCTCGTCGAGCGCCGGATCGGTGGCGGCCAGCTCGACGTCGAGCGTCTCGAGGGTCGATGCGAACGGCGCCGCGTCGAGCAGCTTCTGGAGGCGCAGCACCCGGCCGCGGAGAGCCTGCACCTCGTCGCGGCGTGCCGCGGCTGCCGCGCGCGCCGCGGCCCGTTCACGGTGAGCCGTCTCGAATGCCTCCGGCTGGCGGGCCAGCTCGGTGATGCGAGCGTGCAGGTCGTCCATGCGGCTGAAGAGCTGGTTGATCGGCTGGAGCCGGCCGCTCGGCCGAAAGAGCGCCTCCTGCTCCTCGCGCAGGCGCCGCTCGACGTCGATCGCGCTCGTCCCGCCCAACCCGGCGGCGGCGCCGTAGATCCGCCCGCGAACCGCTTCGCCGCCGAGGGTGGCCAGGTCCTGCAGCTCTCCGAGGCCGAACGCGAAGATGGCGTTGAAGAGATCTCGATCGGCACCGTGCATGAGACGGTCGAGCGTCTCCTGGCCGCCCTGGTTGCCGCTCGGCGCACGGACCGCCAGCGACCCGGCTCCGCCGCGCTCGCCGTGACGCTCGACGCTCCAGCGGTCCCCCGACGCGGTGACGAGGCTGAGCCGCCCTCCGCGCCGGCCGCCGGCGAGGGCCGGGTACCAGGCACGCCCGTCGCGCGAGGACTCGAACCCGAAGAGGATGGCGCGCACCGCGTTCAGCAGGGTCGTCTTGCCCGCCTCGTTCTGGCCGAGCATGACCGTCAGGCCCGGGTCGAGATCCCATCCGACGTCCGCAAAGCGCCCGAAGCCACCGATCTCGAGCCGCTCGATCCGCATCTCAGCGATCGTCCTCGTCGTCGACGAGCCGGTCGAGGCCGAGGATCTCGGCCTGGTCGAGCAGGATCCCGGTGAGCATCTCGTCGGTCGGCGCCGCCTCCTTCAGGTAGCGACGGCCGCGCGGCGCGGCCTCGAACAGCGCATGGACCGACTCGCGCAGCAGGCGCTGCCAGCGCTCGTGCTCCTCCGGGTCGGTCGTCCGCCCGCTGCGCCGCGCCGCCGCCGCGGTGCGCAGGAAGTCGCCGACGAAGTCGGGCGCCTCGCGACGCACCTCGATGTCGATCTCGGAGCCGGTTGCGCCACGGATGGACTCGATCCACGCCAGGGGCGCGACGGTGCCCCGCTCCTCGTTGAGCAGCTGGCGAAGGTCGTCGAGATAGCCCGTCCGCACGAGGTTTGCATGCAGCGGCCCGCGCCCCGTGAGGCGAACCCGGAGGACGAGCGAGCGTCCGTCGGACCCGGCCATCGCGTCGTCCACGGCGGCCCGGCAGGCGGTTCGCAGGGCCTCGTCGTCGGCGAGGCCGGCGATCGGGATCTCGACCGGCTGCCAGCGCACGACGTCGGCGGCGACGAACGACGCGGTGACCCTGCGGCCTGCGTCGACCTCGACGAGGTAGCAGCCACGTGCTCCGAGCTCGCCCGGGTCCCGGCCCTGCGGAATCCCGCAGTAGATGGCGGGTGGATCGGCGAGCACCTGGCCCGGCTGGTGGATGTGGCCGAGCGCCCAGTAGTCCATCCCGGCGGCGCGAAGATCGTCGATCGAGCACGGAGCGTAGTTGGCGTGACCCGGCCGGTCGCCGACGTTCGTGTGCAGCAGGCCGATCGAGAACGCGGCACCGGGCTCGGCCCGGAAGCCGGCGGCGTAGTTCTCGCTCACCGCCGCACGCGGATACGAGCGTCCATGGATCCGGGCGATCTCGGTTCCGTCGCGCAGGACCGGAACCGACTCGCCGGCCTCGGTGCCGAACCGGTGCACCGCTTCGGGGAACGTGAGTGACGGCGCCCAGGCGCGACCGTCCAACGGGTCGTGGTTGCCGTGGACGACATAGCTTGGAATCCCCGCGCCGGCCAGCTCGGCGAGACCGTCGCAGAACCGGGTCTGTCCGAGCAGCGTGGGGCTCGCGACCTCGAACACGTCGCCGGCGATGACGACGAAGTCGACCTCGCGATCGATGGCAATACGGACGATGCGGTGCCAGGCCTCCGTCGTGGCGTTGCGGAGGACGGCCAGGACCGCGGGCGAGACCTCCGAGCTCAGGCCCTCGACGGGGCTGTCGAGATGGAGGTCACCGGTGTGCAGGAAGCGAAATGGGAGAGTCGGCACGGCCCGCCAAGCGTAGCCGATGGGCGTGACAGCTCATCCGTCGCGAGGCGAGCCGTGCCGGGTCCGTCCCGGGTCTGGGCGTCGGTCGCTCCCCCCCATGACGATCACGGGGATCGTGCCGACCGACGCCGGGCACAGGCGCTACGTGGGGCGCGGTCTGCGAGCGGCGATGAACAGGACCGCCGCCAGGCCGAACGGAACCCAGATCCAGCCGCCGCCGACCTGGCCGACGAGGCCAAGCAGCCACACGACGACGAGCAGGGTCAGGACAGCCCAGACCATCGCGCCCCGTTCCCTAGACGGTTCTGCGACCGCTGATCAGCTGGAGGACGAGAACGACCGCCGCGATGACCAGCAGGATCCAGATCAGATCGCCCACGATTCCCGTCATGAACCCCAGAAGCCACAGGACGAGCAGGACGATGATGATTGTCCAGAGCATCGAATTCTCCTCAATCGGTTCGGTATCCCTCCACACGAGGCCGATGGGCCCCGTATGCCGGCCGAATGTCGCAGATTGCGTGCCAGCCGGGCGACAAGGCACTCAGTCGCCTGCCGACCGACGATCCTCGATCACCTGGTAGACGAGAAGCACCGCGGCGACGAGCAGAAACAGGTTCACCCACTGGCCAAGGCGCGCGATGACGCCGGCCAGCCACAGGCCCAGGGCGAGGGCGGTGAGGATCCAGATCACGGGATCGGTTCCAGCACGATGACGAAGACGAGCACGCCGAGCACGACGAGCAACAGGAGCGATGCGACGACGATGCTCGCCGCCAGCACCGGAGGCTCCTCGCTCACGCGGCAAGCGCCTCGACAAGCTGGTCGACGTGCTCGTCGGGCTTCACCTGGGCGAGGACGTGCTCGATCCGGCCGTCAGGCCCGACGACGAAGGTCGAGCGCTCGTTGCCCATGTACGTGCGGCCCATGAACGTCTTCCCGATCCACACGCCGAAGGCCTCCGCCACGTGGTGGTCCGTGTCGGCGAGGAGCCGGTACGGCAGTCCGAACTTCTCGCGAAACTTCACGTGGCTCTTCACGCTGTCGGGCGAGACGCCGAAGAGCTGCACGCCGGTATCGGTCACGCGCGACCAGCTGTCGCGCAGGCCGCACGCCTGCTTCGTGCAGCCGGGCGTGTCGTCCTTCGGATAGAAGTAGAGGACGTAGCGCGAGCCTGCGAGCGAGGCGCTCGACACGACGGCGCCGTCGTCGGCGGTCATCTCGAAGTCGGGGGCCGGATCTCCGGCGCTCAGTCGGGTCATGGCTCGCTGAGTCTAGCCGTCCTCGCCCATCCGTTCGATCGCGACGAGCACCGGCGGCAGCTCACGCGGCTGGATCCGCGCGGCGAGCGCCTCGGCGAAGGCACCAACCTCAACGTCGCCGGCCTCGGCAAGGTCGTGCCCGGCGCCGTCGATCTCGTGGCGCACCGGATCGTTGCCCGCCTCGCGCAGGACGCGCTCGAGCAGGACCGACTCGTCGGGGTCGGCCCAGGCGTCGGCGGCGCCGTGGGCGATGACGACGTTGCGATGCAGCATCGTGGCCAGCGCGAGCGCCGGCGTGTGGAACGCCTGCTCCCAACCCGCCAGGCGTATTCCGACGCGACCGGCACCGAGGCGCAGCTCCATGCCGGCCTCGCGCCGCTCCGCGCGCTCGATGAGCTCCTCGGCCGACGCGTCGATCGCGGCGACGATCGGGTGCTCGCGATCGACGCCACGCCGCGCCCGCTCGGCTACCCCGCGACGCAGGACGTCGCGAAGCGATCGGGCCGGCGGACCGATGAACCCGACCGCCCCGATGGCCGGATCGCCGATCGCGACGCTCAGCGCCACGACGCCCCCTTCCCCATGGCCGACGATGGCGCAGCGGCGCAGGTCGAGCTCGGGTCGCGAGCGCATGGCGCCGATCGCGTCGCGCGCGTCGTCGATGCGCGTAAACAGGTCGGTCTCCTCCCACACGCCGTCCGACTCACCGCAGCCGCGCGGGTCGTATCGCAGGCTCGCCACGCCACGCATCGCCAGCGCGGCGGCGAGGCGGGCGAAGATGCCCTCCCCCTCCCCCCGTTCCGGCTCGAACCAGGTTGGATGGCCGGTCCGATCCCAGCCGCCATCCCGACCGCGCGGCAGCCAGCTCGGGACGAGAAGGGCCCACGGCAGGCGGCCCGGCCCGACCGGCAGCGTCAGGGTCGCCGCCAGAGAGGCGTCGCCCGCACGGAACCGAAGCGTTTCGGGGATCACGGACACGATGGTACGCTCGGCGACGGTGACGCCTCAGCCGGAGCCCCTCTTCGCCCCGCCGCCCGAGCCGGTGCCGTTCGTGCCGGACCCGCGCGCCGAGCTGCCGGCGGCAGCCGAGGTGATCGTGATCGGCGGCGGGATGGTCGGTGCCTCGACCGCCTACCACCTCGCCCGCGCCGGGATGCGCCCGCTCGTCATCGAGGCAAACGCCCCGGCCTGGGGCGCATCCGGGCGCAACGCGGGCATGGCCCTGGCCGGCCTCGGCGGACACTTCCCGCGCGTCACGCGGCTCGTGCAGAAGGCGGGCGGTCGCTCGATCCTCGACTACACGACGCGGTCGCTCGACATGCTCGAGGCATGGGACGCCGAGCTGCCCGGCGGAATCGAGTGGGACCGCTTCGGGTCGCTCGATCTCGCGACCGATGAGGCGGAAGAGACGCAGCTCGCTCGCGCTGCCGGCGTGCAGGCCGCGGAGGGGCTCGAGGTGCGCCTCGTGGCCGGTCAGGAGCTGCACGAGCTTGCGCCGAGCCTGGCGATCGACGAGATCCGCGCGGCCAAGTGGACCCCAAACGATGCCAAGCTCAACCCCTTCCGCCTCTGCTACGGGCTGCTCGAGGCGGTGCGCGGGATGGGGGGCGTCGTGGCGAGCGGGGTGCGCGTCGAGCGGCTCCTCGCCCGAGGTGGCCGGGTCGCCGGTGTCGCGACGTCACACGGCGAGGTCGCGTCCGGCGCGGTCATGCTGGCCGCGAACGCCTGGACGCCGGCGCTGGCCCCGCACCTGGCCGCGAACCTGACGCCGATCCGCGAGACGGTGTGCGTGACGGAGATGCTGCCCTTCTCAATCGGCCGTCCCGGCTTCGAGACGAACCAGTGCAACGAGTACTGGCGCCAGATGCGCACGGGCGAGGTGGTCATCGGCGGCTTCGCGGTCGCCGATGAGTCGATGGGCATCGGCACGTACTCGATCGAGGTCCGGCCGGCGGTGCCACCGTTGCTGGCCGTCCTGCTGGCACGCCTCCATCCGAGGGTGGCCGACGCCCGGATCGTCCGCTGCTGGGCCGGCCTGCTCGACTTCGCCTCGCTCGAGATTCCGATGGCCGGTCCCCTTCCGGCCGAGGACGGCACGCCGCTGCCGGGCGCCTACGTGGCGGCCGGCCTCACCGGACACGGCCATCCCTACGCACCGATCCTCGGGCTCCTCATGGCGGAGCTCATCGCCGATGGGACGTCGCGGACGCTTCCGCTCGCGCCGTTCGCCCCGGGTCGCTATGTCGGCGCGACGCAGCCGCCCACCTGGCTCGAGCCCTTCCGGAGGACGGCCGCCCTTCCTCGCTGACCGCCGCCATTCGCTCATCGGCCCTTCAGCCGATGAGCGGGCGCCAGGTGCCGAGAGCCAGGCTGAGACCGACGGCCGCCACAGCGAGCAGTGCCGCCCCCGCGATCCAGCCCCAGTCCCCGATCGACATCCGCTCCACCCGCGCCACCGTCCGGCACGGCATGGCGCCGAAGCCGCGCGCCTCCATGGCGAGGGCCATCCGGCTTCCCCGGCGCACGGCGCCGACGAGGAGTGCCAGCAGCTGTCCGGCGAAGAGCCGGACGGCGGCGACCGGCGAGCGTCCCGCCTCGACGCCGCGGGCGCGTCGCGCCATCGCGATCGTCTGCCACTCCATGGCGAGCAGCGGCAGAAGGCGCAGCGCGGCGAGTACGCCGATCGCAAAGCGCGGCGAGACGTGGACCTGCTGGACGAGCGCATCGGCCAGCTCCGTCGGCTGGCTCGTCGCGGTCGCGAGGATGCCTGCCAGCGCGATCGCCAGCAGCCGAGCCGCCAGCCCCAACCCGTCGAGCGCGGTCTCGGTGCCGATCCGGATCGGCCCAATGGCGAGGAGCGTTGGCCCGGCCTGATCCGCGGCGAAGAGGACGTTTACGACGCCGATCGAGACGGCGGCCAGGCCGACGAGCCAGGCGCGACTCGCAAGGGCAGCGGGCGACAGGCCGGAGAGCGGCAGGAGGGCGCCGAGCCCGACCAGCACGACGAGCGCGGTCACGCCGTCAAGCGAGGCGAAAAGAGCGCACAGGAGGACGAGCGCGGCGGCGAGCTTGGCCACGGGATTGGCGCGTGCCAACGGGGCCTCCGCGTCGGGGACGAGTGGCGTCAGGAGCTGCATCAGCGGCGGGCCGGCAGGGTCAGGGTCCGGTCGGCCAGCGCGTGAACGAACGCGCGATCGTGGGTCACGAAGCAGACGCCACGTCCATCGTCGCACAGGGCGGCGAGCAGGTGGAGCAGCTCGGTCCACGTCCGGCGATCCTGCCCGAACGTCGGCTCGTCGAGGACGAGCAGGCCGGGCGCGGTGGCGAGCGCCGTGGCGACCGACAGCCGCCGCTTCTCGCCGCCCGACAGCGTGAAGGGGTTCGCCGCTCCGAGGTGCTCCAGCCGCAGCCGCTGCAACAGCTCGTCCGCTCGGCGCCGGGCCGCGGGCCGATCGAGCCCGGCGCGCATCGGTCCCAGGAGGAGCTCGTCGCGAACCGACGAGGTCAGGAACTGGTGCTCGGGGTCCTGGAAGACGGTGCCGATGCGCCGCACGAGCTCACGCGCCGGCCAGCGGGCGACGGGCTCGTGGCCACGGCCCGGCGAGAGCGCCTCGCCGGCAACGACCCGCCCACGTCGGGGAACGAGCAGGCCGGCCAGCATGAGCGCGAGCGTCGACTTGCCGCTGCCGTTCGGCCCGACAACGGCGAGCGCCTCCGCCGAGCGCAGCTGGAGGTCGACGCCGTCAACCGCATCGGCCTCCGCGCCCGGATACCGAAAGCCGGCACGCTCGGCGATGACGAGGGTCTCCGGGACCGGGCGATCCCGCCGGCTCGGTGGCGCGGGGGGATGATCCGGCACCCAGACGCCCGCCTCGGCCAGCGCCGCCCCCTGCGCGCTGAACACGTCGCGCGGCGGGCCGTCGGCGACAACCCCCCCACCGGCCTCGAGGACGACGACGCGGTCGACGAGCGAGACGGCCTCGTCGACGCGATGCTCGACGAGGAGCAGCGTCGCGCCGAGCCGATCGAGCACCCGGCCGAGCACCTCGCGCACCTCGTCGGCGCCGGCCGGATCGAAGCTGGCCGTCGGCTCGTCGAGCATGAGCAGCCCCGGCCGCAGCGCGAGCGTGCCGGCGAGCGCGAGGCGCTGCTGCTCCCCGCCGGAGAGGGCGTGGGTGGGACGGTCGCGACCGTACGGGAACTCGACGGCGGCGAGCGCCGCGTCGACCCTCGGCCAGATCCCGTCGGTCGGGACGCACCGGTTCTCCAGCCCGAAGGCGATGTCATCGCCTGCCCGGCCCATGACGATCTGCGACTCCGGATCCTGGAAGAGCAGCCCGCTGCGGTCCCGGGCCTCGCGCGGGTCGAGGCCGTCGACGAGCAGCGAGCCCTCGATCTCCGCGCCGCCGGCCGGATCGATCAGCCCGGCGATGGCCGCCAGCAGCGTCGACTTGCCGGCCCCCGACGGCCCGAGCAGCAGGACCCTCTCCCCGGGCCCGACGGTGAGATCGAGCCCGCGCAGCGCCCAGTCGCGGCGGCCCGGATGCCGGAGACCCCAGCCGAGGGCCTCGACCCGTGCGGGTGCCGCCACGTCGCGCATGGCGGCATTGTCGGCGCTGACGCCCTCAGACCTCGCGCTGATCGCGCCCGGCGGCGAACTCGTGCAGGACGCCGGTGGCCACGAGCGCCCGGAGCAGCAGCCAGGCGCCGACGCCCGCGACGAGCGCGCCGCTCGTCACCGTGGCGATCGCGTAGATCAGCTGGTAGCCGATGGCGAAGTCCGGGTAGTACACGATGATGTCGTGCACCGCGGCGCCGAGGCCGGCCAACGCGCCGGCGAGGAGGGCGAACGGCAGGTTCCACCACCGGTAGGCCCCGACCGCGAATCCGAGCTCTGCACCCCCGCCCTGGATGGCGCCGGAGATGAGGGCGTCGACGCCGTAGGGCGAGCCGAGGAGGACGGAGACGGCGGCGGAGACGAGGCCGCCGAAGAACGCCGCTCCCGGGCGCCGCACGACGAGGGCGACGAGGACGCCGGGCAGGAGCCAGACGCCGTACAGGATCGCCTGCGCCGGCGGCAGGACGGCGAAGATCGGCTCCGTCGCCGCGTACAGGGCGTTCCAGGCCAGGAAGACGACGCCAAAGGCGACGGCGATGACGGCGCCGACGACGATGTCGACGATCCGCCACTC
The DNA here is from genome assembly GCA_035512895.1 of Binatia bacterium. GTDB lineage: Bacteria > Chloroflexota > Limnocylindria > QHBO01 > QHBO01 > JACDBZ01. The sequence goes on along the minus strand of DATKDB010000023.1, from coordinate 6,075 downwards.
GCCACGCTGGGTGGTGGTCATGCGGGTGCTCCTCTGGAAGATGCGGCGTGGACGACGAGGAGCGCGCCGTGCTCCAACCTGACCGATGCGGGGGCCGCGGTGACCTCGTTGCTCAGGCCACGCGAGCGGCCGATACGGAGCGTCGCGCCCTCGAGCGCCCAGCGCAGTCCGCGCGTGCCGACGCCGGCGGCATCGCCCCCGATCGGCAGAAGGCTGACGAGGTCGCCGATCGTCGCCGCCAGCTCGAGGGTCTCGCCGCCGCGGACCACGCGGACCGTGGTCGTCCCGTGCACGATGCGGACGTCGCGCCCGGTGAGGCCGGGATCCGCCAGGAGCAGCAGGTTCGCCAGCTCGTGGTCGAGCCGGGTGCCGCCGGTGGCACCGAGCAGCACGATCTCGGTGGCGCCGGCCCGAACGGCCGACTCGAGCGCGAGCTCCGTGTCGGAAGCGTCCTTGTCGGCCGGATGGCGTTCGACCCGCGTGCCCGACGCTTCGAGCCGCTCGACGAGCGCCGCATCGACCGAGTCGAGGTCGCCGACGAGAAGGCCCGCCCGCCGTCCGAGGCGGTCGAGCGCGCGGGCGCCACCGTCGGCGCCGACGATGAGATCGGCTCCATCCAGCAGCGACGCGTCGCCCCCATCAAGGTCGCCGGAGGCGACCACCACGACCTTCATCGGTCCTCCATGCATCTGGCGGAAACGACGAGCGGCGCGTCAAGAGTCGATCGACTCCGGGGCGCGCCGCGACGGGCTGCATCGACTTCCTTCGCCGGCATGACCCGGATCAGGTTCGAGGGTCTGTGAGACGCACGTCGCGTCCACACTCTCAGCGCTGTCGCGCTCCCCTGTCGTCTCTGGATTGTCCATCCAGCCTAGCACGCGCCCTATGATCGGTCGATGCACCCGAACGTCGAGCGTGTCGTCGAATCGGCCCGCCGCGACGGGCTGGAGATCGCGGTCGAGCGCTTTCCGGAGGGCACGCGCACGGCCGCCGACGCTGCGCGGGCGGTCGGCTGCGACGTCGCGCAGATCGTGAAGTCGCTCGTCTTCATGGCCGACGGCGCCGCGGTCCTGGCCCTCGTGTCCGGTGCGGACCGCGTCGACCTCGAGCGGCTCGCGGCGGCGGCCGGCGCGACGAGCGCGCGACGCGCGGACGGTGACGAGGCGCGAGCCGCGACCGGCTACGCCATCGGCGGCGTGCCGCCCTTCGGACACGCGGGCTCCGTCGCCATCCTCGTCGACCGCCGCCTGATGAACCAGCCGCGACTGTGGGCTGCCGCCGGGCTGCCCGACGCGGTCTTCCCCGTCTCGCCGGACGAGCTGCTGCGCGTCAGCGGGGGCCGTCTCGCGGACCTGGCGGAGCCGGCGCGGCCCTGAGCCGGCGCACGCGCCGGACCTCGCTATCCTCAGGCGCGCAATGTCTCTCTCCCTGACCTTCGCGCTCGTTGCCGTCGCTGGCACGATACTCGGTGCCGCCTCCTGGCTCCTCCTCAGGTCCGTCGACGCCCGCCCGACGACCGCACGGCGCCTAGCCGGTCCGCCCGAGCTGAAGGTGGGCCGGCTGCTCTCGGGGGATTCGCCGGGCCGGCCGGTTCGCGTCGCGGGGCGCATTCGCTGCCGCGACCCGCTCGACGCGGGCTACGGCGAACGCCTCGTCGCGTTCCACCGCGACGTCGAGGTCCGCGCCGGCGGCGCGTGGCGCAGCCTCGAGCGCATGCGCGAGACTCGCTCCTTCGAGCTGTGGGACCACGACGGCTCGATGACGATCGATCCGGCCAGGGCCGCGGAACCGCTCATCACGATCCCGAAGGTCTGGCGCGGCCGACCGGATGAGCTCGAGGAGCCGCACGCGTCGGCGGCGGCGCGGCTGGCGGAGCGTCACGGCCCCCTTCACGAGGCGCGCGCGGTCACGCGCTCGATCAACGTCACCGATCGCCTCCTCGTCCTGGCCGTCCCGGGGCGGGGCGCCGACGGCCGGGCCGTCCTCGACCCGCCCGACGGGGGCTACCTCGTCACGAACCTCGAGCTCGACGACGCGATGCGGCTCCTCGGCGGACGGCATCGGCGGGCGGCGGCTGCCGGCGTCATCGGGATCGGCGTCGCGGCCGTGCTCGTCGCGGGCGGCGTGATCGGCGCGATCGGCGCCGTCCTCGGCGCCATCCTCACCTGACCGTCGCGCCGGAAGTACCGGCACCCGGTTACGAACGGGACCCTCGCGCCCGCGACATCCTGTTTCTAACATCCAATACACGGTTGCTCACAGAAGCTCCATCCACCGATGGGCTCGAGGCCGCGGAAGGAACGAAATGCGCCGAGACGAGGGGGATGCCCTGCTCAGCGTCGCCCAGGCGGCGACCCTGCTCGGCGTCCACCCGAACACGATTCGCGCCTGGACCGAGGCCGGCCGCCTGCCGGCCTTTCGCATCAACGCGCGCGGTGACCGGCGCTTCCGACGCGACGACGTCGCTCGGCTCCTCGTGGAGGACGGCTCGGAGGGGGGCGAGCTGGCGATCTTCGCGCGAATCGCCTCCGGCTTCGCGAGCTCCCCGACGGCGGCCGGGGCTGCCCGGGCGGTCGTGGAGGCTCTTCGCTCCGAGCTCGGCGCGAGCCGCGCGGCCGTCTACCTGATCGAGGATGATCGCCTGGCGCGCGCCGCCCACGCGGGCTTCGCCGCGCCGCCGCCGAGCCGGCGGCCGCTCCCGACGGAGGAGCGTGTCGACCATGGCGCCGACGTCGAGCTCGCGCTCCGGGTTCGCGGCCATCTCGTCGGCAGCGTGCTCCTCGAGCGCCGCGCGCTCTCGTCGGTCTCGCCATCCTTCGTCCCGGCGCTACTCGGGACGGTCGCTGCGGCCGTTGCCGGCGCTCGCCTCCTCGACTGGTCACGCCGCGAGGTCAAGCGCGCTCGCGCGCTGCGGTCGGTCACGAAGGAGCTCGTCGGAGAGCTCGACCTGGCGCGCGTCCTCGACGACATCATCGACCGCACGCGCACGCTCTTCGGTGCCGATCGGGCCGGTCTCTGGATGTTCGAGGGGACGCCGCACCCCGTGCCCCTCGTCACGCGCGGCCTGAGCGAGCGCTTCCTGGAGCGGAGCGCGATGCTCACGCGCACGAGCGACGCGATCGGGCTCACGGCAATCCGGGAGCGCGCGGCGCAGTGGATGCGCGACGCGCACCTCGATCCCGCGGGTGGCGAGATGCGCGTCGCCTACGCGGAGGAGGGGATTCGCACGGTCTGCCTCATCCCGCTGCCAGACAAGCATGGAGCCATCGGCGTCATCGGCCTCTACGACGACACCGACCGCATCTGGCCGGAGGAGGAGATCGCCCTCGTCCAGGCGTTCGCCGACCAGGCCGCCGTGGCGATCCAGAACGCCCGCCTGTACCGCTCCCTCGCGGACCAGGCTGCGCGGCTGCGTTCCATCCAGGACCTCTCGGCGCGCCTCAACCGCCTCACCGACGTGCGCGCCATCGCGGAGGCAATCGTGGCGGAGGCCAGCACGCTGGCCGAGTACCACGACATCCGCGTCTACCAGGTCGACTGGGAACGCCGGGTGTGCGACGCGATCGCCTTTACCCACGAGATGCTCGAGGGCAGCACGGACGACGCCGAGGCGCTCCTCCGGGTGCGGGTCGGCGAGGGGTTCACCGGCTGGGTGGCGGAGACCGGCGAGCCGCTGCTCATCAACGACGCGCTCGACGATGAGCGTGGGAAGACGATCGAGGGCACGGACGACGTGCCGGAGTCGATGCTCCTCGTGCCGATGCTGTACGAGGGCCGCACGCTCGGCGTCATCGTGCTCAGCCAGCTCGGCTTCAACCGCTTCAGCACCGATGACCTGCAGACGATGAGCATCTTCGCCGGGTACGCGGCGCAGGCGATGGCCAACGCGACGAGCTATGAGCGGATGGTCGGGCAGTCGAATGAGCTGGCCCGCCTCGCCGACTCGCAGCGCCGGCTGCTCGAGATCAACGAGCGGCTGCTCGCGACGCTCGACCAGGCGGGTGTCCTCGCCACGATCGCCGACGGCATGCGGGACGTGGTCGCCTACGACAACCTGTCGATCTTCCGCACCGATGTCGCGCGACAGGTGATGTACCCGGTCCTGACGCGCGAGCGTCATGCCGAGGAGGTGAGCCGCCACGTCATCCCGTTCGGCCAGGGGCTCATGGGCTGGGCGGTCGAGCATGGAGAGCCGGTCCTCGCCAACGACGCCATCAACGACCCGCGAGCGGTCCAGATCCCCGGCACGCCCGCCGAGCCGGAGGCCGTCGTCGTCGTGCCGCTCATGGCGGGCGGTGAGGTCCTCGGCGCGCTGAACGTGTCTCGCGTCGGCGGCGAGGAGGTCCATTTCAGCAAGGGCGACTTCGAGCTCGTCCAGCTCTTCGCCGCACAGGCGTCGATCGCGCTGCGCAATGCCGAGGCGCACCAGGCGATGAGCCAGCGCGCGGAGACCGATGCGCTGACCGGGCTCGGCAACCACGGCGCGTTCCAGCGGGACCTCGGCCTGCTCCTCGAGGAGGCGGTTGCCGCCGCCACGCCCGCGGAGGGCTCGCTCTCGGTCCTGATGATGGATCTCGACTGCTTCAAGGCGTACAACGATCGCCACGGCCATCCGGCCGGTGACGCGCTCCTGCATCACGCCGCGACGACGATCTACGGGGCCGCCCGCACCGACGATCGCGTGTACCGCTACGGCGGCGACGAGTTCGCGCTCATCCTGCCGGGCACCTCGGGCGCCGACGCGGCCCGCGCCGCCGAGCGCATCCGCCGTGCCGTCGCGCGCCTCACCGCCGACGAGCCGACGCCGGTCACGATCACCGTCGGCGTGGCCGGCTTCCCGGACGACGCAACCGATCGGCCCGGCCTGATCGCGGCCGCCGACACCGCCCTCTACTACGGCAAGCGCGCCGGCGAGGACCGCGTCGTGCGCGCCGATGAGCTCACGCCCGACGTCGGTCAGCTGCGCGGAACGCTCGAGGAGCTGGCCGCGGCCGCGCTGCGCGGCGGCGACGACGAGCATGCCGTCGAGCACCTCGTCGAGCGCGCCACGCACGTCGCTGCGCCGCACCACGAGGACGAGGCGGCGATGCGCGACACCCTCCTAACGATCGCGCGCTCCTTCGACACCGACGGCCTCGCGAACCGCGGGCACGCCGACCGCGTTGGGCGCCTGGCCGCCTCGGTGGCCGCCCGGATGCGGCTTCCCCTCCCCGAGCAGGGCTATGTCGAGCTCGCGGCGCGCCTGCACGCCCTCGACGAGCGCGGGGTGGCCAACCTGAGCGCGCTCCCATCGCTCGGCACGGTCTCGGGGCTCATCGCGGGCGCTCGAGCGCTCGTCGTCACCGGCGCTCGACGCGGTCACCGCGCGACACGTGCGCGAGGGCCCGTGGGACACCACATCGTCGCGGCCGTGAAGGCCTACGACCGGCTCGTGACCGGCGTGGACGGCGGCCGCGTCGGCCGGGCGGGGGCGATCGAGGAGCTGCGGCTCGACCCCGCCACGTTCCGGGCCGATGTCCTGGAGGCGCTGGCCGAGGCGGTCGAGCACCATCCCGACGCGGGCCGCCGAAGGCGCCAGAGCGATTCGAGCCTGGAGGTCCGCGGGGCGGCCTGAGGTATCATCCGCCACGCCGATGACGATCTCCCGCCTCGCCCCGCTGCGCCTGGTCGGGGCAGCGAGCCTGGCACTCGCGGTCCTCGGGGCGATCGCTGCGTGCGCGAGCGCCCCGACGGTCGAGACGCCCGCGCCGGCAGCGTCCAGCGCCGCGCCGACGTCCAACGAGACGCCGTCCCCGACGCCGTCGCCAACGGCAAAGCCGACCCCCGTGCCGACTCCCCGCTTCACGAACGATCCTGACGACGAGCTGGCCGGGCTCATCCCCGCGACGGCGGCCGGCGTGGCGGTGACCGTCGCACCATTCGACGAGTTCGCGTTGATGCCCGGTGACGTCGGCGGCGCGTACGACGAGATCGGTGACCGCTTCGCATCCCTCGTCCTCGCCTACGTCACCCAGCCGCGCGCGTCGCTCTCCGCGATGCGCGGCGAAGGCGAGCCGGTGGCGACCGAGGAGCTCG
>DATKDB010000022.1:0-3291 GCA_035512895.1 Binatia bacterium | reverse complement strand
GATCCGGCCCCGGCCGCAGACGTGCTCGTCGAGCCAGTCGTACGGCCCGCGGTTCCAGGGCTCGCCGGTCGTCGTCACGGCGCGGAGCGACGAGAGGTCGGAGGCCGGCTCTCCGTGCGGGATGAGCGCGCGCACGAGCGTCGGCGAGAGGCCGAGCATGGTCACGCGCTCCGACTCCACGAGCCGCCAGAGCCGGTCGGCCGGCCAGTCCGGCGCGCCCTCCATGTACACGACCGTGGCCCCGGCCGACCCGGCGCCGACGACCGTCCACGGGCCCATGATCCACCCCATGTCCGTCGCGAAGAGCACGCGGTCGCCGGCCTTGACGTCGGCCTGGTAGGCGGCCTCCCGAGCGATCGAGAGGAGGAACCCGCCCTGCACGTGGAGCGCGCCCTTCGGACGTCCCGTCGTGCCCGACGTGTACGCGAGGAGGTACGGCGCCTCGCTCTCCACTTCGACGGGCGGCAGCGTCCCGGGCGAGCTCGCGACCAGCTCCTCCCAGTCGTGATCACGGCCGGCGGTCATCGGGACGTCCGCTCCGAGGCGGCGCCAGACGATGAGCTCGACCGCCGGCAGCGCGCCGATCGCCTCGTCGGCGATCGCCTTCATCGGCACGACCGCGCCCCGTCGGAGCGAGCCGTCGGCGGTGAGCAGGACCCTGGCGCCGGCGTCGGCGAGGCGTGCGCCGATCGCCGGTGCCGCGAAGCCGGAGAAGATGGGCACCTGGACCGCGCCCAGGTGTGCGCACGCGTGGGAGGCGATCGCGACCTCGGGGGACATCGGCAGGAAGATCCCGACCGCGTCACCTTCGCGGACGCCCAGCCCCGCCAGCGCCTCCGCCAGGCGCGTGACCTCCCGTGAGAGCTCGAACCAGGTCAGCGACGTCCGCTCCCCCTCCTCGGGCTGCCAGACCGCGGCCTCCTCGCCGGGCCGCTCGGCAGCCCAGCGGTGCACGCACGCGTGCGCGAGGTTGAGGCGGGCGCCGACGAACCACCTGGCCCACTCGATGCCACGAGAGGTGTCGACGACCTCGGCCCAGTCCTGCGCGAGCGGGAGGCCGAGATCGTCGCGGACGGCGCGCCAGAAGCGGTCGGGCTCCTCGACCGACACGCGGTGCAGCTCTGCGTAGCCCGGGCAGCCGAGCGCCCGGGCCAGACGCGTGACGTTGGCAGCCTCGAGCTGCTCCGGCGTCGGGCGCCAGGTGAGCCCCTGCTCGTTCGTACCTGTTAGGTTAGTCGCCGCTAACTCCGAGGGAGGATGTCTGTGAGAGCACGGATCTTCGCAGAGGAGAACCGGAAGTGGCTGACCTTGGCCGCGGTCTCGTTCGGCCTCTTCATGATCATGCTCGACAACACCGTGGTGAACGTCGCGCTGCCCTCCATCCAGCGCGACCTCGACGCGAGCCTCTCGCAGCTCGAGTGGATCGTCACGGGCTATGCCCTCACCTTCGCCGCGTTCATGCTCATCGGCGGCAAGGTCGCCGATGCCTACGGGCGCCGCCTGGTCTTCGTCGTCGGGATCGTCGTTTTCACGCTCGCGTCGCTCGCGTGCGGCCTCGCCGACTCGGGGGAGATGCTCATCGGGTCGCGCGTGCTCCAGGGCGTCGGCGCGGCGCTCATGAACCCGGCGACGCTCTCGATCATCGCGGCGACCTTCCCGCCCGCCCAGCGGGGGGCCGCCATCGGGATCTGGGCAGGTGTCTCTGCGCTCGCCCTCGCGATCGGCCCGCTCGTCGGCGGGCTTCTCACCCAGCACCTGAGCTGGCACTGGATCTTCTTCGTCAACGTCCCCGTCGGCATCCTCGGCGTCGCCGCCAGCTTCCTCCTCATCGACGAGTCGCGCGACGAGCGCCACGTGCGGCTCGACCTGCCGGGGCTCGTCACCTCGGCCGTGGGCCTCTTCGCGCTCACCTACGGCCTGATCGAGGCGAATGCGTACGGGTGGACCTCACCCCGCATCCTCGGGGCCTTCGCCGTCGCGCTCGCGGGGCTCGGCGCGTTCGCCCTCCTCGAGCGCCAGCAGCGTGCTCCGATGCTGCCGATCGATCTCTTCCGGAACAGGACCTTCACGGGGGCGAACGTCGTTGTGCTCCTCGTCGCACTCGCGATGTTCGGGGTCTTCTTCTTCATGTCCCTGTACATGCAGGGCGTCCTCGGGTACTCGGCCGTCGAGGCGGGAGCGGCGTTCCTGCCCATGACGATCGTCATCATCCTCGTGGCGCCGATCGCGGGGCGCACGGCCGACCGGATCGGCTCCCGGTCGCTGATGACGACCGGAATGGTCCTGATCGCGGTCCAGCTCGTGTACCTCTCGCGGCTCGGGGACGACGCGGACTTCTGGAACCTCCTCCCGGGCTTCGTGATCGGAGGCTTCGGGATGGCGCTCACGATGACCCCGAGCGCGGCGGCTGCGACGCGTGCGGTCCCCATTCACCAGGCAGGCGTCGGCGCCGCCGTGCTGAACGCCTTCCGCCAGGTCGGCGGCTCGCTCGGCATCGCCGTCATGGGAGCGATCATGGCGCGCGAGGTCGGCGACGGCCGTACCTCGGACGCGTTCATGCGCGGCTTCGAGAACGCGCTCCAGGTCGCCGCGGTGATCGCGATCGTGGGCGCCGTCGTGGCATACCTCCTCGTCCGCCCCCACGAGGGAGCGGGTCGCGCCCGGCAGAGCGCGCCCGAGCCTGTGGCGTGACTCCTTCGACCGGCTCCCGGCTTCCTGCGGCCGAGCGGCGGCAGGAGCTTCTCGAGGCAGCGCTTCGCGTGTTCTCGGCCGGGAGCTATGCCGGTGCCACGACCGCCGGGATCGCGCGCGAGGCCGGCGTCTCGGAGCCCATCCTGTACCGGCACTTCGAGTCCAAGCGCGACCTCTACCTCGCCTGCCTCGACGAGGCGTGGCAGCGGGTCCGCGAGCGCGTCGAGGACGCAGTCGCCGAGCTCGGCGCCGCCGAGGGCTGGCGCGCGACCGGGCCCGCCACCATGCGAGAGCTGAAGGTCGTCGTCCCGAGCCTGTGGATGCAGGCGATCACGGAGGCAGGCGAGGACGAGGAGATCCGGCGGCACGTGCGCCGCCACATGCGGGAGGTGCACGACTTCTTCGCCGACGTCCTGCGTCGGGTGCAGGCCGAGGGCGGAGTGCGCGCGGATCGCGACACCGACGTGGAGGCGTGGATCTTCGTCGCCGGCAGCCTGCTCGTCTCGATCGCGGACCGGCTGGGCGGGCCGCTTCGCGCCGAAGACTTCGAGGCGATCAAGCGCGAGCGCCTCCGCTGGCTCACGGGCTCGGACTGACCCG
>DATKDB010000021.1:0-2073 GCA_035512895.1 Binatia bacterium | reverse complement strand
CTCTTCGGCGTCGCCATGCTCGTGAGCGACGACTGGCCGCGCTGGCTCGGATGGAGCGGGCTCCTCGTCGGCGTGGCCATTGTCACCCTGAACGCCACGATCGCGACCGGGAGCGCCCTCGGGGAGACCCTGTCGGGCGCTCTCTATGTGGTCGGGCTGATCTGGATCGCCGTCGCCGGCTACGTCCTGCGCGGGACCGCCCGCCCCGCGCCGACCCGCCAGCGCGACGACATGGCGCGCGTCTCCTGACCCCGCGATGCCCGTGGACGACCTCATCGTATACCTCGCCGGCGAGATCCACAGCGACTGGCGCGACCGCCTGCGGACGCTCATCGAGGCGAAGGGCCTCCCCGCCGACGTCGATTTCGTCGGGCCGCAGGAGGCGCACGACCGCTCGGACGACGTGGGCGAGGCGATCCTGGGCGAGCAGCCGGGGGCGCGCTACCGCGACCTCCTGGGCGGTCAGGTCACTGTGATCGCCTACATCTTCGAGTAGCGATGGCCGCGCCAAGCATCGACAGCCTCCGGCGCATGCTGGACGGCCGCCCCGATGACACGAGGATCCGGTTCGCGCTCGCGCTCGAGTACGAGAAGGCCGGGCGCTGGGAAGACGCCGCCGCCGAGCTCCAGCGCTACCTCGAGGACGCCGACGACGAGGGCAACGCCTGGGGCCGCCTCGGCAACGCGCTCCGGCGGCTCGGCCGGAACGATGCGGCGAAGGCCGCGTACCGTACTGGCGTCGAGGCCGCGCGCCGGCACGGGCACCCTTCGATGGCCGCCGAGTTCGAGGAAACCCTCGAGGAATGGGAAGACACATGACGATCGCACACGCTGCCATCCTGCTCCTCGCCGCGGCCACCGGGGCCGGCGCGCAGCAGGCGGCCGACCACGGGACGTTCACGCTGATCCAGGACGGCCGCGCGATCGCGACGGAATCCTTCGAGCGGTCCGGCGACCGGCTCGAGACCGAGCTCGCCGTCGTCGACCAGGCCACCCTCGTCACCCGCGCGGACCTGAACCCCGACGCGACCATCGCCCGGCTGGAGGTCGAGGTGTTCGGCCCGGGCGGCGCCGCCGGCGAGCCGATCCAGTCCTCCGCCGTCACGTTCGCGGACGGCCGCGCATCGTTCGAGGAGCCCCTCGGGACCGCCACCCCCGGCGACCGGGAGGTGGACGCCGGCGCGGTGCCCTACCTCAACCCCAGCCCCGCGTCGCTCGAGCAGATCCTCCGCCGCGCCCGCGCCATCGGCGGCGACCGCGTCACCGTCCCGATCTGGGTGCCGGGCCCGGACGGCGGGAACGTGGCCACCGCCGCCGTCGAGTTCGGCCCTGGCACGGCGACCATCGCGTTCGGCGCCGCCCGCGTCGAGACGACGACGGACGCCGTCGGCCGGCTGCTCTCCGCCCGCGTGCCGTCGCAGAACCTGGTCATCGAGCGCCGCTGACCGGTTATGCCAGCCGCGCCTGACGCCACCATCCGCCGCCGGTCCTTCGAGGCCGAGGCGCTACCGCACCTCGACGCGGTCTATCGCTTCGCCCTCCGCCTCGCCGGCTCGCCATCAGAGGCCGAGGACCTCGTCCAGGAGACCTACCTCCGCGCATGGCGCGCCTGGGAGCAGTACACGCCGGGAACCCGCGCTAAGAGCTGGCTCTTTACCATCTGCCGGAACGCGTATCTCCGGCAGCGCGAGCGGGACACGCGCCGGGATGAGCTCGTCGCCGAGGCCGCGCGATCGGAGCCGGAAAGCGAGGTCGCCGGCTCCGAGCTGCCGGTCTTCGCCGGACGCGCCGATTACGACCCCGAGGGCGACTTCTACCGGTCCCTCGTCGACGACCGGATCATCGCCGCCATCGACGTGCTCCCCGTGGACTTCCGGGAGGCCGTGGTCCTGAGCGATCTGCAAGGTCTCAGCTATCAGGAGGTCGCGGACGTGCTCGACGTACCGCTCGGAACCGTCAAGAGCCGGCTGTTCCGGGGACGGAAATTGCTCCAGGAACGGCTCCACGACGTCGCGCGGGAGAGCGGGTTCAGCAGGGAGCGGGAGACATGACGATCGGCTGCCAGGAAGCGCT
>DATKDB010000020.1:0-10529 GCA_035512895.1 Binatia bacterium | reverse complement strand
GGCGGCTCGTCCTCGCCGCGAACAACGACGGCGTGGCCTTCGTCTCCTCCAGTCCGGAGGCGCCGATCGCGCAGGACGTGAGGCGCGTCGCCGACGCGATGGCCGCGAAGCTGCGCGAGCGGTCGCCGGCGCTGGCCCAGCGCTGAGCGGCCGCATGGCGGGCCGCGGCGACGGACGCCCGATCGGCGTCTTCGACTCGGGCGTCGGCGGCCTGACGGTTCTCGCCGAGCTCCGCCGCCGCATACCGGACGAGCCGACCGTCTACCTCGGCGACAACGCGCGGACGCCGTATGGCCCGCGGCCGGCCGAGGAAGTGCGGCGGTTCACCCTCGAGGCGGTCGATTGGCTCCTGGCCCAGGACGTGAAGCTCCTCGTGCTGGCCTGCAACACCGCGACGGCCCGCGCGCTCGAGGACGTGCGTCGGCGCACGGCCCTGCCCGTCGTCGGCGTGATCCGGCCCGGGGCGGTCGCGGTGGCGGCCGCCACGCGCAGCCGCCATGTCGGCGTCATCGCGACGGCCGGCACGGTCGAGTCGGGAGCGTACCCGGACGCGATCCTCGAGGCCGACGTGCACCTCGACGTCATGCAGGTGGCCTGTCCCGAGCTCGTGCCGATGGTCGAGGCGGGGATCCTCGAGGGCCGCCGCGCCGAATCGGTCCTGCGTGCCTACCTGGAGCCGATGCTGGCCGGCGACCCGGGCCTCGACACCCTGCTGCTCGGCTGCACCCACTATCCCCTCCTGCGCGAGCCGATTCAGCGGATCGTTGGCGACGGTGTCGCGGTCGTGGACTCGGCCTTCACGACCGCGCTGGCCGTCGAGGATCTGCTCGATGCCCTCGGCGCTCGGGTTCCGGCCGGAACCACGCCCGCTCACCGCGTGGCGACGACCGGGGATGTCGCCGCCTTCGTCACGGTCGCGGAGCGGCTCTTCGGCGAGCGACTCCCCGCGGTCGAGGCGGTCGCGACGCTTCCCGTAGACTGAGGGCATGGCACGCAACACCGCCCGCCTGGGCGCCGGGATCATCGTCGGGGGCCTCCTCGCCTTCGGGGCGAGCGTCGCATCGCGCGAGATCGTTCGCCGTGCGGGCACCCGGCTGATCGCCTGGGAGACCGTTCGGCAGATCGCGCACCGGCGGCTGGGAGAGGCCGCCGCGCCCCTCCCGGAGCGGCAGCGGCGCGAGGCGGAGGCGTTCTATCGCGCGACGCTGCTCGAGATCGAGCCGATCGTGGCGGAGGAGATCGGCTCCGACCTCCCGGCGGCCCTCGAGACGCCTGCCGTCGTCGATCGGCTCCAGTGGGTCGACCTCAACCTCGCGACCTTCCGCGTCCTGTTCGAGCGCATCGAGCGGACGCTGCTCGAGATCCAGGAGGGCCCGGACACCGCCGGTCGCGCGATGTCTCGCTGGGTCAACCGCACGGTCGGCAACCAGCAGCTCGGGCTGATGCTCGCCTTCCTCGGCCGCAAGGTGCTCGGACAGTACGACGTCAGCCTGCTCGCCGCCGGCCCGGCGCGCGGCCGGCTGCACTTCGTTGAGCCGAACATCGTGGCCACCGCGGCGACGATGCGCATCGGGCGGGACGAGTTCCGCACGTTCATCGCCCTGCACGAGGCGACGCACGCGTTCGAGTTCGAGGCGCACCCCTGGCTGCGACCGTACTTTGCCGACCTCGTGGGGCGCACGGTCGAACAGCTCGCGGCCGAGTCCGGCGGCATGATGGAGCGCATCCGCCAGGCGATGGGCCCCGGCGAGGGCCACTGGCTCGAGCGGATCATGACCCCCGGACAGCGGGAGACGTTCAACCGGACCCAGGCGCTCATGTCGCTGCTCGAGGGCTACTCGAACCACGTCATGAACGCGGCCGGCGCGCGGATCCTGCCGAACTTCGCCGAGATCCACGATCGGTTCGAGCGCCGCGGCGAGCGGCGGGGCGCGGTCGAGCGCGCGATCCTGCGCCTGACCGGGCTCGACCTGAAGATGGAGCAGTACGCGGCCGGCGAGCGATTCGCCGACGCGGTCATCACGCAGCGCGATCGCGCTTTCCTCAACCGCGTGTGGACCGGGCCGGAGATGCTGCCGTCGCTCGCGGAGATCCGAGCACCCGAGGCCTGGATCGCGCGAATCGAGGGAGGCGCCCGCTGAGCGACACGTCGCGCACCGTCCTCGCGACGCCGATCCTGGGGGCCCCGCTGTCCCGCGAGCTCGCGGCCCGCATCGAGGCCGTCGGGGTGCGCTGCGCTCGCATCGCCGCCGACGGTCGCATCCACGGAGATGCCGCCGAGGGCGTGTTCGCCGAGGCCGACGTCCTGCTCCTCGGGTCCGTCCCGGCCTCGGTGCTGGACCACGTTGTCTCGCGCTCGCCGCGCCTGCGCTGGATTCACTCCGCCTCGGCGGGCGTGGACCGGATCTCGACCGCGGCCGTGCGCGACCGCGGCATCGTCGTGACGAACGCGCGCGGCGTCTTCAGCCGGCCCATCGCCGAGTACGTCGTGATGATGTCGCTCGCCATCGCCCGGCGCCTGCCCCAGCTGCTCGAGCTGCAGCGAGAACGGACGTGGCAGCCGCTGCGCGGCCGGGAGCTGTCGGAGCTGACCGTCGGCATCGTCGGCTACGGCAGCATCGGGGTCGAGGTCGCGCGGCTGCTTGAGCCGTTCGGCTGCCGCGTGCTCGCGACGCGGCGGCATGCCGAGCGCGGCGCCGGCGAGGCGTCGAACGTCGAGCTGTTTGCCCTCGACGGCCTCGAGGACGTGCTCCGCGCCAGCGACATCGTCGTCATCGCCGCGCCGCTGACCGAGGAGACGGCCGGGCTGATCGGCGCGGACCAGCTGTCCGAGATGCGCGGGGACGCGTGGCTCATCAACATCGCCCGCGGCCGGCTCATCGACGAGCTGGCGCTCCGGCGCGCGCTCGACTCGGGCTGGATCGGAGGCGCCGTCCTCGACGTCTTCAGCGAGGAGCCACTCAGCCCGGACTCGCCGCTGTACCGGACGCCGAACCTGATCATCACCCCGCACACGTCGTGGGCCTCGGATCGCGTCATCGAGCGCACGGTCGACCTTTTCGTCGACAACCTGCGTCGCGACATGGCCGGCGAGCCGTTGCGCAACGTCGTCGACCTGGAGGCCGGCTACTAGCGATGCAGGTCACGATCGTCGGGCTCCCCGGCAGCGGCAAGACGACCGTCTTCAACGCGCTCACCGGCGGGCACGCCGAGACCGGCGGCTTCTCCGGCGGCCGCGCCGCGCCGAACGTGAGCGTCGTCAAGGTCCCCGATGAGCGCGTCGATCGGCTCTCGGCGCTCTTCAACCCGAAGAAGACGACGTACGCGGATGTCACGTACGTCGACGTCGCGATCCCGGCGGGCGCCGCCCGCGAGGGGACCGTCAATCCCGACGTCCTCGCCCAGATCCGCAACGCCGACGCGCTGCTGCATGTGGCGCGCGCCTTCGACGACCCGGCCAACCCGATCGCCGCCGACCCGTGGCGCGACGTCGAGGACCTCGACCTCGAGTTCACCGTCGCCGACCTGACGGTGATCGAGAAGCGGATCGAGAAGCTCAAGACCCAGGGGCGCCATGGCTCGCAATCGGAGCGCGAGCTCGCGCAGCGCGAGCAGGAGCTCCTCGAGCGCGTCGAGCCGCACCTGTCCGAGGGGAAGCCGATCCGATCCTTCGGCCTGACCCCCGACGAGGAGTTCCTCCTGCGCGGCTATCGGTTCCTGACCCAGAAGCCGGTGCTCGTCGTCCTGAACATCGACGACACGCGGCTGCCGGAGGCTGCCGCGCTCGAGGCGGCCGGACGCGAGCGATATGCCCAGCCGCACACCGACGTCGCCGCCCTGGCCGGCAAGATCGAGGCGGAGATCGGCGAGTTGCCCGAGGAGGATGCCCGCCTCTTCATGGACGACCTGGGCATCGGCGAGCCGTCACGCGGGCGGGTCATCCGGCTGACGTACGACCTGCTCGGCCTGTTCAGCTTCTTCACGGCCGGCGAGGACGAGTGCAGGGCCTGGACGCTGCGCACCGGCTCGACCGCAGTGGAGGCGGCGGGCGCCATCCACTCCGACCTCGCGCGTGGCTTCATCCGGGCGGAGGTCGTCAACTGGGAGGACCTCGTCGAGGCCGGCGGCGACAGTGCCGCGAAGAAGAAGGGATTGGTCCGGACGGAGGGCCGCACCTACGAGGTCAAGGACGGCGACACGATCCAGGTTTTGTTCAACGTCTGAACGTCGAGCCTAGGAGCGCTCCAGCTCGGCCACGATCGAGCGAAACTCGTCGCTCTGCTCGACGAGATACGTGTCCTCCGCCTCCATCCCGACGCTCATCGACGCGCGCAGCTTCGTGTCGTCGACGTACGTGAATCCGTGGCTGCTCTCGAGCTCGCGCGCGATCGCCTCGACGAGCGTGTCCTCCTCGAACGTCTCGAGCACCGCCGTCCGCGCCTCCTGCACGATTGCCTCGAATCGCGCTGGGGTATGGTCGCGCTCGGACACGAGGACTGCGTCGGTCATGAGGTCGGTGGCGCCCTCGTGAAGCTCGTAGAAGAAGAGTTGCATGCGCCGATGATAGCCCGATGACCGAGCTCCTGATCGTCGGCGGCCTGACGATCGACCGCTTCGCCGATGGTCGTTCCGCCCCCGGCGGGTCCGTGCTGCACGCGGCGCTGGCCGCCGTCGAGGAAGGGGTGCGGCCCGCGCTGTGGACGGTCGCCGGGGACGAGCCGCAGGCGCGCGACGGGCTCGCCCGCCTGGCCGCGTTGGGTGACCTCGTCCACCAGGCGGCGGGCTCGACGACGACGTACCGCCACGAGGAGGAGGCCGGGCGTCGCGTCCTCGTCTACGAGGCGGCCACGGACCCGATCGACCCCGCGCTCGGCCGGGACGTTCGCGCGCCCGAGGTCGCCTTGCTGGCACCGATCGCCGATGAGCTCCCCGCCGGGGCCGTCGCTGTCATTCGATCCGGGCTGCGTCCGCGACGCACCGTGCTGCTCATCCAGGGCTGGCTGCGGCGCCTCGACATCGGGGCGCCGGTGCAGCCCCTGCCGCTCGAGGCGGTCGGCGACGACCTGTGGGCGGCATTCGGCGCCGCCGACGCCGTCGTCCTTTCGACCGAGGACCTGGCGGAGGCCGCCGGCGACCCGTTCGAGCAGGCGGCGGCCCTGCGGCACTGGCTCGGCCCGGCGCCGGTGCTCGTGCTGACTCTCGGGTCGGAAGGCTACCTCCTCGACGACCCGGCGGCGGACTGGGTCGTGGCCACGATGCCCCGGCGCGTCGTGGAGCTCGTCCCGACGATCGGCGCGGGCGACGCGTTCGGCGCCGCGTTCGCCGTGCACCTGTCGCGCGGCGCCGACGCCGCCACCGCCGCGAGCGCCGCCGCCGAGCGGGTGATCCGCGTTCTCGAGAGCCGGCGCCGCTAGGCGACCGCCTTCTCGTGCCGGCGCTCGCGCGCCGCGCGTCGCTCCGCGGCCTCCACCCAGCGGCGCAGGCGCCGCAGGCGGCGCTCGACGCCGAGCCGCGTCCGTCCGACCTCCGCGATCGACCCGCCGCGCCCGAGGGCGAAGGCGATGTCGAGCACCCGAGAGGCCGAGGCGGCGGCCTCCATCGCGCCACGCAGGTCGCCCCGGTGGCGCTCGCGGATGCGCGCCACCTCGATCCAGGCAGCGGCCGCGTCGATGGATGCGCGTCGCGTCCCGACCGTCCAGAGCTGCTCGGCGCGCTCGACCTGCCCGAGGGCGAGGAGCAGGCGCGACGCGACGCGACGAAGGGCGTTCGCCTCGGCCGGGTCGGACGAGGCCGCCTGTGCGGTCTCCACGAGCTCGAGGGCGTCGTCCACCGCGCCGGCGCGGAGGAGCTCGAGCGCCATCCCTCGCGCGTCGAGGATCGTGGCCGCGCGCCAGCCGCCGCCGCGCAGCCGGCACAGCTCCGCCTCGAGGAGGGCGAGGCTGACGACGTCCTGGAAGTTGTGGTCGAGCACGGCTGCGAGGAGCTCCGGTGAGCCACCGCGCAGGTAGGCGAAGTAGCGTCCGGGCACCTCGCTGCCCGGACAGTCCGACGTGCGGCGGACTCCGAGCACGCCGCGCTCGACGTCCGCGAGGCGGGCTCCGCCGAGCGGACGCCGGAAGAGCCGGCGCGCGTCGGGCAGCAGGTCGTCGTGGGTCGCGGGCAGCGCCGCCTGCTCACGAAAGAGGCCGTGGACGGTGAGCCGCGCCGCGAGCATCGGCACGTCGAACGCGCGCCCGTTGTACGTGACGAGTCGCGGCGAGGCGGCGAGGTCGGCGGCCAGGGCGCGCAGCAGGGCGGGCTCGCACGGGTAGTCGGGCAGGAGGTACTGGCGCACGGCGATCGTCGCGCCCTCGACCCGCGCGACGCCGGCCATGAAGATGACCGTGCCGGCGCCGGTCGACAGGCCGGTCGTCTCCGTGTCGAAGTAGGCGGCCGCCGGCAGCGACGCCAAAAGGCCGGCCACGTCGAGCGGGACCGCCACGCTGCGCTCGACGACGAGGGCGGCCCCGCCCGCGACGATCTCGGTGCGGGCGTCGAACCAGCGAGCGAGCACCGCGAGCCGGTCGTCGACGACCGGGGGACGGGCGAGGGGAGCCGCGCGCTCCGCCCGGGCGGCGGCGAGGCGGTCGACGAGCGACCTGGGCATCAGGCGAGCGCTCCGAGCAGCTCGAGGCAGGCCGCCTTGCCGGCTGCGCCGACCTCGGCGACCGGACCGACGCACGAGGGGCAGCCGTCGGCGCACGGACAGTCGCCGACCATCCGGCGGCAGGCCGTCAGCAGCTCGGCGTTCAGCTCGTGCAGCCGCTGCGCGAGCCCGACGCCGCCGGGCACGGCGTCGTAGAGGAAGAGCGTCGGGCGCAGCGTGTGCGGCGCCTGGGCCTGGGCCAGCACGCCGACGTCGCGGGGGTCGCACATGAGCAGGAGCGCTGCGGCCGATCGGGCGACGCGGGCGAGCCCGATGAGCGCGCCGTCGAGCGTCTCGCGGTCGAAGCGCCCGACGACCGTGGTCGGTGGCACGATCCAGGCGCCCGTCGTGTGCATCTGCTGCTCGGGCAGCGTGATCGGCCCCCAGCCGACGTTCTCGTGGGTGTGGAGCTTGATCTTCTTGAAGAGCGTCGCGTGCCAGGCGACCATCACCTCGCCGTGCGCGCGCAGCGCGCCATCGGCCCCCGGGAGCTCCTCGAACGCGTCGAGCACCTTGAGCGTCACCCCGAGGTCGGCATCGGTGTAGTAGTCGACGTCGACGGCACGCACGTACGCCTTGCGCTCGTCCCAGTCGAGGCGGTCGACGTGGAACTGGCGCCCGGCGTGGATGTAGATCGCCTGCTCGTGGACGAGCATCGGGGCGGCGAAGAGGTCGACCTCGCCGATGACCCGCGGCCGGTCCCCGGTCTCGTCGATGATCACGACGTTCTCCTGCGTCGCGGATCGCAGGCTGAAGGCCGATGCGGGGAAGTTCTCCTGGCTCCAGTAGTACCGATCGTCGCCGGCCCGCCGCAGGAAGCCGTCCTCCTCGAGGACCTCGAGCAGCATCGGCGTCTCGGGCAGGCCGAAGCGCTCGGCCGCCGGCACGGGCAGCTCGAAGGCCGACGCCTTCAGGTGGTCGAGGAGGAGGTGCAGGTTGTCCGGGTTGATCCGACCGTGCTCCGGGGAGCGATCGAAGAAGTAGTCGGGATGCGTGGCGAGGAACTGGTCGATCGGCGCCGAGCTGGCGACCATGACGCTGAGGCTCGTGCCCGCCCGGCGACCGGAGCGTCCCATCTGCTGCCAGGTCGACGCGATCGTGCCGGGGTAGCCGACGCTGATCGCGGCGTCGAGCCCGCCGATGTCGATCCCGAGCTCGAGGGCGTTCGTCGCGACGACGCCGCGGATACGGCCGTCGCGCAGGCCGCGCTCGATCTCGCGTCGCTCGTTCGGGAGGTAGCCGCCGCGGTAGCCGGCGATGGGGGATGGATGGCCGGGCGGTGCCGGGATCGCCTCGCGCAGGTAGGTCGTCAGGATCTCGACCGCGGTCCGCGAGCGGGCGAAGGCGATCGTCTGCACCCCGTCGCGGATGAGGCGCTGTGCCAGCTTCTGGGCGGTGAGCAGCGCGCTGCTGCGGATGCCGAGCTGCGGGTTGACGACCGGCGGGTTGACGATGACGACGTGCTTGCGACCCGACGGCGCGCCGTTGTCGTCGACCAACTCGACCTCCGCCTCGAGGATGCGCTCGGCCAGCTCGCGCGGGTTGGCGATCGTGGCGGACGCGCAGCTGAAGACCGGGTCGGCGCCGTAGTGATTGCAGATCCGACGCAGGCGGCGGATGACGTTGGCGACGTGGCTGCCGAACAGGCCGCGGTACGTGTGCAGCTCGTCGATGACGACGTACTCGAGGTTCTCGAAGAGCTTGAACCACTTCGTGTGGTGCGGAAGGATGGCCGCGTGGAGCATGTCCGGGTTCGTGATGACGACCTGCCCGGCGGCGCGCACGACGCTGCGCACGTTCGCGGGCGTGTCGCCGTCGTACGTGTGCGTCTTCAGGCCGATCTCGGCCGCGTCGGCGAGCGCGCGCAGCTCGACGAGTTGGTCCGCGGCGAGGGCCTTCGTCGGGAAGAGGTAGAGCGCCCGGGCCGCGTCGTTCTTCGCGACCGCGTCGAGGACCGGCAGGTTGTAGCAGAGCGTCTTGCCCGATGCCGTCGGCGTGACGACGACGACGTTGCGTCCCGCGCTCGCCGCGGCGTACGCGGCGGCCTGGTGCGTGTACGGCGCCTCGATCCCGCGCCCCCGCAATGCCGCGACCACCCGCGTGTCGAGCCCGGCCGGCCACGGCGCGTGCCTCGGCGGGCGCGGCTCGAGCTCGCGGTGGGCGGCGACGAGCGGCGCGACGGCGGGGTCCGCGAGGAGGGCGGCGATCGCCTCGTCGGCGTTCGCGGGCGGGGCGGTCAGCATCGGCTCCTCCAGCTCGTCGGGTCGGTCAAATCGAACAAACGTTCGCATCGGCGAATCTAGCACATCCGTTCGCACGCTCATGGATCGATGCGACAGCTCGGCTGTCACGCTCCCGCACCGCGTGCTCGCGGTCGGCTAGACTTCGCGGCGATGACCGGGAGCGAGGCCAGCGCCGACGCGCCACCTCCGGCCCGCGCGCGCCGTCGCGTTCGCCTGCCGGCGTCGCGTGGCGGGCTGGCCTGGCTGCTCGTGCTCCTCATCGTCGGGACGCTGCTCGCGGTGCAGTTCGGGCGGCAGGTCTATGCGAACTGGGAGATCGGCCAGCATGCGTCCGCGGTCGAGGCGCAGATCGCCGCGGTCGAGGAGGAGAACGCCAGGCTCCAGCGCGAGCTCGAGTACCTTCAGAGCGAGGCGTACGTCGGCATGGAGGCGCGCCGGCTCGCGAACCTCGGCGCGCCCGGGGAGCAGGTCCTTATCATCCCCGCCGGCGCCGAGCAGCCGCTACCGGATCGGCTCGTTCTGCGCGATGCGCCGAAGCCGCTGCTCGAGCAGTGGATCGACCTCTTCTTCGGGCCGCAGTCGTAGGGCACTCGGCGGACTATCCCGTGACCCGCGGACCCGCGGCGCGGACCTCCTCGGAGACGCCGTCGGCGTAGTCGGCGAAGTTCTCGACGAACATCGAGGCCAGCTCGCGCGCCTTCGCGTCGTAGGCGGCCGGGTCGGGCCACGTGTCCCGCGGCCGGAGGACCGCGGACGGCACGCCGGGCACGGAGGTCGGGACCTCGACGCCGAAGACGGGATCCGTCTCGTACTCGACGTCGTTCAGCTCGCCGTTCAGCGCCGCGCGCACCATCGTTCGCGTGTGGTCGATTGACATGCGCTCGCCGGTGCCGAACGGGCCGCCGGTCCAGCCGGTGTTCACGAGCCAGACCGGCACGCCATGCTGCTCGAGGCGCTCGGCGAGCATGGCGGCGTACTCCCCGGGGTGACGCGGCAGGAATGGCGCACCGAAGCCCGCCGAGAAGGTCGCGCGCGGCTCGGTGACGCCGATCTCGGTGCCGGCCAGCTTCGCGGTGTAGCCGCTGATGAAGTGGTACTGGGCCTGCTCGCGCGTGAGGCGGCTGATCGGCGGCAGGATGCCGAAGGCGTCGGCGGTCAGGAAGACGACGTTCTTCGGGTGGGTCGTCATCCCGGTCGGATCCGAGTTGCCGATGAAGTCGAGTGGGTACGCCCCGCGCGTGTTCTCGGTGAAGCGCTCGGAGTCGAGGTTCAGCTCACGCGTCGCCTCGTCGAGGTCGACGTTCTCGAGGATCGTGCCAAAGCGGCGGGTCGTGGCGAAGATGTCGGGCTCGTACATCGGCGACAGGCGGATCGTCTTCGCATAGCAGCCGCCCTCGAAGTTGAAGAGGCCGTCGGCGCCCCAGCCGTGCTCGTCGTCGCCAATGAGCGAGCGATCCGGGTCGGCGGAGAGGGTCGTCTTGCCGGTGCCGGAGAGGCCGAAGAAGAGCGCCGGGTCCTCGTTCTTGCCGACGTTGACCGATGAGTGCATCGGCAGGGCCGCCTCGTCGGGGAGGAGGTAGTTCATGACCGTGAAGGCCGAC
>DATKDB010000019.1:0-3781 GCA_035512895.1 Binatia bacterium | reverse complement strand
ACCCGCTTCCCCTCCGGGATGTCGAGGTTGCAGGTCCGGAACGGGAAGATCTTGCGCAGGAGCTTCAGCGTCTCGTCGACGCTGCTCGCGCTCGCGTACGGCCCGAAGTAGCGGCTGCCGTCGCGCACGAGGCGCCGCGTGCGCACGATGCGCGGGAAGTCCTCGCCGAGCGTGATCTTCACGAACGGATAGCTCTTGTCGTCGCGCAGGCGGATGTTGAAACGCGGCCGGTGCTCCTTGATGAGGTTCGACTCGAGGAGATACGCCTCGCTGACCGTGTCGGTCACGATGTACTCGACGCTGGCGACCTCGGTGACCATGCGGGCGATCCGCGCGTCGTCCGGCCCTCGCGCGGCGAAGTACGATCGAACCCGGCTGCGGAGCAAGTCGGCCTTGCCGACGTACAGCACCCGCCCGACGGCGCTCTTCATGAGATACACGCCGGGCTGCGTCGGCAGCCGGCGCAGGACGGCGCGCAGCGGGTCAGGCAGGAGGCGCTGGGGGCTCACCCCGTCGATTCTAGAGGCCCCGGTACGCGACCTCGCCGCCGGCCCTCTCGATCAGCTCGAGGAGCCGATGCAGGCGCGGCGACATCCGGCCGATCTCCTCGCGCGAGACCCAGCCGACCTCGGCGATCTCGCCGAGCTGCGGGTCGAGCTCGCCGCCGATGGCGCGTGCCCCGAACACGAAGCTGACGTCGCGTCCCCGGCGCGCATCCACGAGCAGCAGCCGCTCGACGACGACCTCGAGGCCGGTCTCCTCCCGGGTCTCGCGTGCCGCGGCGCCGTGCGGCGTCTCGCCATGCTCGACTCGCCCGCCGGGCAGCATCCAGCCCGGCCCGAGATACGTCGTGCGCACGACGAGCACGCGGCCCTCGTCGTCGACGGCTAGCACGTGGGCGCCCTCGACCCGCCGGTACCGGCCGCCGAAGAGGCCGGCGAGCTGAACGACGCCGCCGACGAGGAGACGCGGGAGGTCCGAGACGCGGATGCGCCGTCTACGGCGCATCGCCGCCGAGCTCGCTGGCGAGATGGGCGCGGAGGCTGCCGTAAGCGCCGGGTCCGGTCCAGCCGGTCGGGACGAGGATGTACGCCCCGTTCGTGTTCGTCGTCGCGGTCAGGACGGTGCCCTCGGTCAGCTCGACGCGCCGGTCGCTCGACAGGTGAGAGGAGAGCAGGAAGAGGTCGATCGCCGACAGGTCCGTCCGCACGCGGCCCTCCATCGCATCCATGAGGCGCAGGCCGGGGACGACGGAGCCGATCCCGCCCCCACCGAACTGCTCGCGCAGGGCAGCGAGGACGCGCGCCTGGCGAACCGAGCGCGCGAAGTCGTTCGACTCGGCGACGACGCTCGTGTACCGGGCCCGAGCGTACGCGAGGGCCGCATCGCCGTCGAGGTGGATCTCGCCGGCCTCGAAGTGGCCAATGCTCCAATCCCCCGCCGCGTGCCGAACCTCGGTCGTCGTGTAGCCGAAGGCGACCGGGTTCTCGATCGTGACGCCGCCGACCGCGTCGACCATGCCGCGAAAGCCGTCGAAGTCGATCGAGAGCCAGTGCTCGACGTCGACGCCGGTCACCTCGGAGACCACCTCCGTGAGAAGCGCGCCCGCGGTCTCGAGGTCCCCGCCCGCCTGCCCGGCCGAGAAGACCTGGTTGACCCGGACGCTCCCGGCGAAGCTCGCGACGCCCTCGATCCACAGGTCGCGCGGAATCGGGATCGTCGTCGTCGTGTCCGAGCGCGGGTCGATCGAAAGGACCTGGATCGAGTCGGCGAGGAAGGCACCGTCGTGGCCTTCTCCGCCGTATCCGACGAGGAGCACGTTCACCCGCTCCGTGCCGCTGAGCGGGCCGAGCAGCACCGTCGACGGGAATGGCGCCGTCGAAACACTCGCGTTGAAGGTCGCGGCCCGAAGCCCGAGGACGACCGACCCGATGACCGCGGCCAGCAGGAGGAAAATGAGGACGGTGGCTAGGAACCGCCATCCGGAGCGTCGCCGGCCCGCCCGCGGCGGAGCCGACCGATCGATGCGAGCCTGTGGCCGGCCGGATCGAGCGCGCGAGACGGCGCCCGAGCGGATGAGGTCGCGGTCGTACGGCACCTGGCTCGGCTGCTCGCTCACGAGGATGTCATGCTGCGGCTCGGTCCTCATCGGTCGGGGCAGCGTCAGGATACGGCGCGCGGTGAGCCGGCGCTGATCGGCCGGTAAGCGGGCGTCGCGATCAGCGGCCGATGACGGCCATGGCGACGTCCACGACCCCCGACGTCGACCGGCGCCGTTGCACGGATGTCAGGGCGCGACCTCGAGGACGGTGATCGACTGCGGTGGGACACCGGGCTCGCCGCCGCCGTCGGTGAGAAACGCGTACTTTCCCTCGTGCAGCGTGAACCTTGCGTAATTCCCCCACCCGCCCTCGGTGGCGGTCCACTGGTAATCGCCCCGCGCGAGCCGCGCCACGTCCTCGTCGCTCATCGGACCCGGAGTTGCGGCAGCGGTGCGTTGCCGTTGGACGAACGCAAAGCCGGCGTGTCCGGCCGGGTCATCGGCTCCTTCGACCACGAAGTAGATCTCGCCGGCATGCACCGTGGCTGGGTCCAGGCGCACTTCGGAGGCGGTGACCACGATGTGCACGGTTTGGGCACCGATCGGGATTCTCGGCGGACTGCCCCACACTGCGACCAGTACCGCCACGAGGGCGACGAGGGCGACGGCCAGAGCGCCGACCAGGGCGAACGCGGCACGCACCGCTCGTTTTTCGGCCACGACGGTGGCGATCAGGATCACGACGGCCACGATCCCGAACGCGGCGGCGTACCAGAATGCCTCCACTTCTGTCGCCGGCCTGAACCCGGATGTGGCCTGCCTTGCCCAGAGCAACGCCACGCCGGCATGCCACCCCACCAGGAGGCCGCCGACCCACCGGATGGCTCGACGGGTGCCCACGCGGCGACCCGCTGCCCAGAAGAGCGTGTAGGGGATGATGAGGAGGAACAGCGACAGCAGTGCCGGAATCCCAACGAACACAAACGTCATGCCGGCGCCCGACACCCAGGCGACGATGTCGCCGCGCATGACGGACGCGATCACGGACATGGTGATGCCCACCATCAGCACCGGAAGAAGCAACAGAAGCCCTGCCGAGACCGCGGCGCCCACTGCGTAGAGCACTCCGGCGCGCGTGGGGCTCGCTCCTGGTTCAGGCATGCCGCTGTTGTCGGTCATCACGCTGCGATTCTCGTGGTAGGCGACTGCGGTGTGACTGCGGTCGCGACAATCGAGGCGTAACGGCCTGGTAAGCGGCGGTCCCTATCGTCGCCCCATGACGCTCGAAGCGACCGTCGCGCCGGCATGGCTCAATCCGGTCCTTGAAGGCCTCGACCCGGAGCAGCGCGCTGCGGCGATGCTCACCGACGGGCCGGCGCAGATCATCGCGCCGGCCGGCAGCGGCAAGACGACCACCCTCATCGCCCGCATGGGCGTGCTCCTCGGCCGCGGGGTGGCCGCCGATCGGATCGGGGTGGTGACCTTCAACCGCGAGGCGGCGGCGGAGCTGTCGGCCCGCATCGCCAGCCGGCTCGCCCCGCACGTGCCCGGCGCCGAGGCGATTGAGGTCCGGACGCTGCACGCCATGGCGCGGCAGGTCTGCTCGATACCGGGCGCCCGGTCCGCCTGCTGCCCGACCGCCTCCCACTGCTGCGCGCCGCGCGCCGGCGGGCGCTCGCCGAGCTTCCCGCGGTGGCTGAGGCCGAGGATCCCCCACCCGAGCCTCCCGATCCGGCGGCG
>DATKDB010000018.1:0-8175 GCA_035512895.1 Binatia bacterium | reverse complement strand
TTCTTCTCCTTCAGCTGCCCACGCAGCCAGGCGTTGAAGGATCTCGGCGTCTGCAGCGTCATCTGCGACCTTCGTGCGCTGTATGCCATCGGTGCGGGCCGCGCCGGTGGTGCATACGAGCAACCGCAGCATCCCCCGTGCGGCGGGTCGCCTCAATAGGATGAAGGTACCGAAGGCCGGGTTGCGGGCGAAGACGCTAGTCGGGCGATGACTCGGCGCGGGGCCCATGGGCGCGGCGCACCTTGCCGCTGACCGCGTAAAGGATCCCGCCCAGGATGATGACAGTCACGATCGTCAGGCCGCGGTCGACGAGCGCCACTGCCGCCGCCGGCTCCTGCGCGACGCCGTAGAGGTAGAGGACGCCGATGATCCCGGCCTCGACGAAGCCGACCCCGGCCGGCGTGAGCGGGATTGCCGTGAGCAGGGCGGCGGCGAGGGCCACGAAGATGGACGAGCTGATGCCCAAGCCGACCTCCGGCAGGTCCAGCGCACGGATGACGAAGTACAGCCGCGCGCCCTCGAGGATCCAGATCGCCGCGGTGATCGCCAGGATGATCGGCACGCTGCGCACTCCGAGGGCGCCGGTGCTGCCCTCCTGGAACCGGCTCCACAGGCGGCCGACCGCGACCGGCAGCCAGCGTCCGATCCGGGCGCCGAAGACCCGCAGCCCGACGAGCATGACGACGAAGCCGATGACGACGACGAACCCGACGATGAAGAGGGTGTCGATCTCCGGCCGCTGGCGCCCGCGGAACGACCAGAACCCCGCGGTCAGCGCGAGGGCGGCGATGATGATGATGTCGGCCACGCGCTCGATGAACACGGTCCCGACCGTCCGCGAGATCGAGGCGCCGACGTTGCCGCGCAGCAGGTATGCGCGGTACAGGTCGCCCAGCTTGGCGGGCACGAGGCAGTTCACGAACCAGGAGAGGAACAGGATCTCGGTGGCATCGCGGAATGGGATCCGCAGCCCGCTGCGAGCGAGGATGTACCGCCAGCGATAGCCGCGCAGCGGGAACGTGACGTAGTAGGCGACGAAGGCCAGGGCCAGCAAGCCGACATCGGCCTGCCCGATGAGCCGGAGCACCTCGCCCCAGTCGAAGCTCGGGCTGAAGACGACGCGCGTGAGGAGGAAGAGCAGGACGACGCCGAACAGGAGCGAGCCGATCGTGCGGACGGCGAGCAGCCGGCGCCGCAGCGAGATCTGGTCATCGAGGCGCTCGGCCGCAGGACCGGGACCCTTCGTCACTCCCTGTCCTCGTCCATGGGCGGCAGCTCCGCGCTCGTCGGACGCTGCACCGGCTCGCGGCGGACCTCCTCGGGCGTGGCGGGTCCAAGGATCGGCCCGGTCGCCGTCCGCTTGCCGCGCCACCCATCAAACAGGTTCTTCCAGACGGCCCAGCGCGTCGTGGCGTGGACGAAGATGCTCGAGCGGCTCGCGTGCCACTCGTTGTCCGGCAGTACAGCGCGGAGCTCATCGGCCGTCTCGAACGGCGGCAGCGCGTTGAAGGCCATCGCCACCTCGAAGCTCGAGTGGCTGTCGGAGGCTGCGATCCCAGGGATCCCGTAGCGCTGCGCGAACTCGGCTGCCTCCTGGTTGTGGCGTTGCAGGGTGATGCGGCAGTTGAAGACCTCGACGCAGTCGATCTTTCCGACCTCGGCGAGGTTGCGGAGCGGTCCCTCCTTGATGTGCGAGCCGCGGAACGGGTCGAACGGATGCGGGATGCTCACGAGCCCGCCCTGTCGATGGATCTCGTCGGCCGTCTCGTTGGCGCTGAGACCGCGCGAGATCGTCTTCGTCAGGAAGAGGCCGACGACCTCGCCGTCGGCGGTCGAAACCTCCTCCCCGAGAATGACCGTGAGCCGGTCGGCGAGCCCGAGCTCCGCGACCTTCTCGCGCACGGCGATGGCGCCCTCGACGTTGTTGTGGTTCGTGATCGCGACGTGGGTCAGGCCACGCTCGATCGCCTTCTCGATGAACGTCTCCTCGTTCAGGATCGAGTCTCGGCTGAAGCGGGTGTGGATGTGGAAGTCGGCGAACGCCCTCGCGGGCGCCGATCCGCCCGTCGCCG
Source organism: Binatia bacterium (assembly GCA_035512895.1). Lineage (GTDB taxonomy): Bacteria > Chloroflexota > Limnocylindria > QHBO01 > QHBO01 > JACDBZ01. The sequence goes on along the minus strand of DATKDB010000018.1, from coordinate 6,103 downwards.
CTCGCTCGTCGGCGAGCATCGAGCGCAGATCGGCCGCCGAGGTGGCGATCGTCACGAGTGGCTGACCAGGCTCTTGCGGAACGTGCCGAAGTGCTCGAGCGCCATGCCGGTGCCGACCGCGACCGAGTTGAGCGCGTTCTCCGCAACGTGGCACGGAATGCCGGTCACCTGGGTCAGGAGCTTGTCGAGGTTGCGCAGCAGGGCGCCACCGCCGGTCATGACCATGCCGCGGTCGATGATGTCGGAGCTCAGCTCGGGGGGCGTCTGCTCGAGCACGTTGCGGATCGCGGTGATGATCGCCTGGAGCGGCTGCTCGATCGCCTCGGTGATCTCGGTCGAGGTGATCGGGATCGTGCGCGGCAGGCCGGCGATCATGTCACGACCCTTCACCTCCATGCGCAGCGGCTCGTCGAGCGGCAGGGCGGAGCCGATCTGGATCTTCACGTCCTCAGCGGTTCGGTCTCCGATCATCAGGTTGTACTTGCGCCGGATGTAGTTCGCGATCGCCTCGTCGAAGCGGTTGCCGCCGACGCGCAACGAGTCGCTCACGACGATCCCACCGAGCGCGATGACCGCGATCTCGCTCGTCCCGCCGCCGATGTCGATGATCATGTTGCCGCTCGGGCCGCTGATCGGGACGTTGGCGCCGATCGCCGCCGCCAGCGGCTCCTCGATGAGGTACGCGTCCCTCGCCCCGGCCTTGAGCGCGGCGTCGCGCACGGCGCGCTTCTCGACGCTCGTGACGCCCGATGGGACGCTGATCATCACGTCGGGCTTGAAAAACTGGACGCGTGGCGCGACCTTCTTCAGGACGTACCGCAGCATCGCCTCGGTGATCAGGTAGTCGGCGATGACCCCGTCGCGCATCGGCCGGATGGCGCGGACGTTACCCGGCGTCCTCCCGATCATCTCGCGTGCCTCCTCGCCCACGGCCACGAGGCGGTTGTCGTCCTCGCTGATCGCAACGACGCTCGGCTCGTTCAGGACGACGCCCTTACCCTTGACGTAGACGAGGATGTTCGCGGTGCCGAGGTCGATGCCGATCTTCATGCGTGCGCTATCGGTTCCGTGCAAGCGGGGTGGGAAGGGCCGCAGTATACCGAGATGGTGCTCCGGGCCGGCACGGGTGACCGACCGGCGGCTCGATCACAATGGACCCGATGCCCGAAGGCGACACGATCTTCCGCACGGCCGAGGTGCTGCGCGCGACGCTGCTCGGACGCCGTGTCACGGCGGCACGAGCCCTCGCCCAGCCGGGCATGCGACGCGTGCCGGACCTGTCGCGGATCGTCGGCGCAACCGTCACCGCCGTCGAGCCCCGCGGCAAGCACCTGCTCATTCACTTCGACAACGGCCTGACCCTGCGGAGTCACCTGCGGATGAGCGGCTCCTGGCACCGATATCGGCCCGGCGAGCGCTGGCGGCGGCCCGAGCGACGGGCGAGCGCCGTCATCGAAACCGCGGAGTCCGTCGCGGTCGCGTTCAGCGCGCCCGTCGTCGAGCTGCTGACCGACGCCGAGCTCCGCCGCTCGGTGCCCATCCGGACGCTCGGGCCCGACCTGCTCGGTCGCGCCGTCGAACTAGACGAAGCCGTCGGTCGCCTCCGAGCCCGCAACGAGATGGATCTCGCCGATGCATTGCTCGACCAGCGCGCCGTGGCCGGCATCGGCAACGTGTATAAGAGCGAGGTGGCCTTCCTCGAGCGGCTCGATCCCTGGTCGCCGGTGCGCTCGTACGACGACGACGAGCTGCGGGCCGCCCTGGCGACGGCGCGCCGGCTCCTCCAGGCGAACACGCGCGGGGGCGCACGCATCACGACCGGGAGCCGCCGGCGCGGCGAGGGCCTGTGGGTCTACGGCCGTGCGGGGCGGCCATGCAGGCGGTGCGGGACGCCGATCCGGAGCGCGCGCCAAGGACCCCTTGCCCGCCTCACGTTCTGGTGCCCGACCTGCCAGGCAGGTGCCGCGGCTACGCCTCGATCCGGTTGATCTGCGCGCCGAGCGCCACGAGCTTCGCCTCGATCTGCTCGTAGCCACGATCGACATGCTCGATGCCGCTGATGACGCTCGTCCCGCTGGCGATGAGCGCGGCCAGGATGAGCGTGGCCCCGGCGCGCAGGTCCGCGATCCCGACCTCGACGCCGTGGAGGGGCGTCGGCCCGGTGATCCGCGCCCTCCGCTCGTCGAGCAGCTCGATCCGGGCACCCATCTTCACGAGCTCCCGAGCGTGGTCGAGGCGGTCCTCGAAGATCGTCTCGTGGACCGTGGACACGCCCTCGGCCTGGGTGAGCAGCACGGAGAGCGGCGCCTGGAAGTCGGTGGCGAAGCCGGGATACGCATCGGTCCGGATGTCGACCGCGCGCAGGTCCCCGTCGCGCGGGAGGACCCGCAGCCTGGAGGCGGCCGCATCGGCCTCGTACGCGACCCCCATCCGGTCGCAGACCTCGAGAAAGGCGCCGAGATGCAGCGGGTTGATCCCCTCGAGCGTGATCTCGCCACGCGTGACGGCGGCGGCGATCGCGAACGTCTCGGCCTCCAGCCGGTCACCGAGGATCCGGTGGTCGGCACCGCCCAGGCGCGCCACTCCCTCGATTTCGATTCGGCGCTCGCCACTGCGCTCGATGCGGGCGCCCATCGCGCAGAGCATGGCGATGAGATCGTCCACCTCCGGCTCGAGCGCCGCGTTGTCGATGACGGTCGTGCCACGCGCCAGCGTGGCCGCCAGCATGACGTTCTCCGTCCCCATGACCGTCACGATGGGGAACTCGACGTGTGCGCCGCGCATCCCGTCCGGCGGCGCCGACGCGAAGTAGTAGCCGTCGCGATACGCGATGTTCGCGCCCATCCGCTCCATCGCCTCGACGTGGAGGTCCACGGGCCGCCGGCCGATTCGGTCCCCGCCGGGGTTCGGCAGGATGATCCGGCCGAAGCGAGCGAGCATCGGACCGAGGAGGATGAAGCTGGCGCGCATCTTCCTTCCGGCGTCGAGCGGCACGAACGGCCAGGCCGCGTCGCGAGCCTGGACCTCGAGGGCATCTCCGTTCGCGCGGCGGACCTCGATGCCAATGTCGGCCAGCAGCCCGCGCAGGATCGCGACGTCGCTGATCTTCGGCACGTTGTGGAGCGTGACGAGCTCATCGGTCAGGACGGCGGCCGCCATCATCTTCAGGACGGCGTTCTTGGCCCCGGCGATGCGCACCTCCCCGGACAGGGGCTGGCCACCGGTGATGACGAACTTCTGCATGGACCGATGCAGTCTAGTGGGCGGCAGGCCGCCTCGTTCAGGAGGCGAACTCCTCCGGCAGCTGCTCGCGAAGCCCAACCCGATCCCAGACCGTCCAGTCCTCCACGATTCGCCCGTCGCGCACGTGGTCGAACGACATTCCGTCGATCCCGACGCGCTTTCCGGTCGCGCCGTGCCGCCCCTCGGCCCTCCAGCGCGTGGCCACCCGCCCATCTTGGACGACCGCGTCGAGCACCTGGAAGTCGAGGGTCACGAACAGGCCGCGGATCCACTGGATCGAGTGGAGGAACCCGGCCAGGTCCGCCTCACCATGCGTCACGAGATCGTGATGGCGGAAGCCAGGGGCGAACAGCCCTTCGGCGGCTAAATCGTCACCGGCGTTCCACACGCGGTCGAAGAACGCGCGGACGGTGCGCTCCGCCGGGTCGGTCATGACGGGTAGGCCTCCTTCCACTCGTGACCACCGGTGTGATGGCCGTCGCACAAGCCCAGGCGCCCCCCCATGTGGCGCGAGGGTAGGTACGGCTGCATTCCGGCCTCGAACGGGGTCGGCTGTCGGTTGCAGATCATCATCCGCCCCTCGCGCGCCCAGGTGTAGAGGTGGTCGGACGAGCAGAACCGATACGGCCGCGTGAAGTTCACCGTCTCACCGTGGGCCGGCGAGGTGGGAAGGCCGATCGGGCCCGACTCGCGCACGACCTCGATCCTGACCGGCAGCTGCGGCATGCGCGTGCCGCACTGGTCGCAGGTCAGCATCGCGCGATGGCGGGCGGCGGGGGTGGCACGCGGCGGGGAGCGACCGGATCAGCCCCGTGAGCGCCGTCGGGTGGCGATGCGCTCGCGCATGAGCGCGGTCTGCAGGGCGGCGCGGACGCGGGCGATGTCGACCGGGTCCTTCACCTCGCCGAGCTGCGCCTCGGCGCGCTTCCGAGCCTCGACGGCCCTCGCCTCGTCGATCTCGTCGGAGTGCTCGGCCAGGTCGGCCATCACGATGACCTTGTCGGGCCGGACCTCGACGAACCCGCCGCTGATGAGCATCGACTGCTCGGTCCCGCCCTTCTTGATCCGCAGCTCGCCGACGCCGAGCGCGCTGATCAGGCGCGTGTGGTGCGGGAGGATGCCGAGCTGGCCGTCGATCCCCGGCACGACGACCATGTCCACCTCGTCGGTGAACGCGCGTCGCTCCGGACTGACGATCTCCAGTTGCAGTGGCATCTAGCCCATCTTCTCCGCGTTCGCGACCACGTCCTCGATCTTGCCGGCCATAAAGAAGGCCTGCTCGGGCAGCTGGTCGTGCTTGCCCTCGAGGATCTCGCCGAAGCCGCGGACCGTCTCCTTGAGCTCGACGTAGGCGCCCGGCCGGCCGGTGAACTGCTCGGCCACGAAGAACGGCTGGCTCATGAAGCGCTGCAGGCGACGCGCGCGCGACACGGTGACCTTGTCCTCCTCGCCGAGCTCGTCCATGCCGAGGATGGCGATGATGTCCTGCAGGTCCTTGTAGCGCTGCAGGGTGCGCTGCACCTCTCGCGAGACCTCGAAGTGCTCGTCGCCGACAATCCGCCGGTCGAGCACGGTCGAGGTCGAGGTCAGCGGGTCGACGGCGGGATAGATGCCGAGCTCGACGATCGAGCGCTCGAGGCGGATCGTCGAGTCGAGGTGGGCGAAGGTCGTCGCCGGCGCCGGATCGGTGTAGTCGTCCGCGGGGACGAAGATCGCCTGGAGCGAGGTGATCGAGCCCTTCTTCGTCGACGTGATGCGCTCCTGCAGGTCGCCCATCTCGGTCGCCAGCGTCGGCTGGTAGCCCACCGCGGACGGCATCCGGCCGAGAAGCGCGGAGACCTCCGAGCCGGCCTGCGTGAAGCGGAAGATGTTGTCGATGAAGAGGAGGATGTCTCGCCCCTCCTCGTCGCGGAAGTACTCGGCCATGGCGAGCGCGGTGAGGCCGACCCGCTGGCGCGCGCCCGGCGGCTCGTTCATCTGGCCGAAGACCATGACCGTCTTGTCGAGCACGCCGGACTCGGTCATCTCGCCGAGCAGGTCGTTGCCCTCGCGCGAGCGCTCACCGACGCCGGCGAAGACCGAGTAGCCGCCGTGCTCCGCGGCGATGTTGCGGATGAGCTCCTGGATGATGACCGTCTTCCCGGTGCCGGCGCCGCCGAAGACGCCGACCTTGCCGCCGCGGCGGAACGGGGCGATCAGGTCGATGACCTTGATGCCGGTCTCGAAGACCTGGGCCTCGGTCTCCATCTGGTCGAACGCCGGTGGCTCGCGGTGGATCGGCAGGCTCGTCTCGGCCTTCACCTCGCCCTTGCCGTCGATCGGATGACCAAGGACGTCGAAGACGCGTCCCAGCGTCGCCGCCCCGACCGGCACCGTGATCGGCGCGCCGGTGTCGACGGCGTCGAGCCCGCGTGCGAGACCGTCGGTCGTCGACATCGCGACCGCACGGACCCAGTTGTTGCCCAGGTGCTGCTGCACCTCGACTACGAGCGTCTCGTCGCCCGCGTCCTTGCCGCTCGCGCGAGGCCGCGTGATCGTGAGCGCGTTGTAGATCGCCGGCAGCTCCCCCGGCGGGAACTCGACGTCGATCACGGGGCCCGTGATCTGGATCACCTTACCGGTCGCCATCGGTCTGTAACTCTCCTTGCCTAGCCGCCGAGCGCTTCCGCGCCGGAGGCGATCTCGATCATTTCGCGGGTGATGGTCGCCTGGCGGGTCTTGTTGTAGACCAGCGTCAGGTCGTCGATGAGCTCGTTCGCGTTGTCGGTCGAGTTGCGCATCGCGATCATGCGCGCCGACTGCTCGGATGCGTTGTTCTCGAGCACGGCCCGATAGATGCCGATCGCCACGTAGTGCGGCA
>DATKDB010000017.1:0-2599 GCA_035512895.1 Binatia bacterium | reverse complement strand
GGCGCGGCCGAGATTCCGGTGATTGAGCTGGCAGTCGGACTGATCGAGGTCGATTACATCGATGACAACCCCCACCTGTGGCTCGATCCAGCCTACGCGTCGATCTACGTCGACCTCATCCGTCTCAAGCTCATCGAGCTGGACGCCGGCGGGCAGGCCGACTACGACGCCAATGCCGATGCCTACGACGACCAGCTGGTCGGGCTCGACGAGTGGGCTCGCGGCGAGTTCGACGCCCTGCCGCCAGAGAACCGGCGGATCGTCTCGTTCCACGACGCGTTCCCGTACTTCGCCCGGGCGTACGGACTCGAGATCGTCGGCGTGGTCGTCGAGGCGCCCGGCCAGGAGCCGAGCGCCGGCGAGGTTGCGGCGCTCATCAACGCCATCCGCCGGAGCGGAGCGCGGGCGATTCTTGCCGAGGAGCAGTTCAGCGACGAGCTGGCGAGGACGATTGCCGACGAGACGGACGCCAACCTGGTCGGCGACCTGTACACCGACTCGCTCGGCGATCCGCCGCTCGACAGCTACGACGCGATCATGCGCTGGGACGTCCAGCGTATCGTCGAGGCCCTCAGATGACCGCCGTCAGCCATCCTGTTCACGACGCCGACCACGAGCGCCAGACCGCCCACACGCGCGCTCATTCGGACGTCTGGCTCTCGGGCGTCACCACCGGCTACGACGACCGGCCGGCGATCGAGAATGTCGATCTGGCCGTGCCGGCGGGCACCTTGCTGGCAGTCGTCGGGCCGAACGGCGCCGGCAAGAGCACCTTGCTGAAGGTCATGGCCGGCCTGCTACCGGCCTGGAAGGGGCGTGTCGAGGTACTCGGCGGTGCCCCGGGGCGCGAGGCACGCCGGGTCGCCTACGTGCCCCAGGCGGAAACCGTCGACTGGACCTTCCCGGTCACCGCGGCGGACGTGGTGATGATGGGCCGCTATCCCCTCCTGGGACCGCTGCGCCGGCCGGGACACGTCGATCGGCGGCTCGTCGACGAGGCGCTCGAAAAGGTGCGCATGGCCGACCACCGCCGGACCCAGATCGGGCGGCTCTCCGGTGGGCAGCGCAGGCGGGTCTTCCTCGCTCGCGCGCTGGCCGCCGATCCGGCGCTGTACCTGCTCGACGAGCCCGTAACCGGCATCGACGCAACCACGCAGGAAGATCTGATGGACATCCTCGAGGCCGAATCGGGCCGCGGCCGGACCGTCGTCGCCACGACGCACGACCTGGCTGCTGCCGCGCAGCGATTTCAACGCGTAGCGGCGATCAACCGGACGGTCATCGCCGACGGTCCAGCCGCGATGATCCTCGATCCGGACGTGCTCGCGCGCATCTACGGCGGCCACCTGCTCGTGCTCGGCGAGCGGACGGTGCTGCTCGACGACGCCCACCACCACGACCAGCCGGCCGAAGGTGAGGTCCACTACCACGATCAGGGCAGCTGATGGACGCGCTGCTCGAACCGCTCGCCTTCCAGTTCTTCCAGCGCGCCCTGCTGGCCTCCGTCCTGGCCGGCGTCGTGTGCGCCGTCGTCGGCAGCTACGTCGTCCTCAAGGGGCTCGCCTTCATCGGCGATGCCGTGGCACATGCCGCCTTTCCGGGTGTCGTGGCCGCGTTCATCCTCGGCGGCCCGTACGTGATCGGCGGGGGAATCGCCGCCTTCGCGACCGCGATCTCCATCGGCTGGATCAGCCGTCGCGCTCACCTGCGCGTCGACACGGCGATCGGAGTCGTGTTCGCCGGGACCTTCGCGCTCGGCATCCTGATGTACAGCACCATCCGCGGGTTCGTCGGTGACCTGTTCGGCTTCCTGGTCGGCAACGTGCTGGCAATCGGTGCAGATGACCTCATCGGCCTTCTGGTGCTCGGCGCGATCGTCCTCCTGATCGTGGCCGTGCTGTGGAAGGAGCTGCTGTATGCGACCTTCGACCCGCTCGGGGCGGCCGCCTCGGGCCTGCCCGTCGGCGGCCTCGAGTACCTCTTCCTGGGTCTGGTCGCGCTGACCATCGTCGTCAGCCTGCAGGCGGTCGGCATCATCCTGGTCGTGGCGATGCTCGTCACCCCGGCCGCGACCGCGCAGCTGCTGACGGTTCGCTTCTCACGTTTGATCGTCCTGGCCACCCTCATCGGCGGCACGACGGCGGTCGCCGGCCTGTACCTGTCCTACTGGCTCGACGTCGCCAGCGGGGCAACGATCGTGCTCGTTCAGACGGCGCTGTTCCTTGCCGTATTGGCTGTCTCCCCACGGAGCGGCCTGTCCGGCCGCCTGCGCGTGCTGCCGCGGAGCTACCTGGAGGGATCGTCGGGCGCCGGCCCGTAGCCTTCGGGGTCGTAGCCGGCGTCGTGCGGGTCGCTACCCGCGGCGGCTCGGTCGACGGCCCGCGACAGGCTCGGGTCCAGCGTCGGCTGCGGCGCGCCGGGCGGCCTCGCGGCGTGCGGCCGCTCGACATGCTCGGGAGGCGGGTACGTCGTGCCCGCCGGTCGCTCGTCGGCGGGAAGCGGGGCCTCCGTGGCTGCGGATGGGCGAAGTTCGTCGGGTTCGGCATGGACCTCGTCGCGCAGGTCGGTTGGCTTCTCTTCCTCTGGTGGTCGAGCCGGA
>DATKDB010000016.1:0-2739 GCA_035512895.1 Binatia bacterium | reverse complement strand
GCGGTCACAGACATCGGGATGTCGGCCGGCTGGAATGCGGACCCGTCCCACTTGCCGAGGAACTTCCGGGTCTCCGCCACGATCTTCTCTTCTTCGCCGTCGATGTAGGGGACGACGTTGTCGAGGGCGTCAAGTGACGCGACGCCGGGGTAGCCGGCGCCCGACAGTGCCTGCATCGTCGTCACGACCGCTCGCTCTATCCCCCACTTCTTGTGAAGCGGCGCGAGCGCTAGCGTCAGATGGATGGCCGAGCAGTTGCCGTTGGTCACGATCGACCCGCTCCAGCCGCGCCCGCGACGCTGGCGCTCGAGGGCATGCATGTGATCGGCGTTGACCTCGGCCAGGAGCAGCGGGACGTCCTCGTCCATGCGGTGCGTCTTCACGTTCGAGAAGACGTGGTGGCCGGACTTCGCGAGCGCCGCCTCGTGCTGCTCGGCCGCCTCGTTCGGGAGGGCGCTGAAGCAGACCTCCGCGTCGAGATCGGCCGTCGTCGCCTCCAGCCTCATGTCCGCGACGCGATCGGGGATGCCGCCAGGCAGGTGCGAGCGCACGACATCGCCGTAGCGCTTCCCCGCCTTGGCATCAGACGTCGTGAGCGCGGCCAGCTCGAACCAGGGATGGTCCGCCAGCAGGCTGATGAACCGCTGGCCGACCGTGCCGGTCGCGCCGAGCACCGCCACACTCCGCTTCTTCACATGCTCAGTGTGACGGCCCGACCAGGTGGTAGGACGCCCGCCCCCCGGGCGGGTCTGGTGGCACTTGGGATCAGTCCGGGAGCCGCGCGCGTCTCACGCCGGGCAACGCCGTGGCACGCAGCCGCTCGGGCACGTTCCTGAAGTCGTGAGAGGTCGCCTGAAGCTCAGCCCCGCGGCACTCGCGCTCGCGCTGCTGGCTGGCGCGTGCGGGCCGGGGCCGGCGAACGAGGGCGCCGCGACCGAGCCCACGCTCGCCGCAGCTTCGCCTTCCCCGACCGCCAAGCCGACGCCTATCGCACTGCCCACGGCCTCGCCTGTGCCGACACCGAGCGCGACGCCCGAGCCGAAGTGGGACGAGGAGCCGGAGGCCGCTCACGATCAGGCGCCCCTGGCCGGACAGCTCGTGATGGTCGAGGCCGCGATCCGCGATCCCGACGTCACGGGAGCGAAGCTCGTGTGGATGGGGCATCTGCAGCAGCTCGTCTACAGCCGGCTCCGGGACTATCCGGAGTGGCGCGACGCCGTCGTCGGCGTCCTCCCACCGGACCAGCAGGCCGCCGTGCGCGGCACGCTCGACGCCGGCAAGGAGATGCGCAAGCTCCGTGGGCCCATCCCGCGCACTCTGCCGAACTGGCAGATCCTCGAGCCGCCGGCGCCCGAGGTCCTGATGGCGTACTACCGCGAGGCGGAGGCCGAGTTCGGCGTGCCGTGGCAGTACCTCGCCGCGATCAACCTCGTCGAGACGCGGATGGGGCGCATCCATGGCCTGTCATCGGCCGGTGCTCAGGGGCCGATGCAGTTCATGCCGGCGACGTGGCAGGCGTACGGCAGGGGCAACGTGCACGACCCGCGCGACGCCATCCTCGGGGCCGCCCGCTACCTGAAGGCCTCAGGCGCCCCGGGCAACATGGCGAAGGCGCTCTGGGCGTACAACCATCACAACGGGTACGTGAACGGCGTCACGCTTTACGCCGACGTGATGACGAAGGACCCGAACGCCTACCGCGGGTTCTACGGCTGGCAGGTGTACTACACGACCCAGGAAGGTGGCGCCGTCATCCTGCCGGTCGGCTGGACGAGGCCCTAGCAGAGACCGGCCGCGCGAGCACCCAGCGCCGCTTCGGACCGAAGGTCCGCGCGACCTCGAGACCGGCAACGGCAAGAGCCGCACGCATCTGGTCATCGTCGAGCACATGCGGAGCGCCCTTGCCCTCCTGTGTCCAGGTGCGGCCGTCGGGATGCGTGTACATGAGCTTCCAGGACCCGCGTCCGCCCTCGCCGCGTCGCTCGAGGGTGATCCCCACTCCGCCGTAGACCCCGTCCGAAATGCCTTCTCTTACGCGAAGCTTCGGGTCGTAGCGCTCGATGAGCACGGCTCCGTCCTCGGCGACGTGGCGCCGGCACGTCCGCAGGAACGAGGCGCGTCTCCTGTCATCGCTGGTGTTCACCAGGTTGCTCATCATCAGCACGCAGTCGAAGGTGCGGCCGAGGTCGAGGTCCTCGATCCTCGAGCGGACGGTCTCGGCGCCGTGGACGTGCGCGAGCATCTCGGCCGACTCGTCGACCGCCACGACCGGGTGACCCAGCTCGATGAGCGGATGCGCGATGCGGCCGACGCCGCTGCCGAGATCTAGCACGCTCGCGCCGGCCGGGATGACCGAGTGGATCAGCTCGGGCTCGCCCTCAGTGCCGATCGCGAGGTACAGCCCTACCGGGCTGTCGTCGGGCGTCTTCTGGTCGTCGGGACCGCCGCGGCTCACGCGCGCTCCCGCTCGAACTCCTCGTGGATCGCGCGGACGGCCTTGGTCTGGTCGCGCTCGGCAACGCAGAGCGACACGTTCAGCTCGCTGGAACCCTGAGCGATGGCGATCACGTTCACCTTGGCCTTGCCCAGCGCGCCGAAGATGCGCGCGGCCACGCCGGGGGTTCCGCGCATCCCCTCCCCTACCGCCGCGACCACCGCGATGGGCCGTTCCACGGTGACGCGCTCCACGTCGTGGTGCGCGAGCTCTTTCGCCAGCATCCGCTCGAGCGCGGCCTTGAG
>DATKDB010000015.1:0-2334 GCA_035512895.1 Binatia bacterium | reverse complement strand
CGGCGCCATGCGCTCGGAGGGTGCTTCGACGGTCGCGGTGGCCGCGGTCACGGCCTCGGCGGGGATCTCCTGCGGGTCCTGCGTGGTCGGCTCGTCCATCGGCTGTCTCCGGTCGTATCGGCCTGGCGAGCGCGGGCACGCTCGTCAGGGCTGGGGTCCTGAAATGCGAAAGGCGCCCCCACGCGCCTCCCCGTCCCATCGCGGCACCGGCTGATTCCGGGACCGCAAGTCGCTGAACGTACCGGAGCTTGGCCGCGTCGTCAAGGCGCCGGCGCGCCGGCGAGCCGGGCGAGGGCGACGATCGCCGCCACCTGTTCCTCGAAGCCGATATGGGTGGTGTCGATGTCGACGGCGTCCGGTGCGCGCCGGAGCGGCCCCACGCTACGCTCGGAGTCGATGCGGTCGCGCTCGTTCAGTCGGCGCGCCTCCTCGTCGACCTGTGCGGGTGCGGGGTCGACGACCCCACGCTCGGCCAGGCGTCTGCGCGCGCGCTCGGCGGGCGAGGCGACCATGAAGATCTTGAGGGCCGCGTCGGGGAAGACGACGGTGCCCATGTCCCGGCCGTCGGCGACGATGTCGTGGTGGCCGGCGAGCCGGCGCAGGGTGTCGAGGGCCCACGCACGGACGGCCGGCACACGCGCGATCCGGGAGACCTGGTCGTTGACCGCCGGTTGACGGAGGGAACTCTCGTCGTCGACGCCGGGAGACAGGAAGCGGAACCGCTCGCCGACCGGCTCGGCGCGGACGGCGAGGCTTTCGAGGGCTGGCTCATCGAGCTGGTCCCACTGTCCGGGAGGCAGATCACTGCGTAGCGCCGCGAGCGTGAGGGCGCGGTAGAGGGCGCCGGAGTCGAGGTGGCGGAAGCCGAGCGCGCGGGCGACGGCGCGTGCGGTCGAGCTCTTGCCGGACCCGGCGGGTCCGTCGATGGCGACGATCACGTGCGCGGATCGGTACCGGCGCAGTGCGCCAGGACCTGCCAGAACGCGGGGAAGGAGACACCGACGGCCGCGGGATCGTCGATGGTGATGCGGTTCCCCGGCAGGGCGGCGAGGATGCCGAAGGCCATGGCGATGCGGTGGTCGCCACCGGCATCCACCCGTCCCTCCAGCGGCCGGTCGGTGCCAGTGACGACGAGCCCGTCCTCCAGCTCGTGGGCTTCGAGGCCGACGGCGCGAAGGTTGGTGACGAGAGCCGCGATGCGGTCGGACTCCTTCACGCGCAGCTCGGCGGCGCCGGTGATCCGTGATTCGCCCTCCGCCCGGGCGGCGAGGACGGCGAGAACGGGCAGCTCGTCGATCATCGGCGGCACGTCGGCTGCCGTGACGTCGACGGCCCGCAGGGTATCGGCCGAACGGACCGAGAGGTTCGCGACCGGCTCCCCGCCGGCTCCGGTCGCGGTCTCGACGGCGACACTTCCGCCCATGCGCCCGACCGCGTCGAGGAAGCCCGTGCGCGTCGGATTGACGCCCACGCCGGGGATGCGGATCTCGAGACCGGGCACGAGCAGCCCGAGTGCGACGAGGAACGAAGCCGACGAGATGTCGCCCGGGACCGTGATGTCGAAGGGCGGCAGGGAGGCGATAGGCTCGATGCGCACACGGTGCGGGGCCGTGCCGCTGACCTCGATCGGAACACCGAGCGCCGCGAGCAGCCGTTCCGTGTGGTCGCGAGACTGCATCGGCTCCTCGATCGATACGCTGCAGCCGCCGGTCAATGCGGCAAGGAGCAGCGAGCTCTTCACCTGTGCGCTGGCGCGCGCGCTGGAATGGTCGATCGGCTGCAGCCGGGCGCCGTCGACAGCGACCGGCAGGCGATCCGGCTCGCCGAGTTCCTCGAAGCGCGCTCCCATCGCGGCGAGCGGATCGGTCACGCGGCGCATGGGGCGGCCGCGCAGCGATGCGTCGCCATCGAGCGTGCTGCGGAACCGCTGGCCAGCGAGCACGCCCAGCATCAGGCGCGCGGTCGTGCCGCTGTTGCCGCAATCGAGGACGCCGTCCGCCGACGACAGGTGCTGGAGGCCGCGTCCGGCGACCATGACCCCGGCATCGTCGCGGCGCATGCGGGTCCCCAGGGCATGGAGGACGCCGGCGGTCGCGCGCGTGTCGGCCGAATCGAGGCCGCCGGCGATGCGGCTTTCGCCATGCGCGAGTGCGGCCAGGATCAGAGCGCGGTGCGTGATGGACTTGTCGCCCGGTACGCGCACCTCCACGGAGCGGGTGGGCTCAATCATCGTCATCGGGAAGCGGCACCTCGATCTGCAGACCATCCCATGCGACGACGGCACCGGGGAACGCCTCGCGCGCCTGACGCTCGAGCGTGCGCGGATCGTCCGCG
>DATKDB010000014.1:0-3875 GCA_035512895.1 Binatia bacterium | reverse complement strand
AGCCGCGGGACCCCTCCGGAATCGTCAGGATTCACACCAGGCGTGAATCGGAACGCTTCGCGGGCGATCTGGGCCGCACAATGCACGCCTCGTGTGAGTCCGGACCACTCGCGCGGGCAACGATGAAGCCGCGCGTCCTCGTCACCCGCGTCATCCCGGACGAGGGCCTCGATCCCGTCCGGGAGGCCTGCGAGGTCGACCTGTGGATCGACGAGCTCCCGCCGCCGCGAGACGAGCTCCTGCGACGCGTGCGGGGCGTCGACGGCCTCCTGTCGCTTCTCACCGACACCGTGGACGACGAGCTGTTCGACGCGGCAGGGCCGCAGCTCAAGGTGGTCAGCAACTTCGCGGTCGGCTTCGACAACATCGACGTCCCGGCCTGCACCCGGCGCGGCATCCCGGCCGGCAACACGCCCGGCGTCCTGACCGAGACGACCGCCGACCTGGCCTTCACGCTCCTCATGGCCGCCGCGCGGCGGATTCCCGAGTCGGTCGACTACGTGCGGGACGGGCACTGGAAGACCTGGGGCCCGATGCTGCTCATGGGGGTCGACGTCCACGGGGCGCGGCTCGGCATCGTCGGGTTCGGGCGGATCGGACGCGAGATGGCCCGGCGCGGCCGCGGCTTTGGGATGGAGATTGTCTACCACGACGTCCACCCGGCCACGCCCGCCGACGAGGCGGAGCTGGGCGCCCGCCGGGTCGAGATGGACGAGCTGCTCGCCACCTCGGACTTCATCAGCCTGCACGTCAACCTGACCGATGAGACCCATCACCTCATCGACGCGGACGCCCTTCGGGCGATGAAGCCGACCGCGGTCCTCGTCAATACGTCGCGCGGGCCGGTCGTCGATCCGCAGGCGCTCGAGCGTGCGCTGCGCGACGGCGAGATCTTCGCCGCCGGCCTGGACGTGACCGAGCCCGAGCCCCTCCCGGCCGGTCACCCGCTCGTGCAGCTGCCGAACTGTCTCGTCGTCCCGCACATCGCCTCGGCCTCGAGGGTGACGCGTGGCAAGATGGCCGCGATGGCCGCCGCGAACCTGCTCGCCGGCCTGCGCGGCGAGCGCCTGCCGACGCCGGTCAATCCGGAGGTCTACGAGTAGCCCGATGCCCGAGTCGCGCTTCCGGATGCCGGACCTGACCCAGCCGCACAAGTACGAGCATCAGCGGCCACGCCGCCCGTCGCATCTGCCGAAGCGCCTGACGCCGCCGCCGGAACGCGCCGGGGCGCCGGACCTGAGCCTCTTCCTCTACGCCGGGATCGTCCTCGCCCTCATCCTCGTCGTCCTGGCGATCCCGTACCTGATCGGCTATCTCTTCGAGGTCATCCGCTTCTAGGCCTGCGCCGTCCAGACCCAGATCCGGTCGTCGGCGACCTTGACGCGAGGCTTGACGAGGTCCGGAAGCTCGATCGGGTAGGCGCTCGCGTCTCCGTGGTACGCACCCTCGGAGCGCCAGGAGCGGCGACCGTTCGCCAGCCGTCCGGCGAGGTCGAAGCTCGCCCCGTGGCACGGGCAGCGCAGGTCCTGCCAGTCGGGACGGAACTGGAGGGTGCAGCCCATGTGCGTGCACACCGACGAGAGCGCCCTCACCGTTCCGGCGTCGTTGACGACGAAGCCATCGAACGCGGCCGTGCTGAAGCGCAGGGCGCTTCCCGGCGGCACGTCCTCCAGCCGGGCAACCTCGGTCCAGAAGCCGGCGCCGGCCACGAGCGGCTGGTCGTCCTCGCCGATCGGCGCGCGCTGCTCCGCGTCCCGGCCGAGCGACGCGCCGACGACTCCGGCCGCGACGCCGGCGGCCGCGCCGAGCCCCGCCTGGAGCAGCTGGCGCCGCGAGAGGCGCCAGCGAGCGGCTCCGTCGGGTCGTGCCCGCTCGCGTACCGGTGGCGGCTCGCGGACGGCGGCGATGCCCGCATCGGCCTGGCGCATGCGCAGCCGGAGCTGCTGGACGAACGCGGGGTCCGGTGCTCCCTCCGCAGGCGCTCGGGCGCTGGCCGCGAGCTCGGCGGCCGTGCGCGCCATCTCCGCCTCGTCTCGGTCGCCGACCGCCTCCGGCGATGGCCGGCCGTCGCCGAGCAGGGCGTCGAGATAGCCGTCGAATCGGTCGGCCGCGTCGGCCACCCGGCGCTCGTCGTCAGCCATCGGCGCCATCTCCGAGCAGGGCCGCGCGACGCAGGGCGCGGTACTGGAGCACGCGGGCGTTGCCGCTGCTGATGCCCATCGCGTCGGCCGTCTCCGCCACGCTCATGCGCTCGAGGAAACGCAGCTCGAGGACGCGCCGGTAGTGGTCGGGCAGGCGACGCAGGAGCGATTGGGCGCGCGCGCGGGCGCGCTCGTCGGGCTCGGTGGACGCCCGGTCGCTCGCGTCATCGGCCGGCTCCCAGCCCGGGGCCACGTGGTCGACGCCGACGAGCGGCAGCCGGTAGAAGGCGCGCCAGTAGTCGGCCGTCGCGTTCTGCGCGACGCGGTACAGCCATGCCGCGATCTGCCCGGGCTCGCGTCCGGTGTCGAGCTGCTCGATGGCACGCACGAAGACCTGCGCCGTCAAATCCTCCGCATCGGGCCGATTCCCCACGCGCGCGTAGATGAACCGATAGATGCCGACGACGTGCCTGTCGTAGACCTGCTCGAAGGGACCCGGACCGGTGGGCATCTCACCGATGCCGTACGCCTGCGGTTACGCCCGTGGCCGCAGCGGGGCGACGAGGGCGGCGACCTCCTCGAGGAACCGGGCGTCCATCTCGTCGAAGGCGTCGAGATCGGAGCCGTCGACGTCGATCTCGCCGACGACCTGCCCACCGTCGAAGATCGGCACGACGATCTCGCTCCTCGTGCTCGCGAAGCAGGAGAGATAGCGCGGGTCGGCGTCCACGTCCGGCACGATCTCCGTCCGGCCCGAGGCCGCCGCGGCACCGCAGACCCCGGTTCCGATCGGGATGCGGGTGTGCTCGGTCGCCTCGGGTCCGACCCACGGGCCGAGCACGAGATCGGTGCCCTCGACCCAGTAGATGCCGACCCAGTCGTAGTGCGGGAAGCGATCGTGAAGGAGGGCGACGACGCGCTGTGCCCCACCCCCCGGCTGCGGCGCCTCGGCGACGGCGGTTCGCAGCTCGTTGAGCGCGTCGCCATGCTCGACCGGCCGCTCCTCGGTGACCGGGTGGCTCATTGCCTCGAGGCCCAGCGGTCGGCCCAGCGGTCGATGCCACGCAGGTCGTCGCCCTTGGCAGTCAGCGAGTACTCGACCCAGGGCGGGACGCTGCTGATCGCGCGACGCTCGATGAGCCCCTCGTCCTCGAGCAGCTTCAGGCGCTGCGAGAGGGTCGCCGAGTTCGCTCCTCCCAGGGCATCCTGCAGCTCGCAGAAACGCTGCGTCCGCTCGCCGAGCGCCCGCACGATGCGCATCACCCACTTCTGGCCGAGCACGTTCAGGGCGGCGGTGGCGGCGCACTCCTCGCGCTGGGCCGCGGCGCGGCGCGCGGCGCGCGAACGGGTCGAGGCGGGTGGCGTGTGGTCGAGCCCGGCGTCCATCAGGACGCGAACCCTAGCACCGCCCCCCGCCCCCATCAACCGCGCGGCGTCAGCCCTCGACCGTGATCGTCATCTGCATCGAGGGGTGGACCTCGCACGTGATCTCGTACGTGCCAGGCTCGTCGAACGTTACGCGGACCGTTCGGTTCTGCTCGACCCGCTCGTCCACGATCGGGTCGTCGACGGCCTCGCCGTTCGTGCCCTCGGTGACCGTGTGCTCGAACGCATCGACGTTCGTGAAGATGACGGTCGTGCCGACCTGCACGGTCAGCTCGCGCGGGTTGAAGACCGATGACTCGATCCGCACGCGCTCCTCCGGGGCTCCGGCCTCCTCGGACTCCGCGGCCT
>DATKDB010000013.1:0-21499 GCA_035512895.1 Binatia bacterium | reverse complement strand
TGCCCTTGGCCGTCGTCAGGATGTCGGGCTCGACGCCGGTGTGCTCGATCGCCCACCACGCGCCCGTGCGGCCCATGCCGGACTGGATCTCATCGGCGATGAGGAGGATGCCGTGCTCGTCGCAGATCTCGCGCAGGCCCTCCATGAACGCGGTCGGGGCAGGGAAGTAGCCGCCCTCGCCCTGGATCGGCTCGATCACGATGGCGGCCACGTCGGCCGGCGCGATCAGCCGGCCGAGGATTGAGCGCCGCAGCACCTCGAGCTCGGCAGACCCGTCGCCGCCCGAGCCCTCGCGCCAGGCGCGGATGCGCGGGAACGGGGCGTGATGGACCATCGGGATGAGCGGCCCAAAGCCGGCGCGCTGCTTGACCTTCGAGTTCGTCAGCGAGAGCGCGCCCATGGTGCGGCCGTGGAAGGCGCCCTCGAACGCGATGATCCCGGGCCGATGCGTGTGGTATCGGGCCAGCTTGATTGCGCCCTCGACAGCCTCGGTCCCGGAGTTCGTGAGGAAGACGCGCGCCTTCTCGTCGAACGGCGCGATCGACGCCAGGCGCTCCATGAACTCGAGGTAGCGCGGCTCGTAGAAGTCGGTCGCGGCGATGTGGATGAGTCGGTCCGCCTGCTCCTTGATGGCGGCGACGACCTTCGGATGCGAATGGCCCGTCGAGCAGACGGCGATGCCGGCCGCGAAGTCGAGGAACCGGTTCCCGTCGACGTCGGTCACGACCACGCCGGCACCGGACTCGGCGACGAGCGGATAGGCCCGGGTCAGCGAGGGGCTGGCGACGGCCTCGTCGCGGGCGATGAGCGCGCGGGCCTTCGGGCCGGGCAGCTCGGTGACGATGTGCGGCGCGCTCGTACGCTGGGCAGCGGCGTCCGCGGGGACTTCCATCGTGGTCATGCGGGGTGGCACTCCGGATCGGAGCGGCGCGTCCTGCCCGCGCCCCTGGCTAGATGGTCTGCATCCTAACAGGCGCCGGCGGCCACGACCGACTCGCCGATGAGGCTGGGACCGGCGTAGATCATCCCGGTCCACAGCTGAACGAGGTCCGCGCTGCCCTCCAGCAGCCGCGAGACGTCCGCCGCGGAGCCGATGCCCCCCGATGCGACGACGGCGAGCGGCAGGTCGGCGGCCGCGCGCAACGACGCGACCGTCCTCTCGAGGAGCGGATGCCCGGAGAGCCCGCCGGCCTCGGTGGTGGCCGCCCGCAGGCCGTCGCGCGCGAGGGTCGTGTTCGAGAGGATGACGCCCGCCGCCGGCGAGCCGGCGAGGCCGCCCAGGAGCGCGTCGCGAGCGCCGTCGGAGAGGTCCGGCGAGAGCTTGACGAGGAGCGGGCGGTCCGGCGCGGCCGCCGCCACGGACGCGAGGAGCTCGGCCAGGACCGCCGGCTCCTGGAGGTCGCGCAGCCCCGGCGTGTTCGGCGAGCTGACGTTGATCGCCAGGTAATCGGCGACGCCGGCGACCGCAGCGGCGGCAACCGAATAGTCCGACGCATCGCCATCGCGGTTGCGGCCGATGTTGACGCCGATGACGAATCCGGGCGCGAGGTGCGGGCGGGCGTCGGCGATCCGGCGCGCGAGCGCATCGGCCCCGAGGTTGTTGAAGCCCATCCGGTTGACGAGTGCCTCGTCGGCGGGCAGGCGGAAGAGGCGCGGGCGTTCACTTCCCGGCTGCGGGCTGGGCGTGACCGTGCCGAGCTCGACGAACCCGAAGCCGAGCGCCGCCCATCCGCGGATGGCGAGGCCGTCCTTGTCGAAGCCGGCGCCGAGGCCGACGCGGTTGCGGAAGCGGAGCCCGAGCAGCTCGAACGGGGCGGCAGCAGGGTCCCCGACGCCGGAGGCCAGCGGCGCGAGCGCTCGACCGATGCCCGATGCCAGAAGGCGCAGTGCCGCGTGGTGGACGCGCTCGGGATCGGCGCTGAAGAGGAGCGGGCGGATGGCGCGGTAGGCCGCCAGGCGCCAGCTCGGCATCGGCCCGATCAGTCGTCGCGCGCGCGAGGGAAGGCCATCTCCTCGGGGTAGACCGGCGGGAGGGGCTCGCCCACGTCGCCGAGCGAGGGGCGCTCCGGGTCGGGGGTCATGAACTCGTGCCAGACCTCGCTCCCGGCGGCCGGCGGATCGTCGAGCTCCTTGATGGCGACGATCCCCTCGAAGCGAATCGAGCCGGACTCGCCGTCGTCGGTCTCGTAGTCGTCCTCGTAGTCGGGCGCCAGCTCGACGGCCCGCCCGAGCGCGGCCTCCTCGTCCGTGCCGTCGATGAGCACGACGCGGTCTTCGACGAGGGTCACGGTCTCGGCGCCGCTGGCGAGGTACGCGTAGCGCATCTGCACGGCGAACCAGCCGGAGGGCTCGACGACGGCATCGGTCTCGAAGCTCATAGGACGGGCACCTCGTCGTCGCCGACGACGGTCTGGCTCTGCTCGCGCAGGAACTGCTGGACGTAGTACGGGCCGAGGCCGCTCTTGCCCGACGAGCCGGATCCCTTCCATCCGCCGAAGCTCTGGATCCCCGGCCAGGCCCCGGTCGTCGCCCCCGCGCGGCGGTTCACGTACACGACGCCGGCCTGGATCGTGTCGAGGAAGCGGCGCACCTCCGCCTCGTCGCGGCTGAAGATGCCGGCCGTGAGCCCGTAGGCGGTGTCGTTCGCCTCGCCGAGGGCCTCGTCGAGCGAGTCGACCTCGCCGACGACGAGGAAGGGCACGAACAGCTCGTCGCGGAAGAGCCGATGATCGAGCGGCAGCCCGGTCACGACGGTCGGGGTCGGGAAGAACCCGCGCGAGTCGTCGACCTCGCCACCGATCTCGATCGTTCCGCCGGCGCCCTTCGCGTCGGCGACCGCCGTGCTGAACGTGTCGAGGGCGCGCTGGTTGATGACCGGCCCCATCCAACTCTCGCGCCGCGTCGGGTCGCCGACCGTGATGCCGCGCGCCTTCTCCACGAGCTTCTCGACGAACTCGCGGGCGACCGGCTTCTCGACGTACACGCGCGAGTTCGCGCTGCATTTCTGGCCGTCGAATCCGAAGGCCGAGCGCATGACGCCCTCGGCCGCCTCGTCGAGGTCCGCGCTCGCCGTCACGATCGCCGGGTTCTTCCCGCCCATCTCGGTGATGATCGGGCGCGGGTAGTCCTTCGTGAAGCTGCGGTAGAGCCGCATGCCCACCTCGTAGCTGCCGGTGAAGACCATGCCGTCGATGCCCGGGTTCTCCTGGAGCTCGGCGCCGACCGTCTCGCCCGGGCCGGTGACGAAGTTCAGGACGCCGTCGGGGAGGCCGGCGTCGCGCATCGCCTCGACGAACTTCCAGCCGGACAGCGGGGCGTCCGACGAGGGCTTGAGGACGACCGTGTTGCCCGCGATCATCGCGCCTCCGGCCGGGCCGCCGGCGAGGGCCATCGGGAAGTTGAAGGGGCTGATGACGCCGAAGACGCCGTACGGGCGAAGGATGGAGCGCGTCTTCTCGGCCGCCGAGAGCGATCCCATCGGCTTCACGAACCCGTCCGCCTTCTCGAACTCGTCGCTGTAGTAGCGCAGCAGGTCCGCCGTCTCCTCCACGTCGCCGAGCGCCTCCAGCCGGTTCTTGCCGACCTCGAGCACCATGAGCGCGGCGTAGTCGAACTGGCGCTCGCTGATCAGGTCGGCGGCGCGGCGCATGATCGCCAGGCGGTCGCGCCACGGCGTGCCCCGCCAGGCCTTGAACGCCGCGCGGGCCGCCGCGATCGCGTCGCGCACGTCCTGCGCGGTGCCGGTCGGGAAGCGGGCGACGACGATGTCGCGGTCGATCGGTGAACGGTCCTCGAAGGTCTCGCTCGAGCCCCGTTCCTCGCCGCCGATGAGCATCGGGTACGTCTGGCCCAGGCTGGCACGGGCCCGCTCGAGGGCGGCATCGAACGCCGATTGAAGCTCCTCGTTGTCGGCGGACAGGGTCGCGTACGTGATCTTCATGCGCGGCGTGGTGGCCATGCGACGGGCACCTCACTTCGGCGGGCGTTTGGAAGGCTGGAAGGCTTCGATTATCGCACCAGCCCTCCTGCGACGTCCTCCGAGCCTCGTCCGTCGCAGGCGCCAGATAGACAAGCCGAAGGCCAGGCTCCGGGGGGAGAAGAGCCTGGCCTTCGGACCCACGGATCATATCGGTGGCGAATCACGACCGCAAGAAGAATCTGCGCACCGAAACCACGGAATCCGTGGCGAAACGGCACGGATCGCTTGCTTGGTGAGCCTTCAGGCGCGGTCGGGAACCTCGCGGTGATAGAGACCCAGGTTGAGCCGCAGGAAGGGCCGATGCGGACCCATGAGATACGCCCGCCCGCGGTCGCCGTAGAGGCGCGGCAGGAGCTCGTGCGCAAGCTCGGGATCGGCCAGGTCGACGCGGGCGTGGACGACCTTGATCTTGAATCCGTTGCGCAGCCACCAGCCGGTGCGGCGCTGCGTCGCCTCCATGACCTGCGCCACGACCTCCGGCTCGAGCAGCGAGGCGACGTCGTCGCGGCCGTAGTAGCCGATGACGATGAGGCGGCCGCCGGGGCGGATGACGCGCACCGCCTCCGCGATCGCGGGGAGGGCGCCGTCGTCCGGGGCGATCCCACCGGTGAGGACGATGTCGACGGCGCCGTCCCGCAGGGGCAGGCGCGTCGGCTCGCCCTCGACGATGCGGATGTTCGGCTGGTGCATCGCCGTCGTCCGTCGGCGTGCCTCGGCGAGGAGCTCGGGGTCGGACTCGACGCCGTAGGTCCGCCCGGTCCGTCGCGCGAGGAGCATCGGATAGTGGCCGAGCCCGGTGCCGATGTCGGCGATGCGCTTCCCGCTCAGCGGCACGACGCGCTCGAGGGCACCGAGGATCTTGCGGTCGGGATCGATCGCGTCGGTCAGGCGCGCGTGCAGTGCGGGATCGGCATCGGTCCAGGCGGGAAGGATGGCCGGCATCAGGGCACCTCGACGCGAAGCTCCGCAGGCTCGCCGCCGGCGAGCGTGAGCAGGTCGTTGCTCGAGAGCACCTGGAGGTCGAAGGAGACCGGCCCGGGCGCCCGACGCTGGGCGTGGAGCCGGATCTCGAGCGTCGCGCCGGCGAGGAGCGGGCCGTAGCCGAGCGAGATCGTGCCGTCCGGCTCCCCCTGCTCGCCGGGGCCGATCACCCACTTCGTCCAGTCCTGGAGGAGCGGCTGGCCCGCGGCCAGGCGGTCCGGGGAGGGGACGAACGGCGCGAGGAAGAGGGTCTCGTTCAGGTCGGTCGGCCAGCGCAAAACGAGCTCGTCGATCCGCTCGTCGGCTGCGCTCGTCACGCTGACGATGACGTCGCCCGCCTCGGCGCCGACGTTCGGCCGGACGGAGACGGAGACGACACGCGGATCGGTCGCCTCCGGCAGGTCCAGCGAGAGTGGCGGTTCGGGCGTCACGCTTGCGGAGGGGATCGCGCTCGCGCTCCCGTCCGTCGTGGCCGTGGCCGTGGCCGAGGGCGTCGGTGCCGTCGACGGGGTCGGCGTGGCCGTGGCACTCGGGCTCGGCGCCTCCAGCTGGCTGCAGGCGGCGAGAACGAAGAGGAGCGTGATGAGCGCGACCCGCCTCATGCGCCGCTCGCCGCAAGCTCTACGAGGCGGTGACGGATCGCGTACGCGGCGGCCTGCGCGCGGCTCTCGAGCTCCAGCTTGGAGAGGATGCTCGAGACGTAGTTGCGCACGGTCTTCTCGGCGAGCCCCATCCGCGCGGCGATCTCGCGGTTCGATGCCCCGTCGGCCAGGTGCGCGAGGACACGGCGCTCCTGCTCGGTGAGCTCGACGAAGGCGCCCGCCTCCTCCTGCCGGTTCGCGCTGCGAATCCGGTCCAGCACGCGGCGCGTGACCGCCGGATCCAGGAGCGAGCCGCCGCCGGCGACGGTTCGCACGGCCCCGACGAGCTCGGACGACCCGACGCGCTTGAGGACGTAGCCCGACGCTCCCGCGTCGATGGCATCGAAGAGCGCGTCCGAGTCGGCGTGGCTCGTCAGCATGACGACCGGCGTCCCGGGAAGCTCCGCGGTGATCGTGCGGCAGGCCTCGATCCCTGAGCCGTTCGGCATCCGGATGTCCATGACGACGACGTCGGGCCGGTGCTGGCGAGCCTGGAGCACCGCCTCGTCGCCGGAGCCTGCTCGTGCCACGACGCTGAAGCCCTCCTGCGCGTCGAGCAGGGCAGCGAGACCGATGCGGACCACCTCGTGGTCGTCGGCGATCAAGATGCGGATCGGCTTCGAGGTGTCGGTCATGGCATCGGCATGGTACGCACGCCACGCGATCGGTGCGCGCGCGAGTGCGGTCACGGGGAGCGGCGCGTCGTGGCGACGGGCATCGTGAGCGACAGCCGTGCCCCGCGGCCGGGCGCGCTCTCGATGACGAGCCTCGCGTCGAGCAGCTCGGCGCGACGATGGATGTTGTCCAGGCCCTGGGCCTGCCCGCGCCGGCCGCGGCCGGGCGCCGCCGCCGGGTCGAAGCCGGCGCCGTCATCGGTGATCTCGAGCGTGAATCGGCGCTGCGTGCAGGCCATCTGGACCGAGACCTGCGTCGCGTGCGCGTGGCGCAGGATGTTGCTGAAGGCCTCGGTCACGATGTGGTGCAGCTGCTCGGCCTGGTCAGGCCGAAGCCGCGGGCGGAAGAGGCCGGTCGAGGCGATCTCGAGCCTCACGAGCGTGTGGGCCTGGAGCTCGTCGGCCACGGCGAGGACGATCGCTTCGGCATCCTCGCTCTCGAGCTTACCGGAGCGGAGGTCGAAGATCGTGCTGCGGATGTCGCCGGTGATCCGGTTCAGCTCGCCCATGACGGTACCGATGCGCTCGCGCGTCGCCGACTGCTCCGCGCTCACCTCGGCGGAGGCCTGCTCGAGGTGGAGCCCGGCGGCGTAGATCGACTGGATGATCCCGTCGTGCAGATCGCGGCCGATCCGTTCGCGCTCGCGGAGCAGCAGCTCGCGGCGGCGGGCATCGGCGAGGGCGCGATCGGTCTCCTGCTCGAACAGCTCGAGGCTGCGGATGACCGCCAGCGCGATCGCGAGGCCGGTGATCGAGCGGAAGACCTCGATCGGCACGCCCAGGGTGTCGAGCACCGTCCGTCCGTTCAGGACCGATGCGGGCGGAAACGGCGCCGGCTGCGGCACGAGCCCCGCGAGGATGGCGTAGACGACGAAGGCCACCGAGCCGGCGCCGAGCGCGGTGGCCACGCCACGCCCGGCCATCGGCGCCAGGAGGCGGGTCGTGCGGCGCAGCCCGACGGCGACGAGGATCGAGGCGGGGACGGCGAGCATGGCGCGCGCTACGACGTCGCCGACCGCCAGCGGCGATCCGACCCCCGCCAGTGCCGGGCCGATCTCGTCGGACCGCAGCCACGGCCCGGGATCCGGCACGAAGCCCGCGGCGACCGTCGTCGAGAGCGCGACGGTCGCCACCCCCCAGAGGGCGACGGCCACGGCGGGGACGAGCCGCATCCAGGGCTGGCCGCCGATTCGCGCCGGCGGGTGCGCCGAATCTCTCGTGCTGAGGAGCAGCTCGACGCCGAACTGGAAGAGGAGCGCGAAGCTGATCGGCTTCATCATGAGCTGGAGGACGAGAAGCGCCTCGATGACCGGCTGCGGCAGGAATCCCGCCTGGATCGGGACGAAGAGGTAGCCCCACTCCATCAGCCCGTGGAGGAGCCCGAACCCGGCCAGCCATCCGAGTGGTCGCGCGAGCGGCAGCTTCGAGCGCTGCCGGCTCTGCAGGGCGACGGCGAGGCCCATGACGAAGAAGACCTGCCCGTAGACCGATAGCACGATGATCCGGTTCGTCTCGAACAGCTCTGCCAGCCAGCCCATGCACCGGATGATCGCACGCGGTCATCGGGCGCTCAGGTCGTGCCGTCGGCCCTACTCCTCCGCGATGAGGTTCGCGACGAGGGCCGTCCAGCCGGCCTGGGCATCGGCCCCGAGGCCCTCGCCGGTCTCGGCGTCGAAGTACTCGTGGAAGCGGCCGGTCGCTTTCCAATCCGTCTCGACGAGCTCGATGAGACGCTCGCGCAGGTCCGCGGCGAAGGCCGGGTCGCGCGACTCCAGTGCCTCGACGAGCAGGTAGTTGATCGGCAGCCAAATCGGCCCGCGCCAGGAGGAGTTCGCGCCGCGCTGCTCGGCATAGCCGGGCCGGTAGAGGACGCTGTCGGCCGACGTGCTGCGGATGCCGTGCGGCGAGAGGAACCGGCCCTCGTCGCGGAGCGCGTCGAGCATCCGCTCCGCTCGCTCGCTCGGCACGATCCCGGCGATGAGCGGCAGGAGCCCGGAGTACGACTTCGTCCGGATCGGCGAGACACCGTCCTCGCTGCGGTCGAAGTAGAAGCCGAGCTCCTCGTCCCACAGCGTCTCATTGACCGCGGCGGCGATGACGTCGATCTCGCGGTGGTACGCCTCGGCGGCATCGGTCTCGCCGAGCTGGTCCGCGATCCGCTCCAGGTAGCGGGCATTGAACGCCATCCAGGCCGAAGCGTCCGCCTGGACCTGGCCCTCGGCGCGCGGCAGGTTGTCCATGCCCAGGAAGCCGCCGGTGTAGAGCCCGAAGGCGACCTGGAGCTCGTCGCGCCAGAACTCGTGGTTCGCCACGAGCCCGGGATAGACCGCCTCGAGGAACTCGTCGCCGGCACCGGCCTCCCACACGCGCCACGCGGCCCAGCCGAAGACGGGCGGGCACTCGTCGTCCATGACGAACTCGGCGCACGGGATGTGGCCGTCGGGCTGCTGCCAGCGGTCGGAGAGGATGAAGGTGAGCTGGTCGGCGCCGAGCTGCGGGTCGATGAGCGCGGCGGTCACCGCGTGAAAGGCGGAGTCCCATGTCGCCAGCCAGGGGAACTCCCACTTGTCGGGCATGATGAGGACGTCGTCGGCGTCGACCCTCCCCTCCCACTCGGGGATCCAGCTCGATCGGCCGTCCCAGCGGTAAAGGCTCTGGCTCCAGAGCAGGCTCATGAGCGCCTGGCGGTAGACCGGTTCGTGCTCGGCGGCGACCTCGCCGTCGAAGACGCCCTCGGTTTCGTCGCGCCGCGCGTCGACGATCCGCGCGGCCGCCGGGAGCAGCTCCCGGGCACGGGCCTCCGCGTCGGCCGCGGTGTCAGCCTCCGTCCAGGCGAAGCGCACCTCCGTCACGTCCTCCGAACCCAGGATGAGCCGATGCGCCAGGGCGCCGATGTGCCCCGGACCGTCGCCCGAGAGGCCGTCCTCGCGCAGGTTCTCGTCGATGGCGCGCTTCTCGTCGCTCACCTGCATCCCGGAGAGCTCCGCGCCGACGATCGCCACCGACGAGTCGGGGCCGTGCAGGAGCAGGCCGTCGCGGATCGCCTCGACGCGGAGAGAAGGATCGTGGAACCAGCCCTTCAGGACGACGTGCAGCGGCAGCTCGCCGACGTCACCGGGCTCGCCGGCGTCATCGACTTCGCCCGCCTCGACGGCCTCGCGCCCGGCGGTCGCCAGCAGCACGCCGCTGCGCGAGTCGACGCGGGCCTGCGTGAAGCGAACACGGAACTGTGGATCGGTGTTCGGGTAAACGAGGGTCGCCTCCGCGAACGAGGTCGTCGGCGTGTTCGCGCCGAACGTCCGGCGGTCGACGATCTCCTCGCCGTGCTCCCCGGTCGGGTTGCCCCAGCCGAAGAGGCGCTCGGCGACGCGCACCTGCTCCTCGTCCCATACCGCCCAGCCGAGATGGAAGATGCCGTCGCGGTCGACGAGACCGGCGATGCCATCCTCGCCGTGCGTGTACGGGATCCGCACCGCCTCGAGGTAGTCCATGCCCCACGGGTTCGTTCCCTCCGCCTCGCGCGGCGTGCCCCACTCGCGCTCGGACAGGTACGTGCCCCAGCGGTCGTCGAGCTCGTCCCAGGCGACGAGCTCGGGCGTTCGAGCCTGGCCGATGAGAAGGACGGCCGCCACGAGGAGGACGACGACGGACGCCGCCGCGGCGGCGAGAAGGAGGCGCGGACGGGCCCTCACGGGCGCCGCTCAGGAGCGGGCGAGCGCCTCCCAGATGCCGGCCAGGCTTGTCGGATCGGCGTCACGGCCGTAGGCGAGCTCCGGGATCGAGTCGCACTCGTCGCGCCATGCCGAGCCGATCCGCCGCCCGGCCGCGTCGAGCTCGATGACCTCGAGGGTCTCGAGCTCCACCTCGTCGAGATCGATCGCCATGCCGACACGCTACACCCTCACGGACAGTTGTCGATGTCTCGCCACTTCTCGACTTCGTCGGCCTGGGCCAGCGTGCCGTCCGAGCCGTGCTGCACGGTGAGCTCGCGGTTCGGGATCTCGCCGCAACCGCCGTCCTTTTCGACCGCCTCCCAGTTGCCGCGCGCGTACTTGTACTGGAGCGGCGTCGCCTCGGCGAACGTGAGCGTGATCTCGAAGGTCGTGGCGTCGACGCGCTCCATCGGCGTGGCGCCCGGGTCCCAGCCCTGGAAGTCGCCGGCGATGTGCACGACCTCGTCGCTCGGCGTGTTCGCCGGCACGCTGACGGTGAACGTCACGGCCACGTCGCGCGCCGTGGCGCCGACCTCGATCTCATCCGACGCGGCGGAGCGGTTGTAGCTCGTGTCCTGCGCCCGGACGGCGTAGCGGTACGTCTGCCCCGCGCCGACCGACTCGTCGGTATAGCCCGTCTCGCTCGCGACGCCGATGCGCTCCAGCTCCCCGTCCAGCGGGCCGCGCAGGATCTCGTAGCGGTGCAGGTCGTCGTCGTCGACCGCGTCCCAGGCGATCGTGACCGCCGTCTCGGCGACCGAGGTCGCGACGAGCCCGTCGGGCGCGGCCGGGGGCATGGTGTCGGCCGCGGGCGTGGCCACGAGCGCCCGTGGCTCGCTGCCGCCGTCGACGCCGACGGGTCGCCAGGTCGTGCCGCCGTCGGTCGAGATGCGCGCCGCGACGGCGTAGCTGCCCGCCTCCTCGGGGCGGACGGAGCCGGTCCAGCGGTCTGCGCCGTCCACCTCGCCGGCGTGGGCCATCGGGCTCCAGCTCCAGCCCCCGGCGTCGATCTCCGAGCCGGCCGGCCCGAAGCCGGCCTCCATGCGGACGCCGACCGTCGGCCCGTCGAGCTCGCTGTAGCCGTCGACCCGTACGGTCGCCTCGATCTCGACCCCGGGATCGACCGCCGAGAGCGGCTGCTCGAGCGCGTCCGAACCGGTCAGCCGCGCGTCGGCCACCGTGACCTGCGGCAGCGCCGTCGCCTCGGGCGAGCGCGGACCCTCGTTGCCGGCGGCGTCGATCGCCGTGACGACGTAGTGGGCCAGCGTGCCGTTGCGGGCGCCGCGATCGGTGAAGGTCGCGGCCCCGCCCGACACCGAGCCGGCGAGGGTGTAGCCGCCGCCCGAGAGGACGGAGCGCCAGACGTGGTAGCCCTCCGCGTCCGCGACGGCCGGCCACGACAGCTCCACCGTGCCGGTGCCGGCCTCGGCGTCGAGCGCCTCCGGCGCCGCCGGCGGCGCGAGATCGACGCCCGGCTCGGTCACGAGGAGCGCGGCGCCGTACGCGGGCAGGTCGACGACGAAGCGGTCGGTCTCGACCCGCAGCGACGCGCCGCCGAGCTGGTCGGTCAGGGACGTGCCGGCCGGCAGCCAGCCGGAGACGTTCACCTCGACGGAGCGCGGCTCGGCGCCCAGGTTCAGGACGGTGATCGTCGCCTGGGCATCGGTCCGGCGGCCGAAGGCGAGCGTGCCAGCCGCGTCGTCGGCGTGCAGGAAGGCGAGGTCGCCGGTTCGCAGCGCCTCGTGCGTGGCGCGCAGCGCGCCGAGGCGCGCGTACCAGTCGCGCAGCTCGCCGTCGACCGCGTCCCACGGGTACGGACGGCGATCGTCCGGGTCGTCGTGACCGGTCAGGCCGGCCTCCGTGCCGTAGTACACGCCCGCCATGCCGGGCCAGCTCATCTGGAGCGCGGCGACGAGGCGCAGCTTCGCCTTACCAATCTCCAGGGCGGCGGCCGACTCCTTCTCCTCGCGGTTGTCGGCGCCGGGGGTCAGCGTCCACAGGATGCGCGTCGTGTCGTGGCTGTCGACGAGGTTGTGGAGCACCTCCCACGCGGCGGGCGGGTAGTCTTCGCGCACGCCCTCCATCGTCGAGGCGAACGCGCTCGGCGCCAGCCCGGCGATCGCCCCGTCCGCATCGGCCGTGTCGCCGTTCACGAGGCCGATGACGGCGCGACGGAACCGGTAGTTCATGACGCTGTCGACCTCGGTGCCGAGCAGCCAGGCGGAGGCGTCGCCCCACTCCTCGCCGAGGATGAGCGCGTCGGCATCGGCGCCCTTGATGCTGCGCCGCAGGCCGCGCAGGAAGTCGTGGCTGATCTCGTTCATGACGTCGAGGCGCCAGCCGCCGATGCCGGTCTCCAGCCACCGCGTCGCCACGCCGTCTTCGGACAGGAAGTGGCCGAACGTGTCCGGCGTCTCGGCCAGCACGGCGAGCGTGTCGAAGCCGAACCAGTCCACGTACGTCTGCCCGTCGAAGCACTTCTCCGGCGGGCCGGGGCTGAAGATGAACCACTCCGCCCAGGGCGAGTCGGCGGACTCGCAGGCGCCCAGCTCGGGGAACCGCTCGGCGCGGTCGAAGTACGGCGAGTCGCTGCTCACGTGGTTGAAGACGCCGTCGAGGAGGACACGCATGCCGAGCGCCTCGGCATCGGCGACGAGCCCCTCGAGGTCCTCGCGCGTCCCCAGGTCGGGGTCGATCACCGAGAAGTCGCTGGTGTCGTAGCGATGGTTGGAGGGCGCGGCGAACACCGGGTTGAAGTAGAGGACGGTGACGCCCAGCTCGGCCAGCTCGTCGAGGTGCTCGCGGACGCCCGCCAGGTCGCCGCCGTAGAAGTCGCGGCCCAGCGGCTCCTCGTCGCACGGCTCGGCGGGCGCGGTGTAGGCCCGGCAGTAGCCCTCGGGCAGGTCGGTTTCCCAGTCGCGCGTGAGCACCGGGTTGCCGTAGACGTCGCCATACCGATACCGATCGGCCCCGTCGGGGCCGGGGCTCGCCTCCGGCGAGGGGTCGTTCGACGGATCGCCGTTGGCGAAGCGGTCCGGGAAGATCTGGTAGATCACCGCGCCGCGCGCCCACTCGGGCGTCGCGAAGTCCGGTGCGTAGGTGACGAGCTGCCAGGACCGATCCTCCGAGGCGCCGAGCACCTCGCCCGCGCCGCCGTCGAGCAGCGCGTCGTCCTCGACGTAGCGCGTCTCCCCGCCGTCGCGCACGATGAAGCGGTAGTAGAGCAGGCTCGGGATGTTCGTCGTCGGCAGCGTCGCCTCCCACCAGTCGTGGCCGTGCTCGCCGCCGGTCGCGTCGCGCGCCACGACGGACATGGGCACCAGCACCTGCGATTGGGCCAGGGCGTCCCAGACCCGGATGGTGGCCGCCTCCAGGTCGCCGGCCGCGGCGCGCAGGCGCAGCGTCACCCGTGTGCCGGCGGGCACCGCGCCGAAGGGCTGGCGATACGCGTCCGAGCGGCTGTCGTGCGCCAGGTCCACGTCGCGGATCTCGCCGTCGAGCGCCAGCGCCGGAAGGTCGGGCGTCAGCGCCGACTCGTCGACGTCCGGGGTGGGCGTCTCCTTCGGCCAGAGCACCACCACCAGCAGGGCGGCCAGGACCAGCCCGCCCACGGCCCACGGCAGCGCGCGGCGGCTCATGTCGCGCGGAACACCCGGCCCGATCGGGCCGGGATCGTCCCCGGGGCGCCGGCCTCAGGGACGGTGGCGAAGATCTCGGTCAGCCCGTCGGGGAGCGGGAGGCGCGCATCGGTCTCCCCCGCGTTGAGCGCGACGACCACCGACCCCGGGCCGGAGCCGCGGCGGTAGGCGCAGGCCATGCCGTCCACCGCCAGGCGCTCCAGCTCGGCCGAGCGCAGGGCGGGGGTCTCGTGGCGCAGCCGCACGAGGTCAGTGAGCGTGGCGAGCAGGCCTGCGTTCCAACGCGCCTCGTCCCATGGGAACGCGCCCCGGCAGCCCGGGTCCATCTCGCCGGCCATGCCGATCTCGTCGCCGTAGTAGATGCACGGGGCACCGGGCATGGTCATCAGCACCAGCCAGGCCAGCCGCAGCGAGGCCTCGTCGCCGCCCGCCATGGAGAGGAAGCGCGGGGTGTCGTGCGAGCCGATCAGGGTCAGCATCGAGCGCGCTGAGCTCGGCGCATAGGCCGCGGTGCCGCGCTCGATGCGCGCCATGAAGCTCGCCGCGTCCTCGGCCCGGACCTGGCGCTGGAGCTCGCCGTGCT
Source organism: Binatia bacterium (assembly GCA_035512895.1). Classification (GTDB taxonomy): domain Bacteria; phylum Chloroflexota; class Limnocylindria; order QHBO01; family QHBO01; genus JACDBZ01. Next base: position 7,290 of record DATKDB010000013.1, on the reverse strand, counting down.
GGGCCACCATCTCCGCGTCCAGGTGGGTGCCGGTGACGTAGCCGGTGATGGCCGCGGCCAGCGGGTAGTTCATCAGCGCGTCGAAGGTGCGGCCGTCGAGCAGGTCGCCGCGCTCCTGCCAGATCTCGCCCACGATGTACGCCTCGGGGTTGATGGCGCGCACGCGCTGCCGGAACTCCTCCCAGAAGCCGAGCGTGGTGATCTCGCCGGGCACGTCCAGGCGCCAGCCGTCGATCCCGACGCGCATCCAGTGCTCGGCCACCGTCATCAGGTACTCGCGCACGGTCGGGTTGTCGGTGTTCAGCTTGGGAAGCGCCGGTAGGTCCCACCACGCGCGGTAGCCGAGCGTGGTGATCGAGTCCTCGCCGGCGCGGTGCTCGGCGGCCCAGTCCGTGGTGAGGCCCGGAGGCTCGTCCAGCGACTCGGCGGGGTAGGCCCGCAGCGGCCGTCCCGCGTCGAGGTCCTCGGCGTGGAAGTAGAACCAGTCGCGGAACGGCGAGTGGCGCCCGGCCTCCAGCACGTGGTGGAACGGCCAGAACCCGCGCGACGCGTGGTTGAAGACGCCGTCGAGGATGATGCGCATGCCGCGGCGGTGGGCCGCATCGAGCAGCGCGCGGAGTGCCTCGTCACCGCCCAGCAGCGGGTCGACCGCCATGTAATCGAAGGTGTGATACCGGTGGTTGGAGGCCGACGCGAAGATCGGGTTGAGGTAGATGGCCGTGGCTCCCAGCCGGGCGAGATGGTCGAGACCGTCGACGATCCCGTACAGGTCGCCGCCCTTGAATCCGTGGACGGTGGGCGGGGCGTCCCACGCCTCCAGCGCGCCCGGCGCCGGCACGCGCCCGCTGCGCGCGAACCGGTCGGGAAAGATCTGGTAGAAGACCGCGTCGGCGACCCAGGCCGGCGGGCTATGCACGGCGGCGGTGGCCGGCTGGGACCGTGCCTGTCGTGGAGCGGGCGCGACTGTCAGAGGTTCGGCGTGACATCGTGTACCACGATCTCACCGTCCGCACATGCCAACGTGCAGCACGTTCTCACGCCGGACCTCTGACGGCGCGCGAAGGGCTCGACCCTAGAGCCGCCACGACCACCCCTCACCCCTTCACCCCGCCCAGGGTGACGCCGCTGATCAGCCACCGGCTGCTGTACAGGAACAACGCCACGATGGGGATCGAGACCAGCACCGAGGCCGCCGCGAGATCACCCCACTGCGTCTGGAACTGGGCCTGGAAGCGCAGGATGCCCAGCGGCCAGGTGAAGAGTTCGGTCTGGGAGCCGATGAGCACGCGGGCCAGCACGAACTCGTTCCAGGCGGCCAGGAAGTTGAAGAGGAAGACGATCGCCAGGGCCGGCGTCGAGAGCGGCAGCAGGACCCGCACGAAGGCCTCCAGCTGCGAGCAGCCGTCGATGCGCGCCGCCTCCTCCAGCTCGATGGGCACCGTGTCGTAGTAGCCCTTCAGGATCCAGATGCTGAAGGGCACGCTGGTCACGGAGTAGGCGATGACCAGGCCGCGGTAGGTGCCGATCAGGTCGAGCTGGATGGCGAGGATCAGGATCGGCACCAGCAGCATGGTGGCGGGGATGAGCTGCGTGGCGAGCAGCGCGGTCAGCCCCACGCCGCGCCCGGGGAACTTGAAGCGGCTGAAGCCATACGCGCTGGTGGCGGCAAAGATGAGCCCCACCAGCGACGTTCCGACCGTGATGAGCAGGCTGTTGAACAGCCACTGCGGGAAATCGGTCTCGAACAGCACGTGGCCGTAGGCGCCCAGCGTCGCGCCCTCCGGGATGAAGTCGAGCTCGCGGGAGAGCAGGCGGTTGTTGGGACGCAGCGAGACGCTGAAGACGCGCAGCACGGGCAGGAAGGCGATGAGCGCCGCCAGGAAGAGGGTGGCGTGGATCACCGCCTTCTTGAGCGGCGAGTCGTGACGTGTGCCGCTCGAGCGCCAGGTGCTCGGCTTCGCGACGGCCGCGGGCTGGACGGTGGGCACCGTGGTCTGGCTCATTCGTGGACTCCTCGGAGGGCGCCGCTGCGTCGGATGTAGAAGATCACGAACACCAGCAGGATGGCGAAGATGACGAAGGCGTAGGCGCCGGCGAACCCGTAGCGGTTGTACTGGAAGGCGGCGCGGAAGAGGCCGGTGACGAGGGTGTCGCTGGTCTCCAGCTCGAGCTGGTTGATCACGAACGGCACGTTGAAGTTGTTGAAGGTCCAGACCGTGCCGAGGATGATGGCCGGCACCATCACCGGGCGCAGCATCGGCAGGGTGATGAAGCGGAACGACTGGCGGCTGCTGGCGCCGTCGATCTCGGCCGCTTCGTACAGGTCACCCGGGATGCTCTGGAGCCCGCCCAGCAGGATCACCATCATGAACGGCACGCCCAGCCAGACGTTGACCATGATCATGGCGAAGAAGTTGAAGAACGGATCGGTCATCCAGCTGGGGCCGCTCACACCCACCAGCGCCAGGAGCTGGTTGACCATGCCGAACTCGGAGTTGAGCTCGGTGCGCCAGATGGCCAGCGAGACGATCTGCGGGATGGCCCAGGGCAGGATGATGAGCGCGCGGTAGACGCCCCTCAGGCGCAGGTGCCGGTTGAGCAGCAGCGCCAGGCCCAGGCCCAGGCCCACGTGGAAGACGACGTTGATGGTCGTCCACAGGATGGTCTGCCAGAAGATCTGGAAGAAGCCCGCCACCTGGAGCACGGGGCGGGTGAAGACGTTGATGTAGTTCTCGATGCCGATGAACATGTTCTGGCCGCGGCACTCGGTGAAGATCCCGGCGGGGATGCCCGGGTCGCACAGGCGGCTCAGGTTCATGTTCGTGAAGCTGACGTTGAGCTCCCACAGGAGCGGGTAGAAGATCAGCGCCATGAGACCCACGAATGCCGGCGCGATGAGCAGGATCGGCAGGGCCAGGCGCGCCTTCAGCCAGCGCACCAGGACCAGGTAGAGGATGCCCTCGAGGATCGCCACCCCGACCGCGAAGACGGCCAGGGTGAAGAAGACCTCTGTCAGGGCCGATACCGATCGGTCGACGTCCACGGTGGGTCTCCTGGGTGTCGGTGGTGGCGGAGCCGAGGCCCGCCACCACCACCTTACCGTCCGTTCAGAGCGTGGCGACGCAGTTGTCAGCTGCCTCCTGCATCGTCGCCGTCACCGCCGCGAAGTCGTCGTTCCCGGCGCCAAGAACCTCCCGGATCCCGGTGTTCATGGCGTCGAAGACGCAGCGCATCTCGACGTTGGTCGGCTGCGGAGTGCCCTTCTGCACCGCCTCCGCCGCGCCGGCGAGAAGCGGATCGTCGGTCACGATCGGATCCTCCAGGGCCTCGGCGTTCGCCGGCAGGCGCCGGAGCTCCTCGACCATCTGGATCTGGTTCTCGGTGTTCGTGGACCAGGCCATGAAGTCGAGGACCACGGTCAGCGCGTCGCCCTCGACGGCCGCCGGAACCATGTAGAACGAGCCCGCGGTGTACGGCGCCGGATCACTGCCGGTCGAGGAGACCGTCGGAAGCGGGCCCACGCCCAGGTCGTCGCCGAGCAGGTCGGCGTAGTTGCCGAGCTCCCAGTCGCCGTTGACGATCATCGCGGCGGAGCCGCCGGTGAACAGGTCGCTGGCGCAGGGATAGTCGCACTCGCCGGGCATGACCTCGTGCGTGTACTTCAGGTCGTACAGGAAGGCGAGCGCCGCCTGCATCTCCGGGGTGTCGAGGGTCGGCGTGACGCCGTCCTCGGCGAAGACGCTGGTGTCGAAGCCGGCGAGCCATGGGGTGAGCCAGAACGACTCGGTCTCGTTGAAGACCAGGCCGAAGTTGCCGTCCCCGGTGTTCTCGGTGGCCGCGGCGACCATGGCATCGGTGTCGGCCGGAGCCTCCTCACCGATGAGGGACTTGTTCCAGTACAGCATCAGCTGGTTGCCGTTGCTGATCGGGATGCCCCAGGTGGTGCCATCGACCTGGACTGCCGCGAGGGCGCCCTCCTCGTAGATCGAGGTGTCGATCTGGCCGTCGAGCTCCTGGATGACGCCGGCCGAGGTGAACGGACCGATGTGATCGGCGACGGTCCACACCAGCTCGGGAGCGGCTTCGGGCGAGAGGGCGGTGTTGACCAGGTCCTCGCGCAGCAGCTCGACGTCCTTGTTGACGACGTTGATCGTCACGTTCGGATGCTCGGCGTTGTAGGCGTCGGCCAGGGCCTCGACGTAGGCGATCTGCGGATCGCCCTCCTTGGTCCACAGCTCGATCTCGATGTCGCCCTCGGGGAAGGCGGCTTCCGTGGGGGAGGCGCCGGCGTCGGTGCCATCCGGGGATCCGCCGATCTCCTCACCCGAACAGGCGGCCAGGATGAGCGAGCCGATCACCAGGATCGGCAAGAGGGGGTGAAGCTTGCGTGACATGTCTCGTGTGTTCCTCGTTGGTGCGTTGAGCGGTTCGTGCGTTGCGTGTCTCCTCGATATCAGACGGTTACGACACCTCCTCCCCGTGATCTGACGAGGGCTTCGGCGCCGCGCGGCGAAGCCGTCGTGCCGCGCACCACCAGGCGCGTCGGCAGGACCTCGACCACAGGGCGGTGATCCGAGCCTGAACGGATGGCTTGAATGAGCCGATGGGCCGCGCGGCGGCCCTTCTCGCGAATCGGCTGATGGATGGTGGTCAGGCGAGGCGTCGTCCACGACGCGGCCGGGATGTCGTCGAACCCGACGATGGAGAGGTCCTCCGGGATGCGGATGCCCTCATCGGCGGCCCCGGCCATGAGACCGATGGCGGTCACGTCCGACATGGTGATCACCGCCGTCGGGAGCTCCCCATCCTCGAGGAGTGTGGCGAGCGCCGCGCGGCCGCCCTCCTCGCTGACCGGGGTGGAGAGGATGCGGAGGCGGACCGCGCCGTCGCCGTCGGCATCGGTCCCGATGTCGGCGCCGGGCGCCAGGCCGAAGCCGGCGCGGATGCCAGCCAGGCGGCGGGCGGAGATGCCGTGGTGCTCGTCCACCGGCTGGTCCGGGTGCACGGCGATGAGGACCACCGCCACGTCCCGGTGTCCCAGCGCGCGCAGGTGTGCCGCGCCCTGGCTCGCGCCCGCGGCGTCGTCCACGCCGATCACGTCGAAGCCCTCGAAGTCCTCGATGTCGAGGCCCACCAGGCAGGTGCCAGAGCTGCGCATGTCGTCGAGGTCAGGATGGTTCGGGGCCAGGCCCAGCAGGATGAGGCCGTCCACCAGCGCCGCGTCCACGGCGCGTGCCACCGAGCCGGCCACCGGCGGCACGATGACGACCGCGATCCCCTCCGCGTCGCACACGTCGCCGATCCCGCGGACCAGCTCGGGCAGAAAGGGGTTGGCGAAGATGTCGTGCGTGGACTGCGGCACCACGAGGCCGATCTGGTCGGTCCTGCGCCGCGCGAGCCTGCGGGCGATGGGCGACGGACGGTAGCCGAGCTCGGCCGCGGCGGCCAGGATCCGGTCGCGGGTCGCCGCCTTGAGGTGATCGGGCTGGTTGAACGCGAAGCTGACCGATGTCTTGCTGACTCCGGCGCGCGCCGCCACGTCCTGGATGCGAGGTCGAGCCAAGGGTTCCCGGGTGCCTCCGACCGTCCTTGGGGAAACCGGTTTAGTGAACCGGTTTAGGCAGGGGACTTTAGCGGGGGGCCGTTCTGGTTGTCAAGAGTGTTGGGCGTTTGGTCAGCGTCTATTCCCGATGCCGGTCAATGCTATGCGTACCGCGCTCACCACCAACAGGGCCGCCAGACCGATGCCGAGCACGGCGATCGGCGTAGTGAGCGGATCCATGGTGCGCAGCGCAGGCTCCATGAGCCCAGCGAAGATGCCGACGATGCCGAGGAGCGCCACGACCGCAGCCGCGCCGATGCCGATCCAGCCGCGACGACCTGCCACCCAGGCCAACACGATGATGACCAGCACGAAGATCAGCGGCGCCGAGAGGCCGGTGCCGTGCAGGAAGGCGTCGGCGGCCACGCTGTCCGGATCGCCGGTGCCTCCGAACTGGTAGGGCAGGCGCCGCGCGATTCCGACCCCGGTGGCCACGAGGGTGAAGGCGCCGAAGGCCAGGGCGACGACCAGGAGCCTGGCCATATGGATCTCCCGAGCTGGAATCAGTCCTAGGCTACTCTGTCAGGACCCCTGGACAATCGCCGCGCGCGCCGAGTCAGCCATTGGCTCCGAGACCCGCAGGGGGGAACGTTTCTGAGTCCACCCGGTGAGTCAGCGCGCGTCAGGGCCTCTGCGTGACAGCGTGCGATGTGTGCCGCACCGGCCACCGTGCAGCACGTTGTCACGCCGTACCTCTGACAGCCACTTGCCGGTGCCGCGCATCGGTCCTCGAGGCGTGCTGTCACGCGCCCCCGAACGACGAATGTGCCATCCTGCGGGCCCATGACCCAGGACAACGAACCACGCATGCCCGGCGCGGTGCGCGCCTGGTTCATCACCGCCTTCACCTTGCTCGCCATCACGGGGCTCCTCCTCGGCCGCATCGTCGAGTTCGTCGACTTCAGCGAGCGCGCGCCGTTCAGCCTGCTCGGCATCTTCATGATGGTGGAGCTGGCGATCGTGCTGTTCGGCATCACTACCGCGCTCCAGCGCAAGCGCATCGCGCATCGGTTCGCGATCGGTATCGCCCTGCTGCCGGTGCCGGTGCTGGCCGGGCTGCCGCCGGTGCTGCTCGACTTCCCGCCCGAGGCAGCCAACGGCTGGTACCTCCTGATGGTGCCGATCGGCGCGCTCGTCAGCCTTGCGCTGGTCATCGGTCTCCTGCGCGCACCCTCCCGTGCCTGGTTCGACGAGCCGTAAGCGACCGATGCAGACAGCCCGCACGCCAGCGACACGGCTGGCGCTCGCCGCCGTCGCGCCCCTGGCCGTCGTCGCGCCCCTGGCCGTCGTCGCGCCCCTGGCCATGGTGGTGCGTGGAAATGCTGGGCCATAATCGGAGTTCGAGCCGACAGCAACGACGCCTCCCGGCACACTCACGGGAAGGAGATAAGCATGAGGTTCAACCATCTCCACGCCGCGATCCGCGATCTCCCAGGCGCGCTCGACTGGCTGGCGAGAGTCTGGGATGTCCGGCCAGGTTTCGAGAATGACGGTATGGCTGTCCTCTCCCTGCACGGCGCATCCGTCATCCTCGACGCGGCTGACGAGGACGGCACGGTGACGATCGGGTTCAATAGCGATGACTGCGATGAGGACTACCGCCTGGCGTCCGAGCGAGGCGCCGAAACGATAGAGGCGCCTGAGGATCGCGCTTGGGGTGTCCGAGCGGCCTACCTCCGCGGCCCTGG
>DATKDB010000012.1:0-4140 GCA_035512895.1 Binatia bacterium | reverse complement strand
GAGCCCGGAGAGGCGCTTGATGTTCGCCATGAGCTCGAGCGTACGCTGCCCGACGTGAATGCGCGCCCGGAGCTCGTCGGGATCGAACGGCTTGGTCAGGTAGTCGTCGGCCCCTGCCTCGAGGCCGGCGACGAGGTCCTGCCGGCCGGTCCGCGACGTCAGCAGGATCACGTAGACCGGCGCCGGCAGCGGCGCGCTGCGGATGCGCCGGCACAGCTCGATGCCGCTGAGCCCGGGCATCATCCAGTCGAGGATCGCCAGCGCGGGGGGGTCGACGCCGGTGATGCGCTCCCACGCCGAGGCGCCGTCGGCGGCGGCGATGACCTCGAAGCCCCAGCGCTCGAGCGCCCCCTTCAGCATCATCGTCGACGCCCGGTCGTCGTCCGCGATCAGGATGCGCATGGTTCGTGTTCCGCGGGGGCGGGCGCGGCCCGGTCCCGCAGCAGGTCGATGGCCTGGCTCGCCTCGGCCGACAACCGGCGCCACGCCCCCGCCGCCGCGTCCATGCGGGACTCCGCACCCACCCGTTCCAGGACGTCCGCCGCCTCGAACAGGGCCAGGACCGACAGATTGCCGGCCGCGCCCTTGAGCGCATGCGCCGCCGTGCGCAGCCCCTCGGCATCCCGGCTGGTGACCGCCGCCTGGATCGCCGCGAGCCGTGCCGGGCAGTCGTCGAGGAAGATGCGGATGATGTCGGCCATCAGCGCCGCGTCGCCGTCGACACGCCGCAGCAATGCCTCCTCATCGAACGTCGCCGGCCTCCCGGCCGGCGTGGCTCCCTCGTCCACGTGCCCGCCGCCGGGCGGGTGCTCCACGGCCGCAAACAGCATCCGGGGATCGATCGGCTTCGACAGATAGCCATCCATGCCTGCCTGCAGGCAGCGTTCGCGATCGCCGTTCATCGCGTGGGCGGTCATGGCGACGATGCGGATGTGGCCCCCCAGGTCGCGTTCGCGCTCGCGAATGGCGATCGTGGCCTCGATGCCGCCCATCACGGGCATCTGCAGGTCCATCAGCACGACGTCGAACGCGTCCCGGTCGAGCAGCGCCAGGGCCTCGCCCCCATGGTGCGCGACCGTGACGTCGTGGCCGCGCCGCGCCAGGAGGCCGGCCGCGACCCGCTCGTTGACGAGGTTGTCTTCGACCAGCAGGACTCGGGCACGCGGGCCGCCGCCGGCCATCGCGAGCGTCCCGGCGCTCGATGCCGACAGGCTCCGAACGGCGGGAGTGGACGGCGTCGCGCCGAGCGCGCGCTCGATGGCGCCGAGCAGATCGCCGGCGTAGACCGGCTTGACGAGGTACGCTGCGATCCCGAGCGCTTCGCAGCGCGACTGTTCGCCGCAGGCACCCGACGAGGTCAGCATCATCACCGTCACGCGCGCGAGCGCGGGCTGCCTCGCGATCGTCGCGGCCACCTCGAAGCCGTCCATGTCCGGCATGTTCGCGTCGAGCAGGACCAGCTCGAACGGCCGCTCGAGGCGCACGGCCGCCGCCAGCGCGTCGAGGGCCGCGCGTCCACTCTCGACTGCCGTCGCCGTCATCCCCCATCGCGCGACCTGCTCGGACAGGATCCGGCGATTGACGTCGTTGTCGTCGACGATGAGCACCTCGAGGCTCATTGGCATGAGTCGCGGCGTGGTCTGGGGCACCTCGGCGAGGTCGACCGCCACCGAGAAGGCGAACGTGCTGCCCACGCCGGGCTCGCTCTCCACCCACAGGCGTCCTCCCATCAGCCGCACGAGCATGGCCGAGATCGTCAGCCCGAGACCGGTGCCGCCGAAGCGGCGCGTCGTCGACCCGTCCGCCTGGCGGAACGCCTCGAAGATGGTGTCGTGCTTCTCCGGGGGGATGCCGATGCCCGTGTCGGTGACGCTGAAGCGCAGCCTGGTGCAGCCCTCCGCGCGCGACTCCTCGCGCACCGCGACGTGCACGTGCCCGTGCTCGGTGAACTTCAGGGCATTGCCGACCAGGTTCGTCAGGACCTGCTGGAGCCGCATCGGGTCGCCGACGACGCCGGCCGGGACGTCCGGATCGATCTCGCAGACGAGCTCCAGCGCTTTCTGGTGCGCGCGCAGGGCGAGCGGCTTGAGCGCGTTGGCGATCACGGCGCGCGGCGAGAATGGCACGGCCTCGAGCTCGAGCTGGTGCGACTCGATTTTGGAGAGGTCGAGGATGTCGTTCAGGATCGCCAGCAGGGCGTCGGCCGAGTTCCGCACGGTGGCGAGGCCGTCGCGCTGCTCCGGGGTCAGATCGCTGTCGAGCACCAGGTCCGCCATGCCGATGATGCCGTTCATCGGCGTCCGGATCTCGTGGCTCATGTTCGCGAGGAACTCGCTCTTCGCCCGGCTGGCCTCCATGGCCTCGTCCCTGGCGGTCACGAGGTCGGCGTTGGTTTCGCGCAGCTCGACCGTGCGCGCCTCGACGGTCCGCTCGAGGTCGGCCCCGTGCTGCTGCAGCTGCACGTCGCGCGCCTGGACTTCCGACAGCATCTCGTTGAACCCGTCGACCAACTCGCCGATCTCGTCGTCGTCCCCCTTGTCCGCGCGAATGTCGTAGCGGCTGCTGTCGCGGACGAGCCGGGCCACGCCGATGAGCCGCGCGATGGGCGTGTAGATGATCCGCGCGCTGATCCGCGACAAGCCGAACGCGAGCCAGAGCGCCCCGAAGATCGTGCCCGCGGCGATGGCGGCGAATCGCCCGAGTCGTGTCCATATCTCGGCAGTGTCCGAGTCCACCTCGATGCTGCCGACGACCTCGCCATTGAACCGGATGAGCCGCACGACGCGCAGGCGCCCGCCTTCGAAGAAGGCACCCTCCCCTGCACCCTGACGGTCGTGGCGGCTCGGCGCCGATGTCACCGCCTCGCGATCCGTCCGCGTGTAGGCCGCGAGCGGGACCCCATCGGTCGTGAACAGGCTCGCCCCGATGATGTGACTGTTGATGCTCATCGCGCGCAGCGTGTCCCGGGCGGCCTGCTCGTCGCCGAACGTCAGGGCTCCGGTGCTGTTGCTGCCGACGATGTCGGCGAGCATCGTGACGTCGCGCACCAGCCGGTACCGGGAGCTGGCGTAATCGTACACCGCGAACACCGCGCAGGCGACCATCAGCGTCAGGCCGCTGGCGGTCAGCACCATGGCGCTCAGCTTGCGCGTCACCGACTGGCGCCGGAACCATCGCTCGACCCTATTGCTCATGGCCGGGCCCGTCTGTGGCGCATCGGGGCGGGTGCGGCCCTGTGAGCGAGGCCTTCCGCCGCCGCCCACCCGCCGCCTCGACAGCGACGGCGATCGAACGGCTCCAGGGCCGAAACGAGGCGTCGCGCTCATCGGGCATGGTCGTCCTCCGCGATTTTCGCGAGGCCGAGAACACGGGAGCTGAGGCGCACCCCCGCGCGATCCATGGCTCTGATGTTGACCTCGAAGCGCATCCGTTCGCTGTCGATGAAGAATTCGACGATGCCGCCCGACCGGGCGAAGCCCCTGCCGTCGCTCACGGTGAGGACCGGCAGCGTCTCGAGGCTGTCGAGCACGCGCCTGGCGCTCCGCGTCTCCGACGTCGAGATGAACAGCACGTGGCACAACCCCACCGGCCCGTCGATGCGCATCTCCTGGACCCTGAGCGCACGGGCGCCGATGCGGTGGCCCCGCACGGTGTCGGCCAGCGCGCTGGCGACGCGGCCGTCGCCGACCACGCACAGCACGAGCTGCGCGGCAGGCTCGAGCGCCGGCCACTCGGTGAACTTGGCGAAGTTGAAGAGAAATGCAGCCTTCACGGCCGTGTCAGAGCTGGAGTCGGTCTGCGCACGTGCGACGCCTGGCGTCGAGCCCAGCGCGACGAGCAGTACGATGAGCCAGGCGTTCATGACGCCACCCGCCCATCGTCTCCCCCGACCCGACACCCGTTCATCGCACACCCCTAGAACTCCCAGCGAAGATCGAGCCGCGCGCTGCGAGGCACGCTCGACGTGAGGAACAGGACGGCGCTCGAGAACTCAGGGTGGTGTCCGCTCAGGAGGTTCTGACCGACGGCCGCCGCGGACAGACGGCTGTTCAGCCTCCACTCGGCCCTGGCATCCAGCCGCGTATACGCCGGGACCGCGAGCTGGCGCAGCCTCCCGACACGCGACAGCGACGCGCCAAC
>DATKDB010000011.1:0-36344 GCA_035512895.1 Binatia bacterium | reverse complement strand
TCCGCAGCGTCTCGTGAACACGATCGCGCTAGTCGCGACCTCCACCCGGCCCGATGACGGCGACGAGGGCCTCGTGCTCGTTGCCCTCGGGGTCGGTCAGCCGGTAGCGGTGCTCGATCCTCGCGATTGCGGACAGCATCGCGTTGACGGGGCAGTACTCCGTGGCCGACAGCTCGATCGAGCGTCGCAGCGCCTCCGCCTCCACCGCTCCGCTGACGCGATGCTCGACACGGATCGCGGTGAAGACGCGCGGATGCGCCTCCGCGGACTCGCCGCTGACCTCCAGCTCGTACGTCGTCGCCACCTGCCGCTTCTTTCGAAGGAGGCTCGCCACGTCCATGGCCGTGCAGCCGGCCAGCGCGGCCAGAAGCGTCTCCTTCGGGCCGGCGGCCGAGTTGTCGCCCTCGGGCGGATCGGCGTCCATGACGATGAGCTGGTCATGCGCCGTGCGCGCCTCGACGCGGCTGCGCGCGGGGTCGACGGTCGCGATGATCCGGGTCGGCACGCGGCAAGGGTAGCGGAGCGCTGGGTGAACCGATGCGCGTGATCCGGCCGCAGGCCCTCGCCGCCGACCGCCACCGCCCGCTGCTCCTCGCGCTCAGCATGCTCGCCGTCGGCGCGCTCGCGCTGGAGCTGACCCTCCTCGGCGTGACGACGAGCGGCGGCACGGCACTCATGGCGACGACCGCCGCGCTCGGGCTCGGCGTCGGCGCGGCGTGGCTCGTGCGCGTCCTGCGGCCCGATCGGACGCGGCGGCTGACCGACGCCCTCGCCGCCGTCCTGTCCGCCACGTTCGACGACAGCTACACCCTCGTCGTCGCCCCTCGGCTGCCGGTTCGCGACAGCGACCGCCTCGACGGGGTCCTCGTCGGTCCCGCCGGGACGCGCGTCCTGACCGTCCGCGACTGGGAGGGCCGCTACCGCGTCCGCGGGCGCGCGTGGGAGTTCGACGGCGGGCGTCACGGCTGGGTCCGCTGCCGGACGAATCCGAGCTTCGACGCGATCGCCCTGGCCGATGGCGTGACCCGCTGGGCGAGTGACGCCGGCATCCCCGACGCGAGCTTCGAGCCCGCCGTCGTCTTCCCGTATGGACGGTCGCGGATCGTCCTCGAGGAGCCAGAGGACGAGATCGTGACGAGCGACAACGCCCCGTGGTGGGCGAACTCGATCGGCCGCGTGCGCCGGCTCGACCCGGCCGCATGCGCGCGCGTCCTCGAGGCCGTCCTGGACGGCGCCGATCCGACGCCGCCGGTGCGCGGGGCCGCGCTCGTGGACCGAACTCCGTAGGCTCGGTCGCCTAGCCGCTCCGGCGCGCCTTCCAGATCTGCTCGGCCGGCCAGCGTCGAGCCCAGTCCGGGTCGACGAGCTCCACGGGCTCGGCGCCCTCGGGCGCCTGGATCTCGATGAGGTCGACGACCTCGAACCCGTTGGCGCGCAGGAGCCGGATCCAGTCCCCGTGCCCGAGGTGGAACTCGACGCCGGACTCGCCGGGCCACTCGAAGCGATGCATCCCGAAGTACGGTCGCAGCAGACGCTCGGCGGCCGGGCCCTCGTCATCGGTCTCGGGCACGGTGAGCACCCAGAACGTCGAGTTGACGAGGAAGCTGAGCTCGCCGCCGGGACGGAGGAGGCGCGCCGCCTCGGGGATCCAGCGGAAGGGATCGGCCCAGATCGAGGCCCCGTACTCGCTGACGGCGAGGTCGAAGCTCGCGTCGGGCAGCCCGGTCGCCTCGGCGTTGCCGTGGATGAGTGGGAAGTGCAGGCCATGCTGCTCCTGGAGCCGGCGCGCGGTCTTCAGTTGCTCGACCGAGTTGTCGATCCCCGTGACGCGCGCGCCGCGACGCGCCAGCCACGCGCTGACGTACGCGGTCCCGCAGCCGAGCTCGACGACGTCCCGCCCATCGAGGTCGTCCGGCAGGACTCGGAGCTCGGCCTCGGGGATGCCGAAGATCCCCCAGGTGATCTCGTCCGTGGCCCAGGCGCGCTCGCCGTGCGGGGCGTACTTCGGCGCGTTGACCTCGTCCCAGTAGGCGCGGTTGCGGGCTACGTGGTCGGGGAGCCGCTCGGTCTCGCTCATCGGCGAATCGTACTCAGCTCTCGGCCGTCGCTGCGACCTCAGCCGCCGTCGGACGGATCTGACTCCTCGTCCGCGGCGCGGAGCGCCATGACGTGCGCCCGGGCGCGCCGCACCGCCAGGGCCGGGATCTCGCGACCCAGCCATGGATGGGTCGCGGACGACAGGACGACGTCGGTCATCGTGACGAATCGCTCGGCGAGGTTCAGGAGCCCCACGATCGGATCCGTGCCGATCGGTACGTAGAGCGTCCCCTCCAGGCGCAGCGGCGGGATCACCAGCGTGGCCGGGACCGACTGCCTCGCGATGCGCATCTCAGCACGCGGCTCGCCAGCCACGCCGGGAGCCACGATGGCGCAGATCTCGTCGAGCGACACGACCGCCGTCCCGACCGCGGCGCCCTCCTCGTCGCGCGCGTGCTCGCGGATCGACGCGCGCTCCATCATCAGGTGGCCCGATGGCAGCTGGTTGAGGATGTCCGACACCCGGCGGAACGGCGTGTGGACGGCGCCGGTCACGAGGTAGGCCGAGGTGTAGACCTCGATCTCGACCGCCTCGACCGATGCGAAGCCGCCGATGCCAAAGCTCATCCCCGTCCTCCGTCCCGTGCTTGCGCGCGCGCCACATCTGCTCCGGCGGGGAGTGCCGCGCCCAATCGGGATCGATGAGCTCGTGCACCGCGCTGAGGTCGGCCGCCATCGTACCCTCCCGCTCGGCGGCTTCATGCGTCATCACGCCCGATAGATCGGCCAAAGGAGGGCCGACCAGGACGGTCACTCCGCGGGTGCGTCGCCAGTGGCGGCGATCCGTTCCGTCTCCCCCGCCGCTCCCGTGGCGAGCAGGATGCGGCCCGATGCCTGCTCCCCGAACAGCGCCTCGACGGTGGCCAGCGTATCGATCTCGGCGGGCGTCTTGTCGTCGCGGATGCGGACGATGCGCGGAAACCGCATCGCGAAGCCGGACCGATGCCGCGCCGAGCGCATGATCCGGTCGAACGCGATCTCGACCACCACCTCCGGCACCACCGTGCGGTACCGGCCGAAGTCCCGCAGCGTGATCGCCTTGAAGTGCCGTGTCATCTCCGCGATCTCCACATCGGTCAGGCCGGTGTAGGCCTTGCCGATGGTCAGGAGTCGGGCGTCGGGCGCATCGGTCTCGCGCACCGCGAACGTGTAGTCGGACAGGACGCCCCGGCGCTTGCCGTGCCCCCACTCGACGCCGACGACGACGCAGTCGAGCGTCGCGAGCGCCTTCTTCAGCTTGAGCCAACCGAGGCCGCGGCGACCCGGCTGGTAGGCCGAGTCCGGGTCCTTGACCATGAGCCCCTCGTTGCGGCGCTCCCTTGCGTCGTCGAAGTGCCGGTCCACGGCGTCGGGGCTCGTGGCGCGCGCAAGGTGGGCGTAGAGGATCCGCTCCCCGGTCGCCTCGGGCAGCGCCAGGCCCTCGAGCGCCGCGCGCCGCTCACGCAGCGGGACCTCGAGCAGGTCACGCCCTCCGTGGTGCAGCAGGTCGAAGGCGATGAGCACGACCGGCACCTCGTCGAGCAGCTCCCGTGACGGCCGGACCCGGCCCAGGCGGGTCTGCAGGGAGGCGAAGTCGAGCACCGATCCCTCGCGCCACGGCACGAGCTCGCCGTCGATGACGAGGGGCGCCGCGCCGGCCACGCCGGCGGCCGCCGTGACGATCTCCGGAAACGAGCGTGTGACGTCGTTCAGGTCGCGGCTGAAGAGACGGACCTTCCCACCAACCTCCACGTGCAGCTGGGCCCGGATACCGTCGTACTTGTCCTCGATCCAGGCCTCGTCGCCAACGCGGCGCATCACCTCGGCGCTGTCCGCCACCGGCGAGGCGAGCATGAACCGGATCGGACGGCCGACGTCGAGGCGGGCCTCGTCGAGCCGGCCGGCGCGTGCCAGGCGGGCGGTCTCCCCGATCTCGCCGGTCAGCATGTGGGCCCGGCGGACGTCGGCCAGCGACCGTTCGAAGGCAGATGCGATCGCCTCCTCGAGGAGCCCCTCCCGCAGGCCGATGCGGGTCTCGCGCGACGCGACGCGGCCGATGAACCGCGCTTCGGCGGGCGTCGAGCGGCGGAAGAGCTCGGAGAGCAGCGCCACCCGCTCGTCCGCGGAACCGGCACCCGCCATCGCGACGAATGCGCCGCGGACGTCGGCGATCGTCAACGAGGGCGACGGCTCGCGCGACCGCCGCTCGAGCAGCTCGGCCGCCGCGTCGCCGAAGTCGGAGTGACGCAGGTAGGCGGCCCGAAGGGCGTCCTCGTCTGCGCCGCTCGCCGCCGCGAGCGCCGCGCCCTGCTGCACCCAGCCGAGGCCGAGCCTGTCGCTCGGGTCGAGGAGAGGGCGGCCGACGAAGAAGACGGTCGCGGGCACGAGGTCGACGGCCGGCAGCTCGCGAAGGTAGTCGGCCAACCGGTCGCGCTTCTCGTGCTTGCTCCGCGTCGCGCCCACCGCGGCGGCGGCCTCGGCGAGGGCGGAGAACGGGGTCGAGCGTGCGGCCATCTCTTCGTCGGAGTCTAGGCCGGCACGCGGCCGAGCGGGCGGTCTCCGAAATGACCGCCGAGCGACGGGAGGGGTCGAGCGACGCTAGTCCGGGGGTTCCCGGCGCGGCTCGTCCATCCCCTTGGCGCGCGCGATCAGCTCGGCGACCCGGCGACCACCCTTGCGACCGATCTCGCGAAAGTGCTCGTTTGAGTACCGCTCGCTGACCGCCTTCCCGCCCTTGGCACCGATCTCCTGGAAGAATTCGGCTCCATAGCGGGCGCGCGTCGTCTTTCCCCCCTTCCGGCCCGCCTCGCGGACGCTCATGTTTCCTTCGTTCTCGATGGGGCCGGTCGGGTCGGCGCGATGGCGCTGCGCCATGGGGCGCCTCCTAAAGCTTCGAGTCTGGTCGCATCCAACAAAATTCGAAGCAAGTTGCATACCTGCCGCTAGAATGGCGCGCCGATGCATCCGCTCGTTCGCAACGCCGTCATCGGGCTCGTGGGCCTGATCATCGCCGGCGCCTTGACCGTGCTCGCGCTCCTCGGCGAGGATTCGGACCTCTCCGTCCTCGCCCTGCTGGCTGCCGGCATCCTCGGCACCCTCGTCGGGCTTTTCCTGTTCGGGCAGGGCTGGACCTGGGCGAGCCGGGCCGCGCGTCGCCGGCAGGCGGGTCAGTCGGTCGCGATCGCCATCGGCGGCGGCCTCATGGCCCTCGTCGCCGCCGTGGCGCTGGCCGGGCTCCTCATCCTCGTCCTGCTCTTCTATCTCGGCTGAGTGACCGCGCTGGTACGATTCGGGTCATCCGGCCGATCGGCGCCCCCATCGTCTAGAGGCCTAGGACGCCACCCTTTCAAGGTGGAGATCAGGGGTTCGAATCCCCTTGGGGGCACCACTTTCCGCCACGGTCGCGCTCCGTCGCGGTAATGTGGTCGGAGCGTTCATACCGAGCACCAGGGGGAACCCAAGCCCGTGGCCACACGCCTCGCCTTGGCGGCCATCGCCGCCCTCATCGCCGCCACCGTCGTTGGGCCTGGCGCCGCTCGAGCCGCCCACCCGATCCCAGGCGCCACGGTCGTCCAGTCCGGCCTCGTCGTGCCCTGGGACGTCGCCTTCGCGCCGGATGGGCGGATGTTCGTCACCGAGCGCCCGGGACGGATCCGGGTCTACGCGAGCGCCGCGCCAGGCGCAGCCCAGCTGAGCGTGACGACGATCGAGGACGTGCGCGCCGAGCACGAGGCCGGCGTGATGGGTGTCGCCGTCGACGTCGACTTCGCGACGAACCGGTGGATTTACGTCTGCGCCTCGCGCGACGAGGACGGCTCGACGGGACCGGCGCCGTGGGTCAACGAGGTGCTGCGCTACACGGTCAACCCGGACGGGACGCTCGCCGACGGTCCGCTCGTCCTGCCCGGGGTCGTCGGCGCGGTCGCGAACACGCAGCACAACGGCTGCGCGGTCGAGATGGACGCGGGCGGCTACCTGTTCGTCACGATCGGCGACGGCGGCTCCGGGCCGCGCGCCCAGGATCCGACCAGCCTGAACGGGAAGGTCCTGAGGCTGCATCGAGACGGGTCGGTGCCTGCCAACAACCCGGACCTCGGCGCGGGCCCGACCGCGGTGTACAGCCTCGGGCACCGGAATCCGCAGGGCCTCGGCTTCGCCCCGGGCAGCGGCGCGATCTACGCGGTCGAGCACGGCCCGAACGTCAACGACGAGATGAACCTCATCGTCGCGGGCGGCAACTATGGCTGGCCGTGCTACACCGGCGCCTCGACCCCGAACTCGATCACGCCCGACTGCGGCCCCGCATCGGACTACCGTGCGCCGGTGTGGTCATCGGGGTCGACGACGATCGCCAGCTCGGGCATGACCTTCCTCAACCACCCGGCCTGGGAGAGCTGGAACGGCAGCGCCGTCGTGGCACAGCTCAAGGAGCAGGACCTGCGGCGGTTCACGCCGACCGAGAGCGGGGCGATGCATCAGGTCAGCCTGCTGTTCGACGGCGCCTTCGGGCGGCTGCGGGCCGCGACGATGGCGCCGGACGGCGCGCTCTACATCACGACGTCGAACGGCACGGGGGACCGGGTCATCCGGATCGCGCCGGGGCCGGTCGTCGTCGACCGCTACGCCGGAAGCGATCGCTACGCGACGGCAGTCGCCGTGTCCGCCGGCACCTTCCCGGTTGGGACGCCGGTCGTCCACGTTGCGACGGGCGCGACATATCCAGACGCCCTCGCCGGCGGCGCGGCGGCGGCCCGCGATCGAGGCCCGGTGCTGCTCGTCACCCAGAACACGATCCCATCGGCCACGGCGGCCGAGCTGACGCGGCTCAAGCCGAATCGCATCGTCGTCCTCGGTGGGACGGGCGCGATCTCGTCGGCGGTCGAGAGCCAGCTCGGAAGCTTTGCGCCCGGCGGCGTCACGCGGGCGGCGGGGCCGGATCGATTCGCCACGGCGGCCGCGATCGCGCGCAGCTTCGCGCCGGGTGTTCCGGTGACGTACATCGCCACCGGGATGGACTACCCCGACGCCCTAGCCGGCGTGCCGGCAGCGGGACTCGAGGGCGGGCCGATCCTGCTCGTGACGAGCACGACGATTCCCGCGAGCACCGCCGCCGAGCTCGAGCGGCTCAAGCCGGGCCGCATCGTGATCCTGGGCGGCACGGGCGTCGTCAGCGCCCAGGTCGCGACGAACCTGCAGCAGTACACGGCCAGCGGCATCGTCCGACGCTCCGGCAGCGACCGCTACGCGACCGCCGTCGCGATCTCGCGCGCCACGTTCGCGCCCGGCGTGCGCCAGGCCTTCGTCGCGACCGGTGTCAACTACCCGGACGGCCTGACCGGCGGCCCGGCGGGCGCTTACGTCCGCGGACCGCTCCTGCTCGTGCCGGGCACGTCGCTGCCGGCATCGGTCCGCGACGAGCTCCTGCGGCTGGACCCGGAGCGCGTCACGATCCTCGGCGGAACCAGCGTCGTGACCGAGTCGGTCCGCGCCGAGATCGAGGCGCTCCTCAACCCCTAGATCAGATGTGGTTGATCTCGACCCGATCGCCGCAGTTCGGGCAGTAGAGCAGCAGGAGCTTCGGATCCTCGGGGACCGGGCGCCAGGAATAGACGTCCTCCTCGGAGATCCGCTCCCCACAGCGCGGGCACTCGTAGCCCATCTCGAGCCACTGGTCGCGCGGGACGTTCTGGCGGCCCATCAGCCGTCGGGCGGCGGGGGCGGCGCCCATCCGGGCTTGGGCCCGGCCGGCGGCTCGGCGTCGCCCTCGGCGGCGTCGGCGGCCACGATCGCGGCGCGCGTCGCCTCGGCCTTGTCGGAGGGCGCGATGAGCGGATACGACATCGCGTCGTAGCCGGGCCAGCTGCCGACGTCGCCGTCGCGAATCATGACCTGGACCTTCGAAAAGGCACCGGTCACGTCGCGAACGGATCTGTCCAGCACCTGGAGCTCGCGACCAGTGACCTGCTTCAGGGCGGCCGGCAGGGTCTCGACGAGGTACGCCGGATTCGGGTCGGTGCGCAGCGCGAGCTCGATCGCGGCGAGCACGTCCTCGTCTAGCAGGTCGCGCGGCAGCGGCCGGCTGATGTACGTCATCAGCGGGTCCCGGCTCGGCCCCTTGAAGGTGCGGACGAGTGACTTGATCATGGGCCGCGCGATTGTACCGTCCCTGCCCGCGGCGGGGTCGATGCAACGTCGGTTGGTATACTCACGTCCCCTGTAGACGAAGGTCGCCGCCGTCTCGCGCGCCCTTCGAGCAGGCATGCGCCGTGCGCTGGACCACGCATGTAAGGAGTATCGAGTCATCACCGTGCGCGTCAGAAAGGCCGTCCTCCCCGCCGCGGGGTTCGGCACCCGCTTCCTCCCCGCGACGAAGGCGCTTCCCAAGGAGATGATGCCGCTCGTCGACCGGCCGATCATCCAGTACGCGGTCGAGGAGGCGGCGGCGTCGGGGATCGACCAGATCATCATCGTCATCGCGACCGGGCGCAGCGCCATCGAGGATCACTTCGACTCGAACGCGTCGCTCGAGCGCTGGCTCGAGGAGCGCGGCGACATCGAGATGCTGCGGACGATCCGGCGGATCAGCGAGTTCGGCACGGTCGCCTTCGTCCACCAGCGCGAGCAGCTCGGCCTGGGGCACGCCGTCCTCATGGCCAAGGACCTCGTCGGCGACGAGCCGTTCGCGGTCCTCCTCTCCGATGACGTGATGCTCAACCCGTCGGGCGAGCCGGTCACGAAGCAGCTGATCGACGCGCACGTCGCGCACCGCGGCTCGGTCGTCGCCGTCCAGCGCGTCGACCCGGCCGACGTGAGCCGCTACGGCATCCTCGAGCCACACCACGAGGAGGGGCGGCTCGTCGAGATCCGCGACCTCGTCGAGAAGCCGGCCGTCGGCGACGCCCCTTCGGACCTCGCGGTCCTCGGACGGTACGTCCTCACTCCGAAGATCTTCGACGTGCTCGAGCAGACGAGCCGGGGAGCGGGCGGCGAGATCCAGCTGACCGATGCGATCCGCGCCCTCATCCAGGAGCAGCCGGTCTTCGGCTTTCAGTTCGAGGGGACCCGTCACGACGCGGGCACGCGTCTCGGCTGGCTCAAGGCGAACGTCGCGCTGGCGCTCGAGTCAGACAGCGCCGACGAGTTCCGTGCCTACATCCGAAGTCTCGACCTGCGAGACTGACCCGCGTGGAGATGATCGGCAGGCTGATCAGCGGCCGATACCGGCTCATCGCCCCGCTCGGCGAGGGCGGCATGGCCACGATCTGGCGTGCCGTCGACGAGCAGCTCGACCGAGAGGTGGCGGTCAAGCTCCTCCGGCCGCAGTTCAGCTCGGATGCCGGGTTCGCCGCTCGCTTCAAGCAGGAGGCGCGCTCCGCCGGCGGCCTGAGCCACCCGAACATCGTCAGCGTCTACGACTACGGCACCGACGGGGCCGATGGCGACCAGTACATCGTCATGGAGCTCATCGAGGGGCGTGACCTGTCGGCGATCCTGCATGACCGGCGCACGCTTTCCGTCGACGACGCCGTCCGCGTCGCGATCGGCGTGGCGAGCGCGCTGGAGGTGGCGCATCGCAAGGGGATCGTCCATCGCGACGTGAAGCCCGGCAACATCATCATCACCGACGCCGGCGACGTGAAGGTCACCGACTTCGGCATCGCGCGCGCGGTCTCCGAGGCGTCGATGACGGTGACCGGCACGACGCTCGGATCGGTCCACTACTTCAGCCCCGAGCAGGCGCGCGGCGACGAGGTCACCGGCGCCTCCGACGTCTACGCGCTCGCCATCGTCCTGTACGAGATGCTGACCGGCCGGCGGCCCTTCGAGGCGGATTCCGCCGCCGCGGTCGCGCTCAAGCGGCTGAACGAGGATCCGCTCCCGCCGAGCGCCCTCGGGCACGCCCTGCCGCCCGGCCTCGAGTCGATCGTCATGCGCGCCATGGCGCGCGAGCCGGGCGAGCGATTCCCCGATGCCGGGGCCTTCGCCGAGGCCCTGCGCGTCTGGCGCCGCGCCCCCGACGCCTTCCCGCCGCTCGCCGCCGGTGCCGCCGGAACGGCCGTCGCCACGACGCCGCCGGCCGGGGAGCCGACCGTCTACGTGCCGCCGCGCGTCACCCGCCCAGCCGACCGGATGCCGGTCGCGCCACCGCCGCGCCGCCCGGACGTCTACGCCCGGCAGCGCGACGACGGGCAGCCATGGTGGATGTGGCTGCTCGCCGTGCTCGCCGTCTTCCTCCTCGGAGCGATCGGCTTCCTCGCCGTCCAGCTGCTCAACCCCGGTGGAACCGGCGCCACGCCCGAACCGAGCGCGCAGCTCGTCACCGTCCCGAGCTGCGACGACGTCGCGCTCGCCGCGCTGCGAACGCAGGCCACGGCGCTCGACCTGATCGTCGAGCGAGAGGACGAGGAGTCCGAGGAGGTCGAGGAGGGACGCGTCATCCGCTGCGACCCAGCGACCGGCCAGGATGTCCGCGAGGGATCGATCATCACCGCCTTCGTCTCGAGCGGCGAGGAGGAGGTCGCCGTGCCACGACTGCGCGGCCAGACCGAGGAGCAGGCCCGCTCGACGCTCGATCGGTTCGACCTCTCGGTCGGCGCGATCCAGAGGGAGCCGGATCCGTCCATACCGGAGGGATCGGTCATCCGCAGCGAGCCGAACGAGGGCGTCGACGTCGCGGCCGGATCGCAGGTCGACCTCGTCATCAGCACCGGCCCGACGCCGGAGCCGACGCCCGTGCCGACGCCGGTGCCGACGCCGGTGCCGACGCCGGTGCCGGGGGGGTAGGAGCGCGGCGAACCGGCGGCACGTCCGATGCTAGGATGCTCGCAGGCTTCGGAACCCACGCTGGAGGCAGTCTCGCGCATGGCCACACTCGCCCCGATCACGGTCGACGAGTCGACCTTCGAGTCGGAGGTCCTCAACGCCGACAAGCCGGTCCTCGTCGACTTCTGGGCGGCGTGGTGCGGCCCCTGCCGTCTCGTCTCGCCGGTGGTCGAGAGCTTCGGGCAGAAGCACGCCGATCGGATCGCCGTGGCCAAGGTCAACACCGACGAGAACCAGCAGCTGGCGATGCGCTACAGCATCTTCAGCATCCCGACCCTGATCGTGTTCGAGAACGGCCGGGAGGCGACCCGGCTCGTCGGGTACATGCCCGAGGAGGTCATGGAGGAGCGGCTCAGCCGGTTCCTGGCCTGACTGCCCGTCGGAGCAGCCGGTACACTCCCCTGCGAGGAGGGCTGCCCGAGCACCGATGATCATCAAGACCGAACGCCGCGCCGGTGGCGACCGTCGCACGGCCGACGATCCGTTCGCGCCGGACCGGCGCGGCGACGATCGTCGCACGATGTGCTGGGAGGTCGAGAACTGCGACCTCACGATCCGGTACCGGTGCCCGGCCTTCATCCTGCGCCGCCCGTGCTGGGAGCTGTGGGCGGTCGAGGGCATCGGCCCGGCACGCGCCTGCTGCCACAACGACAAGGAGTGCGAGCCGGGTCGCTGCGTCATCGCCGAGAAGCGATTCGCCGGCACGGCCGAGCCGCTCGAGGTGCACGTCGGCCGGCGCGGCATGCCGCTCGGCTACACGAAGCCGCGTCGCCATCACTGCCCCCGCTTCTACCTCACCCACGGCTCGCAGGGCCGCGTGCCGATCCAGGCGCCGCAGCTCATGCGGACGTTCATCAAGCAGGAGGGCACGGTGAGCCGATGCGAGCTGCGCGGCGGCGTTCACCTCGACTCGGGGTACGTCAACGACCTGTGCCTCACCGGGCAGTACAACGACTGCGTCTTCTACGAGGACGCCGCGGACTGACCTCGTGAGCGACCCGGATCGGCTCACGTACGACGAGGCCGTCGCCGCGCTCACCGAGCGCGGGCGCTTCGGAATCAGCCTCGGCCTCGAGCGCGTCGAGCGCCTCATGGCCGAAGTGGGCCATCCCGAGCGACGGCTGCGAGGCGCCCTCGTCGGCGGCACGAACGGGAAGGGATCGGTCGTGGCGATGGCGCGCTCCATCCTCGTCGCCGCCGGCTACCGGGTGGCGACGATGCCGAAGCCGCATCTCGTCAGCTACCGCGAGCGGATCGCCGTCGACGGCGAGCCGATCAGCGCCGCCGACTTCGCCGCGGCCGTCGAGCGCGTCCTGCCGGCCATCGACCGCGTCGCCGAGACGACCGGTCCGCCGACCGAGTTCGAGGCGCTCACCGCCGCCGCGATCGCCGAGATCGCGCGGCGCGACGTCGACCTCGCCATCGTCGAGGTGGGGATGGGAGGCCGCCTGGACGCGACGAACGTCCTCGACCTGGGGGTCGCCGCCATCACGAACGTCCAGCACGACCACGAGGCCCACCTCGGGTCCACCCTGGCGGCGATCGCCGGCGAGAAAGCGCCGATCGTCAAGCGCGGCAACCTTGCCGTCACCGGCGCCTCCGGGCGCGGGCTGCGCCCGATCGTCGAGCGCTGCGAGCGTCTCGGCGTGCCGCTCCGACGCGCGGGACCGCGGCAGCCCTACGACGCGACCGTCCGGCACAGCGGATGGGACGGGCTCGTGCTCGACGCCCACACGCCGGGCGGCACGCTGCGCGAGCTCCAGGTTGGACTGCTCGGGGCGCACCAGGCCGGCAACGCCGCGGTGGCGCTGGCCCTCGTCGACGCGATCGGCGAGCGCTGGGGGATCGACGTCGACGAAGCGGCGCTGCGACGCGGCCTGGGGGCGGCGACCTGGCCCGGCCGCCTCGAGCTGCTCGACGGCGCCCCGATTGGCCTTGGCCGCGTCCTGCTCGACGGCGCCCACAACCCTAGCGGCGCGGCGGCCCTCGCCCGGGCCCTCGCCGACCTTGGCCTGCACCGCCCGACGATCGTCTTCGGCGCGATGCGCGGCAAGCGCGTCCACGCCGTGCTGCGAGCCCTCGCGCCCCTCGAGCCGAGGTTCGTCTTCACCCGCGTCAGCGATCCGAACGCGCGCGATCCCGCAGAGCTGGCCCGAGCCTGGCGCGCGGTGGCGGGACAAAGCGCGCGAACGGCGGCAACGCCGGACGAGGCGCTCGCCGCGGCCAAGGGCGACCCGGTCGTCGTCGCCGGATCGCTCTACCTCGTCGGGGCGGTCCGGGGCATGATCACCGGCACGCCCGAGGAGACCTGATGGCAGCACCCCTGCGCTGGGGCCAGCGCACGTACCTGATGGGCATCGTCAACGTGACCCCCGACTCGTTCTCCGGCGACGGCCTGGCGGCCCCCGACCGCGGGACCGATGCGATCGTCGCGGCGGCACTTGCCCAGGCCACCGCCTTCGTCGCTGCCGGCGCGGAGATCGTCGACGTCGGCGCCGAGTCGACCCGACCGCGGCAGGCGTACGGCGACCACCCGGAGGTCGATGCCGAGGCCGAAACGGCGCTCGCCATTCCTGTCGTGCAGGCCCTGGCCCGTGACCTCGGCGACCGCGCGCACATCAGCATCGACACGACGAAGGGCAGCGTCGCGCGGGCCGCCCTCGACGCCGGCGCGACGATCGTGAACGACGTGTGGGGTGCCCGGCGCGACCCGGGAACCGCCGACGCCGCGGCCGCGAGCGAGGCGCACCTCGTGCTCATGCATCACCAGGAGGGCAACGACTACCCCGACGGCGTCTTCGAGACGGTCGTCGCCTGGCTGGCCGAATCGGTCCGCATCGCGGAGGGTCGCGGCGTCGCGCGCGACCGGCTGATCGTGGACCCGGGCATCGGCTTCGGGAAGGGGACGGAGGAGAACCTCGAGCTCCTGCACCGCCTTGCGGAGCTGAAGGCCGCTCTGGGCGGACTGCCGCTCCTCGTCGGCACGAGCCGCAAGCGGTTCCTCGGCGAGCTCCTCGAGGGGGCCGAGCCGGGTGACCGTGTCGAGGGCACCGCCGCCACCGTTGCGCTCGCGATCGCCGCGGGCGCCGACCTCGTGCGCGTCCACGACGTGGCGCGCATCGCGCGCACGCGACGCGTCGCGGACGCCATCATTCGCCGGTGAGCGACCACCACCCCGATCGGCTCAGCCTCCTCGGCATGCGCTTCGAGGCCCGGCACGGCGTCCTGCCCGACGAGAAGGTGACGCCGCAGCCGTTCGAGGTCGACGTCATCCTGCACGCCGACCTCGAGCAACCGTCGCGGAGCGATCGCCTCGGCGAGACCGTCGACTACGCCGCGATCTTCGACCTCGTGCGCTCGATCGTGCTCGGCCCGTCGGTCGACCTGATCGAGCGCCTCGCCGGCGAGATCGCCCGTGCCGTGCTCGCTGCCACCGGGCCGGAGCTCGTAGACGCGGTCGAGGTCCGGGTTCGGAAGCCCGAGGCCCCCCTCGACGGTCCGCTCGACACGGTCGAGGCGGCGATCACGCGCCGGCGCCGGCCCTGACGCTCAGGGCAGCTCGCCCAGGGTGACCTCCACCTCCCGAACGGCGCTGCCGCGCAGGACGCGGAGGGTGATCGTGTCTCCAGGCTCGTGCGGCACGATGAGCATCGAGAGATCGGTGTCGACCGTGATCTGCACACCGTCGATGGCCACGACGACGTCGCCCGCCTGGAGGCCGGCCGCCTCCGCCGGGCTGCCGGGGAAGATGGCCCGGTCGCCGCTCGTGCTCCCGATCAGGGCACCGGAGTCGACCGGCAGATCGCGCTCCTCGGCGAGCGCCGGCGTGATCGGCATGTAGTACACGCCGATCCACGGCCGCGCCAGCTCGCGGCCGTCAAGCGCCTGCTGCATGATCGGCTTGGCGACGTCAATCGGGATCGCGAAGCCGAGGCCCTGGGCGGTCGTGCTGACGGCGGTGTTGATGCCGATGACCTGCCCCGCGCTGTTGACGAGCGGGCCGCCCGAGTTGCCGGGGTTGATGGCGGCGTCGGTCTGGATGAGGTTGTTCAGCGTCTCGGCACTCGTCTGGGCCGCGTCCGAGGCCGTGATCTGGCGGCCGAGCCCGGAGACGACGCCGGTCGTGACCGTGTTCTCGTAGCCGAGCGGGTTACCGATCGCGATCGCCAGCTGCCCGGGCTCGAGGCCGGCGGAGACGCCGATCGGCGCCGTCGGGAGGCCGGTGGCATCGATCCTCACGATGGCGAGGTCGGTGAGCGTGTCGACCCCGTACACCGTGCCGGGGAAGCGGCGGCCGTCGTCGAGCACGATGATCAGCTCGCTCGAGTTCTCGACGACATGCTTGTTCGTGAGGATGAAGCCCGACGGGTGGTAGATGAAGCCCGACCCGGTGCCGCTCGCGCCCGCGATCGCGATCGTCTGGATCGTGACGACCGCCGGGGCGACACTGTCGACCGCGTTGATGACCGCGCTCGACTCGTCGATGCGCAGGTCGGAGACCGGATTCGAGCCGGGACTGCTGACCGTCGGGCCGGCCTGGGCCGGCGCGTCCGGCATGAGGTTCGAGACGGCGACCGCCGACAGCCCGCCCGAGAGGATGCCGGCCACGACGGCGATCGTGACGATCGGCAGCGCGCCGAGCCCGCGGCGCTCGCGCACGGGCGGCGGCGGCGGCCGGCTCGACCAGGTCGGGGTGGCCTGCCACGTCGCGTGATACGGGTCGCGGCGCGGCTGCGGCCCGTAGTGCTGGACCTCGACCGGCTCGGTCGGGTCACGGTCGGGGCGCAGGCTCGGATCGCGGGTCATCGAGGCGCGTCGGAACTCGGGTGCATGCTGCTCACGCTACGACATCCGCGTTGCGCGCAGGGAATGTGCCGCGTGAAGATTCGTTGACCTGCCCGTTGCGCGGGAGCGTGACGCGCACCTCGGTCCCGGCGCCGACCTCGCTGACGAGGTCGATCTGGCCGCCGTGCATCTCGACGATCGATTTGACGATCGCGAGCCCGAGACCACTGCCGGAGGCCCGCGCGTCCCCGGTGTTCGTGCCCCGGTAGAAGCGATCGAAGATGTGCGGCATCTCTGCCGCCGGGATCCCGGGACCGGTGTCGCCGACCTCGATCGACACCGCCTCCTCGGTCTCGCGCAATCGCACCGATACGGCCCCGCCGCGCGGCGTGAACTTCAGCGCGTTGCCGATGACGTTCGTCATGAGCTGCACGATCCGCTCGCGATCGAAGCGCATCCGGACCTCCTCGGCCGGGACGACCGACGCGAGCGTGACCTCCCGTTGCAACGCGACCTCCGAGAGCGCCTGCACGACGGCCTGGACCGGGTCGCGCAGGTCGCCCTCGCGCACGTCGAGCGGATAGATGCCCGCGTCGATGCGCGAGAGGTCGAGCAGGTTCGTGCTCAGCCACTCGAGGCGGGCGATCTGCACGATCGAGCTCTCCAGGAACTCGCGGCGGGTCGCCTCGTCGACCTCCCCGTCGCGCTGCAGCTCGGCGTACATCCGCAGCGCCGCGATCGGCGTCCGAAGCTCGTGGCTGACGTCGGCGACGAACTCGCGCAGCCGATCCCGGTCGGCCTCGAGCATGCGCAGCGTGCCGGACAGGCGGTCGGCCATGACGTTGAACTGCTGGCCGAGCTCGTCGATCTCGAGGATGCCGGACGGGACGGCGCGCTCGTCGAGGCGGCCCTGCGCCAGGCTTCGGGCGACGCCGCGCAGACGGCTGATCGGCACGGTCAGGCTGCGCGCGGCGACGATCCCGGTCAGGAGCGAGGCCACCAGGGCCAGCAGTCCGGCGCCGATGAGGACGCCACGGATCTGGGCCAGCGTCTCCTCGCGCGTCGAGTACGGGTCGCTGACGATGATCTGGTACGTCGTGATCGTGTCGTTCGGCAACGCGACCTCCACGATCGCTCGCACCCGGCCGACCTCCGTGTCGCGGCGCAGGCCCTGCGCCTCGAGCGCCTCGATGTCCGGCGGCGTAGCGGGGCCGCCAACCGTGTGCCCGGCCTCGTTGATGATCGTGACCGTCGCGTTGAAGACGCGGGCGGCCTCGGGCGCGACGCGTGGCACGACCCTCGTGTCGCGGATCTCGGTCAGGAGCACGTTGAAGCCCTGCACCTGCGCGTCGTCGATCTCCTGCCGCAGGGAGATGCCGGTCGCGGCGGCCGCGGTCTGCATCCGCTCCTCCGTCTGCTCGGCGAAGTAGCCCGGCAGGAGCTGGACGATCGCGATGCCGGAGGTCACGAGCCCGACGAGCGCCACGATCGCCAGCGCCAGGACGAGCCGGATGTTGAGCTGCGTCAGGAGCGCCGCGGTGCCGCGCGGATCGAAGCGCGCCCAGCGTCCCGCCGTCGAGCTGTCGCTGGCGTCAGTCCTCGGCGAATGCATACCCGACGCCCCTCACCGTCCGGATGTAGCGGGGCATGGACGGGTCGGGCTCCACCTTGTCGCGGATGTGGCTGATGTGGACGTTGATCGTGCGCTCGTCCTGCTCGAGGGCGTCGTCGTAGTCGCGGACGAGCTCGAGGAGCTGTGCCCGCGTGTAGACGCGGCCCGGCCGTGCGGCGAGGTGCCGAAGGATGTCGAACTCGGTCGTCGTGAGGCCGATCCGCTCGCCGCCACGCGTCACGCGCCGGCGCTCGAGGTCGATGACAAGGTCCTTGCGACGCAGCGTGCGGCCGGTCTGCGTGTCGGCCAGCTCGCCGTAGGCTCGGCGCAGGAGCGCCTTGATGCGGGTCACGAGCTCGCGGACGCTGAACGGCTTGACGAGGTAGTCGTCGGCACCCATCTCGAGGCCGACCACCTTGTCCACCTCGTCGGATCGGGCGGTGAGGAAGATGACGGGCGCCCGCGTCTGCTGCCGCAGCTGCCGGAGGACCTCGAAGCCGTCGATGCCGGGCAGCCGGACGTCGAGCACGACGAGGTCCGGGGCGGCATCGGCGAAGCTGGCGACCGCGTCCTCGCCGGTCGACTGAACGGTGACCGTGTATCCCTCGCGCTCCAGGGCGACCTGGACGCCGCGCGCCACCGCGGGCTCATCCTCGACGATCATGATCGTGCCGGCCATGCGGGGAAGTATAGGAACGGACGCGGCGGGCGCGATTCCGGGGGGCCTGGGAGCCCCGATCCGGCCGCGCGAGGGCGCATCGGCGATGGGGCGCGCTTGCCCGCCACCCCGTCGCGGGGTACCATGCCGCCTCGCACCCCGACCGTGCACGATCAGTTCGGCGCTGCCCGTTACTCCCACGAGCCACGAGGCGCCCGACCACCACAGAGGAACCCCACCACCGATGGACCTGGAGCTCACCCTCGACGCGCGTGAGGCGCAGGGCAAGGCGAACAAGCGGCTGCGCCGCGATGGCCTCGTG
Organism: Binatia bacterium; assembly: GCA_035512895.1. GTDB lineage: Bacteria > Chloroflexota > Limnocylindria > QHBO01 > QHBO01 > JACDBZ01. Next base: position 18,068 of record DATKDB010000011.1, on the reverse strand, counting down.
CCGGGCGTCGTCTACGGCAAGGGCGAGGGCTCGACGAACGTCCAGGTCGACGCGAAGACCTTCGAGACGCTCTACCGCAGCGCCGGCCGGACCTCGGTCGTGAAGTTCCGCCTCCCCGGCGCCAGCCGGGCCACGAGTGGCTTCATCAAGAGCGTCCAGCGCCATCCGCTCACCGGCCGCGCGCTCCATGTCGACTACTACCTCGTCAACCTGAACGTGGAGATGGAGGTCGACGTCCCCCTCGTCTTCAACGGCATCGCGCCCGCGGTCGAGGCCACCGGCGGCACCCTCCTGCACAACCTGTCGAGCATCCACGTCAAGGCGCTCCCGGCCGACATCCCGCACGAGGTGCCGGTGGACGTCTCGGTCCTGCAGACGCTCGACGTCGCGATCCACGTCCGCGACCTCAACCTCAACCGCGATCTCGTCCACGTCATGACCGATGGCGACACGCTCGTCGCAACCGTCGTCCCGCCGCGAGTCGAAGAGGAGCCGGAGCCGGTCGTCGCCGAGGGCGAGGAGCTCGAGGGCGAGGGCGCCGAGGGCGAAGGCGCCGAAGGCGAGGCCGCCGAAGGGGCCGAGGGTCAGCCCGCCGCCGAGGGTCGCGAGGGTGCCCCGTCCGGCGAGCGCGGCGAACGGTCCGAGGGCGGATCGGAGTCCTGATCGACCGGCGCGGCCCGGCCGCGCCTATCCGCCGATCCGGCCCTGGACCTCGTCCCTGATCGCCTCGATGTCCGGCTCGAGGACGTAGCCGCGCCCGTCGCCGCGATCGCCCTCGAACGTGATGAGCGGCGGAGCGATGACGAGCTCGCTCACCCGCGCCTCGGTCGCTCGCCGCGCGAGCTCGAGGAGCGTGCCGAGATCCTCGAGCGGCAGGTCGGTCTCGAGGGACTCGAGGCCGTCGAGGAGCGGTCGCAGCTCGAGGTCGGTCTCCGGATCGGCGAGACGCCGGACGAGGTCGAGCAGCACCTCCTGGTGGCGAGCCATCCGGGCATAGTCGTCGTCCACGCGCGTCCGGACGTAGCCGAGCGCCTGCGCGGCGCCCAGGTGCTGCGGGCCGGCCTGGAGGTCCAGGTCCACGATCGGATCGACGACCGGCGCCGCCGGCGAGACCTCGACGCCGCCGACCGCCTCGACGAGGCGCGCGAAGTCGTCCATGTCGAGCAGGACGTGCGCGTCGATCGGAACCTCGAAGAGCGCCTCCACTGCGCCGACGAGCGCCTCCATGCCCTCCTCGCGATAGAGCCCGTTGATCTTGCGCTCGTACGTCTCACCGCCGGCGAGGGGCACGTCGACCGTGTCGCGCGGCAGCGAGACGAGCGTGAGCTCGGACTGGTCGGCGGAGAGGCTGACGAGCATGAGGGCGTCGGTGTTCACCGGCTCGCCGTCGCTGTCGCGGCGCTCGTTCGCATCGGTGCCGACGTACAGGACCGTCCAGCGCCGGTCGAGCAGCTCGGCGTCCAGGGCTGCCGACGCCGACGGCTGCGCGCTGTCGGATGGCTGCGCCGATGGGGTCGACGCGGGTGCCGCCGCGGGCCGCGGGAAGAGGAGGAATCCGACGACCGCGGCAAGCACGAGCGCCGCGATGCCGATGACGATTGCGGGGGTTCGTCGCATGCCGTCATTATCGGCGCTGCATGACGGACACCTCGAGGCCGATCACCGTCGCCGACTACGAGCCGCTGGCGCGCGAGCGGGTCGAGCCGGCGGCGTGGGACTACCAGACCGGTGGCGCGGGAGACGAGTCGACGCTCGCCGACAACCGAGCGTCGTGGGACCGGCTGCGTCTGCGGCCGCGGGTCCTCGTCGACGTGTCGTCGCGCGACACCTCGACGGAGGCGTTCGGCGTCAGGCTCGCGCACCCGATCATCGTGTCCCCGACCGCCTCCCACATCCTGTCCCATCCCGACGCCGAGCGCGCCTCCGCGCGCGGCGCAGCGGCCGCCGAGGCGCTCTTCACGCTGTCCACGATCTCGTCGGCGCCGATGGAGGAGGTCGCCGATGCCGCGCCCGGGTGGCCGCGCTGGTTCCAGCTCTACCCGCCGACCGACCGCGAGGCATGCGAGGCCCTCCTGGGACGGGCGGCGGCGGCGGGATACTCGGCCGTCGCCGTGACCGTCGACCTGCCGCTGCCGGGCAACCGGGAGCGGGATCGCCGGAGCGGATTCGAAGTCGAGCTCGGCGCGCACCTGCCCGACGACCAGGCGGTCGATCCCGACACGGGGCTCGTCGTGCTGCCGACGATGGACTGGGACGACCTCGCCTGGCTCCGATCCGTCTGCCCGATGCCGCTCCTCGCGAAAGGCGTGCTGCGGGCGGATGACGCGGTCCGCGCCGTGGACGCGGGCTGCGACGGGATCTGGGTCAGCAACCACGGCGGGCGCCAGCTCGACACCTCGGTCGCCGCGATCGATGTCCTGCCGGAGATCGCCGCGGCCGTCGGCGACCGAGCGCTGCTCGTCATCGACGGCGGGGTCCGGCGCGGGATCGACGTGCTCAAAGGCCTGGCGCTCGGCGCCGATCTCGTCGCCGTCGGCAGGCCGGTGCTGTGGGGGCTGGCCGTCGATGGCGCCGCCGGCGTCCAGCACGTCATCGAGATCCTGCGCGAGGAGCTCTCGCGCTCGATGGCCCTGGCGGGATGCCGCTCGCTTGCGGAGGTCACCCCGGACCTGATCGCCTGAGCGGCCGGGAAAGGCTGGAGCCGAAGGTGGGATTCGAACCCACGACCGTCGGTTTACGAAACCGATGCTCTACCCCTGAGCTACTTCGGCGCGCGAGGGCCGATTCTAGACCAATCCCGCGACGGACGGAACCGGCGTCTCAACCGCCGACGAGCGTCGCGCCGCAGTTCGGGCACACGGTGTCGGTGTCGGCGACCCGCTCGCCGCAGCTCGGACAGCGGGGCTGCTCCGCGATCGCTGGCCGGCGCTCCCCGTCCGTCTGACGCCGCTCGGCCACGACGCCGCCGATCCACGCCCCCGCGAGGAGGGGAAGCGTCCCGACGAGCAGGATGACGAAGATGCCCATGCCGGCGAGCACGCCGAGGATCGGCAGCGCGAGCACGGTGCTCAGCAGGAAGATGAACGCAGCCACGAGGAGCGACGGGATGATGGCGGCGATCAGCGCGGCGCCGACCGCACCGGCCTGGAGCCCGCCGACGAACCCGGCAATCGCCGGACCGATGAGCGGCAGCCACCCGAGCAGCAGCGAGAGGATGAACATCCAGAGCCATGCGGGCCAGACCCCGCGATTCGAGCTGATCATGCGCATCCCCTACGCACGGGGCGTGCCGGGCGGCCCGCTACTCCGGGGGCATCCAGCCGTGGATGAGCTCGTCGTGGTAGCGCGGCTCGCCGCCGAAGGCGGCGCGGCCCCGCGGAATCGGCGCCATCGGTGCCCGGCCGCGGGCGGCGAGGTCGTAGTAGGCGCAGACGTCGGTCAGCGGGCAGAGACCGCAGATCGGTCGAGGCGCGCGGCACGTGTCACGCCCGTGCCGGATGAGCTCGACGTGGAACGGATACATCTCGTCGGGCTCGAGGATCTCCTCGAGGAGGTCGTGCGCCCGCGCCAGTGGCGTCCGGGGCGGAAGCATGCCGAGCCGGGTGGCGACGCGGTGGACGTGGGTGTCGACCGGCAGCTGCGGCCGGCCGAAGTTGAAGAGGAGGACGATCGCGGCCGTCTTGCGGCCGATCCCGGGCAGCGAGGTCAGCCACTCACGCGCCTCGAGCAGCGGCCTCGTGCCCAGGAAGGAGAGGTTCCAGCTCGCGTCGGTGGCGGCATGGACCTCGGCAAGGACGTGCTGGATGCGGCGAGACTTCGTGGGTGCCAGGCCGCCGGGCCGGATGACCTCCTCGAGCTCGTCGGTCGGCGCGGCGAGCACCGCGTCCCACGAGGGATAGGCGGCGCGCAGGGCCGTGAAGGCGCGGAAGGAATTCGTGTCGGCGGTGTTCTGCGACAGGATCGTCAGCACGAGCTCACTGACCGCGTCGACCCGCGGCCCGGCCCAGGTGGGATCGTCGTAGCGCTCGCCGAGCCGCTCGAGGACCACGTCCGCCAGGCGTCGCCGCTTCCGACGGTCGGCGGCACGCTTCTGCGGGCTCGGGCGCTTCGCCACGGACCGATGCGCCCTACGGGCGCGCCAGCTCCATGCCGATCCCGACGGTGCGGGCCAGCCGTCCGGCCGCCGCCTGGAGCAGGCGCTCGGTGTCAGCCATCGCGTCGGCGAGGTCCATCGGCCGGTCGACGATCGGCTGCACCACGGTCAACGCCATAACCGCGTCGAGGGCCTCGGCGCCCGGACCGAGGCCGCCGCACAACAGCGCCACCGGGGTGTTGCGCGGGCGCGCCAGCGTGGCGACGCCGATCGCCGTCTTGCCCTGGAGGGTCTGTTCGTCTGCCCGACCCTCGCCGGTGATGACGAGATCCGCGGCATCGAGCGCGCCGGCCAGGCCGACGAGATCGGCAACGACCTCAACCCCCGGGCGAACGGTGGCCTTCGTGAAGCCGAGCAGGCCGGCCGTGGTGCCGCCGGCCGCTCCGGCGCCCGGCAAGTCGGCCACCAGCCGACCCGTAGCGGCCTCGATCGCGCGTCCATAGGTTTCGAGCGCCGCATCGAGCTCCTTGACCGTCGCCGGATCCGCGCCCTTCTGCGGTCCGTAGGTCGCGGCCGCGCCCCGCGTCCCGCACAGCGGGTTCGTCACATCCGAGGCGACGACGAGCTTCACGTCGCGCAGCCGCGGGTCGAGATCGCCATGCTCGATCCGCTTCACATCCGCCAGCGCGACGCCGCCCTCGGGCAGCTCGGCCCCGGCTCCGTCGAGGAAGCGCACGCCGAGCGCGCGGAGCAGCCCGCTGCCGCCATCCGTCGTGGCCGAGCCGCCGAGGCCGATCGTGATTCGTTCCACGCCTGCGTCGAGCGCCGCGCGGAGCAGGTCACCGGTCCCGCGGGTCGAGGCCAGGCGCGCGTTCGCCGGCGTGCGCTCCTCGGGCGACAGGCGAGCCAGGCCGGAGGCGGCGGCCATCTCGACGAACGCGCCGTGCCCGTCGTCGAGCAGCAGCCAGTCGGCGCTTATCGTCCGGCCGAGCGCATCGGTCGTCTCGACCGAGCGTCGCTCGGCGCCGTCGCCGAGCGCATCGGCCACGGCGGCCAGGGTGCCCTCCCCGCCGTCAGCCATCGGCCGGCGCATGACCTCGTCATTCGGCCGCACGCGCGACCAGCCCGCGTCGATCGCGGCGGCCACGCCGACCGAGTCGAGCGCACCACCGAACGAATCGGGGGCTACGAGGACGCGCAGCGTGCGCGTCATGGCGAACCGTCCCGATTCACATGATGTGTGCGTTGTGCGGGTTCCCGGCAACCAAATGGGCCTCTTGGGCCGCCTGGAGCGTTCGAATTCACGCGGCACAGGAACTCGGACCGTTCGACCAGCCGGTTCCGTGCGTAATGGTCACCTGGCGGGAATCCGGACGGTTCGGCGGGCGACATTGGGCGGCGAAGCGGCATCATCGGTCCCTGAGGGCCTTCCGACGCTCGACGTAGGCCGGGACGCTGATCATCGGCGGACGGATCTCGTCGCCGATCTCGCGCACCTCGAGGTTGAAGTGGTCCTTGCCGGTATTGATGAGCTTCATGCCGCGCCCGACCTCGGTCAGCAGCTCGAGCCGGTGCCGCTCCTCGAGCTTGCGGATGGCGCCCTGCAGGATGACGTACGCCATCTGGGACAGGTTCGGCAACGACTGGTTGCGGTGGATGCGGCGTTCGAGGTCGACCTGGCCCATGGCGACGAGGCCCGCGCGGTCGAGGATGTCGATGAGGAGACCGATCTCGACGGCGTAGCCGGTGAAGAACGGCACGGCCTCGAGCAGCTCGCGCCGCCCGGCGTACTCCCCGGAGAGCGGCTGGATCATGCCCGACAGCTCAGGGAAGAAGAGGTTGATGAGGGGGCGCGCCATGAGCTCGGTGACGCGGCCGCCGCCCTCGGCCTGCAGCCCGTCGCCGGAGCGGATCGGTCGCTGGTAGAAGCCCTTCACGTACTGGAGCTGCGGCTCGGCCAGGAGCGGACCGAGCAGTCCGTACACGAAACGCGGCTGGATGTTGCTGATGTCGGTGTCGATCCAGGCCACGATGTCCCCGTCGAGCACGTGAAGGCTCTTCCAGAGCGCCTCGCCCTTGCCGACGTGCGTCCCGAGCTCCCGCAGGATCTCCGGATGCCGGTGGACCGGCACGCCCAGCTCGGCGGCGATCTCGACCGTCCTGTCCTCGCTGTTCGAGTCGATCACGACGATCTGGTCGATGAGCGGGACGCGGTCCATGAGGGCGCCCTTCACGCGTTTGATGACCGTGCCGATCGTCTTCTCCTCGTTCAGCGCCGGCAGCCCGACGCTGATCGTGAGTCCGTGACGCTCCTTGAGCGCGACGAGCTTCCGGATGTCGGCGAACTCGTGGGCGTGGAACGTGTTCTCGGCGAACCACTTGTCGACGACGACCGGCAGCGATCGGGTCCGCTCGACGAAGGCATCGGCGTGGGCGAGCGTGCCCTCGCTGGCGCGGAGCTCCTCGAACGTGGCGAGCCCGACCGACTGCTTCGTCTTGACGACGATGACGGTCGGCTTCGCCTTCGAGGCGACCGATTCGGCGAGGGTGCCGAACAGGAAGCGGCCGTCCGGGCTGGCGTTCGACGGAGCGGCCGACGCGCCCATGACGACGAGGTGGTGGTTGGCCGCCTCCTTGATGATGGCCTGCCGCACGCTCGTCGCCTCTCGGATGATGCCGGTCGCGCGGCGCGTGCCCGCGTGCTCGCGGACGAACGCGTCGACGGCCGTCTGCTCACGCTCGACCGCACGCTCGCCGACGCCCTTCGGGACGACGTGCAGGACGACGACCTTCGCCCCGAAGCGCTTCGCGAGGTCGCGGCTGATCCGCATCGCGAGCTCGGCGTGCGGGCCGCCGCGCACCGGCACGAGGATCGACGTCACCTGGCCGACCCCGCGCTGCTTGACGACGGCGATGTCGCACGGGGACTCGCGCACGACGGCGTCGATCGTCGGCGAGAACACGGGCCGTGGCGTGGCACGCTGCCCGGCGAGCGCCAGCTCGGCGGCCTCCGCGTCGGCGCGGGCGCTCTGCGACGGCGTCGGCGGCCCGCCCCAGCCGAAGATGACGAGGTCCGAGCCCTCCTCCCCGACCGCCTCGATGACGCCATCCGCCGCGTGGCGGCCGATGCGCACCATCGTCCGCAGCTCGACCCCCTCCTCGTCGCCGAAGTCGAGCACGCGCTGGAGCAGGCGGCGCGACGTGCGCGCCTGGGTCGCCCCCTCCGACAGGCTGACGCCCTCCGGGACCTCGACGATGCCGAGGGCCGTGATCTCGGTCGGCCGCCCGTTCGCGACGCCGGCGCCGATGCGGACGAGCTCACGCGCGGTGCGCGGGTTCGCGAGCGGCAGAAGGATGCGATACGGGGTCTTGCGCCGCGCGGCGGCCATCAGGCGTCGGCCTCGGCGCGCATCTCCCGCCAGCGCGTGACGAGGTACGGCTTGAGCTCCTCGAACTGGCGAGCCTGGTCGTCGACGACGCGCTCGGCCTGGTCGGTCGTCATCTCGAGCGTCTCGCCGATGAACCCGGCGGTGCGGCCGAAGTAGAGGGCCGTCAGCCCGGCCAGCAGCTTCTCGCGGTCCGCGCCGGGCCGGTTGAAGGCGATGAGGGTGTCGTACAGGCAGCGGATCCACAGCTCGGCGCTGAAGCGGAAGTCGGACGGGTCCTCGTCGAGGTCGAGGGACATGACCCGCTCGAGCTGCTCCGGACTGAGCATCTCGGTCCATACGGCGCCCTGCGTGATGCGCGCCTGATCGAGGTTGTCGATGAGCTTCGCATGGTTGACGCTGATCTCCTCGGGCGCCACGACCCGCTCGAAGCCGTACTCGGGGATCGGGTGCGAGCCCTTGACCCGCAGCCATCGGTCCTCGTAGCGGCCGGCGAGGCGGAAGAGCGTGCCGACGACCTGGCGGAACATCGGCCCGAGGTCGCTGGCCGGGTCCTTCGCGTCGTGGATCTTCGCGCCCAGGCGCGCCTGGCACACGGCGAAGCCCTCGTTGATCGCGGAGTGGGTCATCCAGATGTCGATGCCGAAGCGCGCGGTCAGCTCGTCGAACGTGTCGAGCTCGAGGTAGCGGTTGACGAGGTCGCCGGACACGCCGAAGTCGCCGCCGATCGGCTGGCGGATCCGCGCGCCGTAGAGCGCTCGCGTCAGCGGGTAGCTGATGTTGTTCGTGATCGTGCCGTCGTACTTGTAGCGCGCGTACAGCGGCGCCACGAAGTCGTAGCCGCCCTTCAGGATCGGTCCCGCCAGCAGCTCGACCCACTCCGGCACGATCGAACGCAGGTCGGAGTCGACCATGACCATGGCCTTGACCTTGAGCTCGCGCGCGACCTCGAACAGCGCGCGCACCGCGGTTCCCTTTCCGCTCGTGCCCTGGTACGTGAAGCTGATGCGCTGGAGCTTGTGCTTCGGGCTGATGAGGATCACCTTCTCGAGGTAGTCCGGGCTCTCCGTGCTGACCGCGACGCGCGGCGTGTCGTCGGGCGAGCCGCCGTCGCTGTTGACCATGATCGGCTTCAGCTCGGGGAAGTACTGGACCATCCCGGCCGTCGTCGCGCGCACGACGTAGCCGATCGTTTCGGCGTTGCCGAAGGACGGGATGCCCACCATGAGGTCGGCATTGCCGACGCGCCTGACCTCTGCCAGCCCATCGGCATCGAGCGCCGAAGGGATGGAGGCGGTGGGATGGGACGTCAGGACGAGCCTCCTCGGACGTGATTCGGCGGATGAGAGCTCGGGGACGTCGATGGTAGCACGCGGCCCCGCCGGCGGGCCCGGTCGTTAGTCGCGGATGCGGCGGACTCGATCCCGGGTGCCGACGAGGCGGCCGACGAGCCCGCGCGGCGTCACGGCCCGCAGCGAGAGCTTGAGCCAGTCGTCGTTTCGCTCGCCCGGCAGGTAACCCGAGTTCATGTGCTTCGCCAGGTAGTGGGTAAAGCCGTTCGCCCGCCAGCCGATGAGCCAGCCGCCGAGCGGATGCTTCACGACCGGGCTGAGCCGGACCTGGACCCGCTCGTCGATGACCGACTCGAGCAGCCGGCGCCGCTCCTGGAACGGGATGTCGTACAGCGGCTCGCCGTCGAGCTCGACGAGATCGACGGCGACGAAGGCACGGCGGCGCTCCTCGGCGACCGGATCGGGAAGCTCGGCGCCCAGGCCCTCGTGCGCGATCGTGTCGGCCCACGTGCGGGCCAGGCTGCCATCGCCGACGAAGGGTTGGGCGGTCCACACGCCGTCGACGACCGCCTGCCCCGCCATGACGGCGGCGCGGAGCAGCTCGACGACCTCCTCGTACTCGGCCGACGCGGGTTGGCCGACCTCGTCGGTCAGGGTGACGTCGCCGTGGTCGATGCGCGCCATGAGCCGATCGCCCGGCCAGAGCGGCTCGAAGAGCCAGTCGACGCTGAGGACCTCGGCGTTCGCGGCGGTCGCGCGCTGCGGAAAGACCGGATCGACCATCTATACAGCCTACCGCCCGAAGGGCGGATCGGTTCAACCCTGGTCGTAGAGGTCGAGCCGGCCCTCCTCGACCGTGGCGCCGACCTCGGACCGAATGGCCTCCCACGCGTCGAGGTCCCACTCGCCGACGAACGTGATCGCGGTCCCCTCCTTGCCCGCCCGTCCGGTGCGCCCGATCCGGTGGACGTACGTGTCGGCGTCCTCCGGGATGTCGTACGAGACGACGTACGGCAGGTCGGTGATGTCGAGGCCGCGGCTGGCGACGTTCGTGGCGATGAGGAACTGGATCTTCCCGGCCCTGAAGGCGGCCAGCGTCCGGTCCCGCTCGCGCTGGGAGAGGCCGCCGTGCAGGCCCGCCACGTTCTTGCCGCGCCGCCCGAGGGTGGCGGCCAGCCGGTCCACGCCGATCTGCGTATGGCGAAACACGAGCAGCCGGTCGAAGCCGAACTGGTCGGTCAGCTCGATGAGTGCCTTGACCTTGTCCTGCTCCGCGACGAAGTACACGAGCTGCCTGACCGTCTCGACCGTCTTGAGGTCGGGGCGCACGGTGATGTGGGCGGGATCGTGCTTCATGAAGCGGTCGCAGATGCGCAGGATCGCGTACGGCATCGTGGCGCTGAAGAGCGCGGTCTGGCGCTGCCGCGGGCAGCGGGACAGGATCGTCTCGACGTCGACGATGAAGCCCATGTCGAGCATCCGGTCCGCCTCGTCGAGGATGACCGTGTGGACCCGGTCGAGGACGAGCTCGCGCCGGCGGATGAGGTCGAGCACGCGACCCGGCGTGCCGACGACGACCTGCGCCCCGCGCTTGAGGCCCTCGACCTGGCGGTCCATCGACGAGCCGCCATAGATCGCGACCGTGGCCACGCCGCGGAACTGGCCGATACGCCCGATCTCGTCGGTGACCTGGACGCACAGCTCGCGCGTCGGGGTCAGGACGAGCGCCTGCACGTGGCGGCTCGACGGGTCGATCTTCTCGACGATCGGGATGCCGAACGCGGCGGTCTTGCCCGTGCCGGTCTGCGCCTGGCCGATAAGGTCCTCGCCGCGGCGCAGTGGCGGGATCGCGCGCGCCTGGACCTCGGTCGGGGTGCGGAAGCCCATCGTCTCGAGGGCGCGGGCGATCGTCGCGGGAACCTCGATCTCGCCGAAGCGGTAGCCGGCGGCGGCGGCCATGACGGCGGCCTCCAGCTCGGACGGGGCGTGCGTCTCCTCGGCGGCTGCGACCTCGATAGCGACCGGCTCGGGGGCGGTGGCGCCACCCTGCCGGCCGGGTCGGGGGGCTTGGCTGTCGGTATCGGGCAAACGGGGCTCCAGCGGACAAGGCGGAAAGCTGCGCCGACCGGCGAGCACTGGCAGGGGCGCACGTGCCGGATTGGTGCGCCTCGGGGCGATGCTACCACGGGGGCCGGGCGACCGACCGAAGGGGAGCTTGACGTGTCGGCCGCGGCGTTTATATGATACTCAGTATCGTTTCAGGCCACACATCGAGGTAGTCACGTGGGTTTCGCCGTCGTCCTCATCTCCGCCAGCGCGTTCGCGTCGGCCGCGCTCGGCGGCGTGCTCGCGCTTCGCGCCGTCAGGCACGTGGGCGCGATCATCGCGGTCGGGGCCGGAATCAGGATCGGGGCGGCCTACTTCGACCTCATCCCGGAGAGCGTCGAGCACCTCGGCGGGTCGCTCGACCAGGCGATGCTCTTCACGGCCATCGGGTTCCTCGCGTTCTACGCCATCGAGAAGCTCACCGCCCTGCACGTCGGCCACGAGACCGCCACCGAGCTTGATCACGGCGACGCCGCCCATCGCCATGTCGGGTTCATCGGCAGCCTGGGGATGAGCCTGCACAGCTTCCTCGACGGGGTCGCGCTGGCCGCCGGCCTGGCGATCGGCGGTGGCCTGGGCCTCGTGATCGGGGTCGTCGTCGTCGTCCACCGCTTCAGCGACGGCATCGGCATCGTGAGCCTCCTCCTCGCCGCCCGAGCGCCGCGCGAGGAGATCTATCGCTGGGTGGCGCTCATCGCCCTCGCCCCCGTCGTCGGCGTCGTCGTCGGGCTGTTGCTGCCGGTGCCGGACGAGGTCCTCGGCGGCATGCTGGCCGTCTTCGCCGGCTTCTTCCTCTACATCGGCGCCGCCGAGCTTCTGCCAGAGGCGCATCGAAGCGACCGGTCGAGATGGATCGTCGCGGCGACCCTGTTCGGCGTGGCGGCCATCTACGCCTTCTCGATCTTCGCCGAAGCGGTCGGCGGGCATTGACCGGCAGGTCGACATCCGCGCGGCTCGCCGAGGCCGGCGAGCGCGTGACGCGCCAGCGGCTCGTCGTCGCCGACGAGCTCGCCGCGATGGGCCGGCAGGTCACCGCCAACGAGCTGTACGAGCAGCTCCTGCGCCGAGACCCACGCATCGGCCGCGCCACGGTCTTCCGCACGCTCGAGGCGCTCGTGACGGCCGGCGTCGCGCGCCGCCTGGAGCAGGATGGGCACGTCTACGGCTATGTCGCCTGCCGCCCGGAGCACCACCACCACCTCGCATGCGACCGATGCGGACGAGTCGAGGAGATCGGGGAGGCGTACGTGACCCCAGTCGCCGAGCGCGTCGCCGCGGACCTCGGGTTCCGAATCGACGACGCCAGGCTCGACTTCTACGGCCTCTGCGCCCGCTGCGCCGCGGAGACCGGCTGACTCAACCCGCGGAGGCGGCCACTCGCCCGTTGGAGCCGACCGGACCGGACCCGCTCGTCGGTGGGTCCGCATACCCGTTCGGGTGCGCCTCGCGCCACGCCCAGGCGTCGGCGAGCATGTGCTCGAGGGTCGAATGTGTCGGCTGCCAGCCGAGCTCTCGGCGCGCGCGCCGCGACGAGGCGACGAGGACGGGCGGGTCGCCGACCCGGCGCTTGACCGGCCGAGCCGGGATCGCCCGGCCGGTGACGCGGCGGGCGGCCTCGACGACCTCGCGCACGCTGAACCCGGCCGCGGAGCCGAGGTTGTACACCTCGAGCGACGGGTCGCCCTCGCCGGTCGCCTCGAGGGCGAGCAGGTGTCCGTTCGCGAGGTCGCGCACGTGGATGAAGTCGCGGATGCAGGTGCCGTCGGGGGTCGGGTAGTCCTGGCCGTAGATCTGGACGTGCGTCGCCGCGCCGGCCGCCACGCGCAGCACGAGCGGGATGATGTGCGTCTCCGGGTCGTGGTCCTCGCCGTTTCGCTCGGTGGCACCGGCGACGTTGAAGTACCGCAGGCTGATCGCCCGAAAGCCGTGCGCGGCGCAGAACCAGCGCATCGCCCCCTCGAAGGCGAGCTTCGTGGCGCCATACGGGTTGATCGGCTCGGTGCGGTCGGCCTCCGCGATCGGGACGCGGCGCGGCTCGCCGTACACCGCGGCCGTCGAGGAGAAGACGAGTCGGTTCACGCCCGCCTCCTGCATCGCCTCGAGCAGCGCCACGCCCCCCGCGACGTTCGTGCGGTAGTAGAGGCCGGGATCGGTCATCGACTCGCCGACGAGCGATCGCGCGGCGCAGTGGAGCACGGCCTCCACGCCGTCGGCGAGGACGGCGCGGAGGCGGCCGCGGTCGGCGATGTCCCCGACGACGAGCTGCGCCCCCTCGGGGACGGCGGCGGCATGACCGCTCGAGAGGTTGTCGTAGACGACGACCTCGTGACCGGCGTCCACGAAGCGCTCGACGCTCGTGGCGCCGACGTAGCCGGCCCCCCCGACGACGAGGACCTTCACCCCACGCCCACCTTGCCACCCGCGACGGCGAGCGTCGGCGGTTCGGTCGCGGATCTCGCGAGGGCCGGCGTCAGGAAGGCGGAGACGCGGGTTGCACCCGCGGAAGCGGCATCGGCAAACTGCTCGGCGCTGCGGAACGGGCCGCAGGCCTTGACGCCAATGCGCGGGCCGACGCCGTCGCGCAGGATGCGGGTCCGCGTGATCGTCGACCGGACCGTCGCGGTTCCAGGGCTCGTGACGACGAAGTCCGCCCCGGCGCGCTCGGCAAGGTGGCAGGCGCGGCGCACGAGCTCCTCGGTCAGGGGGGCGGCCTCGACGATGACACCGACGGATGCGAGCGCGGAGTGCGCCATGTCGACGACGGCGAGCATGTCGTTGAACACCGTCTCGTCGTCGCCCGAGGAGAGCGCGCCGCCGTTGATGACGAAGTCGATCTGCGTCGCCCCCTGCTCGAGCGCCTTCGACGCCTCGAACGCCTTCACGCTCAGGAGCTGGCCACCGTTCGGATAGCCGACCACGGTCCCGAGCGTGACCCGGGAACGGCCCAGCCTGCGCTTCGCGGCCTTGACCAGCCACGGGTTGACGGTCAGCGCGGCCAGCTCGTGCTCTGCGGCGAGCGCCACGGCCGCCTCGAGGTCGGCGAGGGAGGCGTTGGGCTGGGTCAGCCGGTGCTCGAGCCGAACGGCTCGACGCACGCTGGCGGTCATCGGAGCGCGATTCCTCCGGTCGATGTCAGCGAGGAAAGAGGCCGATTGTAGCAGCGTCCTCCCCGCCGTCAGCCGCGGCGCAGGGTCGCGCTCGGATGACCGGTGCGCGCTGTCACCGCTCCCGCGCGAGGCGCAGCAGCGTTGCCGGTTCGTTGAGCGACGGGTCGTCGAGAACCGCCTCGGTGAGCCGATCCAGGACCTCACCGACCTGCGGTCCGGGCTCCAGGCCGAGCTCGCGCTGGAGATCGTGGCCGTCGACGGCCAGGCGCCGATGGAGAAGCAGGTCCGCGTGTTCTGCCAGCTCCCCCGCGATCCGCGCCTCGAGCCGAGCCTGGTTCGCCTCGGCGGCCGGGCCGGCGCCGGACGCGGCGCTGTCCGCGCGGCGCAGGGCGAAAAGCAGGTCGCGATCGATGTCGGCGGTCCGGCGAATGAACCGCCGCACGGCCGCGTCGCTCCACGAGTCGTCGTACGCGTACATGTGATGCCGGATCGCGCCGACGGTGCGCGACGCCTCGGATCCGGCGACCCGCAGCCGTGCGAGGAGGCGTGCCGCCAGCTCGGCCCCGACGGACTCGTGGCCGATGAAGTGCCCGTCCGCGAGCGTCGTTGCCTTGCCGAGGTCGTGGAGGAGGGCGGCGAGGCGCGCGTCGATCGTGGCCGCGTCGACCGCCGCCAGGGTGTGGTCGAGCGCGTCGCCGGCGACGGCCTTCGACTGCGGAACGCCGCGCAGCGCCGCCAGCTCGGGCAGGATGACCCGGAGCAGCCCGAGCCGCTCGAGCCGCCCGAACGCGCGGGACGGGCGCGGGTCGAGCCGGAGGATGCGCAGCAGCTCGTCGCGGACGCGCTCCGGCGAGACCGTCGCCACCGCCGGCGCGAGCTCCTCGATGGCGGCCTCGGTCTCGGCCTCGATCGTCATCTCGAAGCGACCGGCGAAGCGGGCGGCGCGGATGAGCCGCAGGGCGTCCTCGGTGAACCGCTCGCGCGGATCCCCCACGGTTCGCAGGAGCCGATCGGCCAGGTCGCGCTCCCCGCCGAAAGGGTCGACGAGGCGTCCGCGTCCCGACGGCAGGTCGATCGCCGTCCAGGCCATCGCGTTGACCGTGAAGTCGCGGCGGGCGAGGTCATCGGCCAGCGAGACGCCGAAGCGCACCTCGTCGGGTCGTCGCCGGTCGCTGTACCCGGCCTCCGCGCGGTACGAGGTCACCTCCACCTCCGGCGACCCTCCGATCGTCACCGTTCCGAAGCGGTTCTCCCACGTCGCCGTCGCGAAGAGGGCGGCGATCGCCTCCGGCGGCGCCGAGGTGGCCGCGTCCCAGTCACCGGTCTCCGGCAGGCCGAGCACCCGATCGCGGACGCAGCCGCCGACGAGCGCGACCTCGTGGCCGGCCGCGGCGATGACCGAGAGCACCTCGACGACCCGAGCGGGCAGGCCGTCCGGAAAGGAGAGCTCGCGCGCGGGTGGCACGGCGGCCACCCTCAGCCGGCCGGCTGCTGCGGCTTGAGCGGCTCGAGGAAGAGGAAGGTGCGCCAGGCGTCGTTGCGCTCGTCCGAAAGGTACGTGCCGAACAGGTAGCGCAGGTCGGCCCGCGGCGCGCGCGGCTCGCGCATCAGCTGCATGCGCGCCTCGCTCACCGTCTTGCCGCCCTTGCGGTGGTTGCACCCCCGGCAGGCCGCGACGAGGTTCTCCCACTCGTGCCGCCCGCCGCGGTGCTTCGGCATGACGTGGTCGAGGGTCAGGTCACGGCTCACCTTGCCGCAGTACTGGCACATGTGCCGGTCACGGCTGAAGACCTCGCGGCGGCTCAGCTTGACGCGCGGCTGCGGGCGCCTGACGTGGTACTGGAGGCGGATGACCGACGGCGCCGGGATCGCGAGCGTCGGGGTGTGGATGACCTGGTGGTTGCGTGCCAGCAGCTCCGCCTTCGCGTTGCCGAGCAGCCGGAAGGCGCGCCTGATGTCGCAGACGTTGAGCGGTTCGTAATTCTGGTTCAGGACCAGGACGGGTGCATTGATCATCATTTGAGCGCCTTCCTGCGCGGGATAATACCAATCCGTGCGCAACGTCTCCGCCGGCGGCCCAGGAAGCGGCCGCACGACCGTGCCCGATGGCGCCAAAGCGCGCCGAGAGTAGAATGCGAGGCTGAACTCGAGCGGCGCGAGGCGCTCGCATCGGTGCAGCGCAGGGAACACGAATGACGACCATCGAACGATCAACCTGGGCCACGAAGGTCGGCCTGGCCAGAATGCTCGCCGGCGGCGTGATCATGGACGTCGTGACCGCCGACCAGGCGAAAATCGCCGAGGAGGCGGGCGCGGTCGCCGTCATGGCGCTCGAGCGCGTGCCGTCGGACATCCGCAAGTTCGGCGGGGTGGCTCGCATGAGCGACCCGAAGCTCATCGAGGAGATCAAGGCCGCGGTCAGCATCCCGGTCATGGCGAAGTGCCGCATCGGTCATTTCGCCGAGGCGCAGATGCTCCAGGCCCTCGAGGTCGACTTCGTCGACGAGTCGGAGGTGCTCACCCCGGCCGACGAGGAGCATCACATCGACAAGCACGTCTTCGACGTGCCGTTCGTGTGCGGCTGCCGCGACCTGGGGGAGGCGCTGCGCCGCATCGGCGAGGGGGCGGCGATGATCCGCACGAAGGGCGAGGCCGGCACCGGTGACATCGTCGAGGCGGTCCGCCACATGCGCGCCGTGCAGAAGGGCATCCGCCAGCTCCGGAACATGCGCCCCGACGAGCTCTTCGCCGCGGCCAAGGAGCTGCGGGCACCCCTCGATGTCGTCAAGCAGACGGCGGAGCTCGGCGCGCTCCCGGTCCCGAACTTCAGCGCCGGCGGCGTCGCGACCCCGGCCGATGCATCCCTCATGCGCCAGCTCGGCGCCGAGGCCGTCTTCGTCGGCTCAGGCATCTTCAAGAGCGAGAACCCGGAGCGCTACGCGAAGGCGATCGTCAAGGCCGCGACCCACTACGACAACCCGGAGATCCTCGTCGAGGTGAGCACGGGGCTCGGTGAGCCGATGCGCGGCCTTTCGGCCGGTGAGATCCCGCCGGAGGAACGACTCGCCGTCCGCGGCTGGTAGGCGATCGAGCGCATGAACGCCGAGCGACGGCCGCGGATCGGTGTGCTCGCCCTGCAGGGCGCGGTACGGCCGCACGTCGAGGCGATTCGTGAGGTGGGCGGCGAGCCGGTCGAGGTCCGGCTGCCCCGCGACCTCGTGCATCTCGACGCGCTCATCCTGCCGGGCGGCGAGTCGACAACGATGCGGCGGCTCGTCGACGCCTACGGACTGCGTGAGCCGATCTCGGCGATGGCCCGCAGCGGCACGCCGATGCTCGGCACCTGCGCGGGCATGATCCTGCTGGCCGAGCGGCTCGCCGACGGCGACGAGCCGTACTTCGGGCTCCTCGACCTCGAGGTTCGTCGCAACGGGTACGGGCGCCAGCTCGACTCCTTCGAGACGGACCTCACGATCCCGGCCCTCGGCGACGAGCCACTCCACGCGATCTTCATCCGCGCCCCGATCGTCACCGGGGTCGGCCCGCTCGTGGAGGTGCTCGCCCGTGACGCGGACGGCAACCCGGTCGCCGGCCGCCAGGGTCGTGTCGTGGCCACCGCCTTCCATCCGGAGCTCCCCCCGGACCGACGGATCCACCGGCTGCTCGTCGAGCTCGTCGGGGACGCCTCGAGGCGGCCGGCATGATCGGTGTGGAGCGAACGATCCGCACGGCGCGCCTGACCGACCGTCAGGCCCTTGCCGACCTGTCGCGCAGCGTCCACGCGTCCTTCGACGCCCACCGGCGCAGCCTCGGCGTGCCGGCACCGACCGCCGAGTCGCCACGGATCAGCCTGTCGACGCTCATCCCCTCCTGGCTGCCGTTGCGCGCCCCGTCGGTGCACCTCGTGGCGGAGATGGACGGCGAGCTCGTCGGCAGCTGTCGCGCCATCGAGGAGCCGCACCGCGAGGACTGGGCGATCACCGAGCTCGACGCCGCCGACGGCCCTCTCGCCGCCGAGATCCGGTACGAGCTGCTCGGCGCCCTCGTCGAGGAGGGGGCGCGGCACGACGTCGCCCGGTTCCAT
>DATKDB010000010.1:0-4508 GCA_035512895.1 Binatia bacterium | reverse complement strand
TGGGCTCGAGCTCGAGTGCAATAGCGCGATCGCGCAGCTCCTCGATATGGCGCAGCTCGGCCTGGACCGAGGTGAGGCGCGCGCGCTGCTCGGTCTCGGCCTGCTCGGTGGCGCGCTCGAGGGCTTCCGTGGTCTCGGCATAGGTCCGCCGGAGCTCGCGGATTCGCTCGGTGAACCCGGCGCGGACCTGACGCTGCACCTCGCCCAAGAGCAACGCCAGGCGGCCATCGGCCTCGAACCGGACCTCCTCGAGGAACTCGCTCAGGAACGAGCGCGCCTGCTGTCGGCGGTCGGCCAGCAGGCGACGCCGCTCGTCGATGACCTGCTTGCCACCGATCACGGCGGCCACGCCGAGGAAGACCGGCCCGGCGACCGCCGTGCCGAGCAAGGCCCCGAGCATGCCGAGCATCTCGACCCCGACCGTGCCGACTTGGGCGCCGCCCAGCAATCCGATACCTGCCGCGAGCCCTGTCTTTGCCCCACCCTTGAATGCAGGTCCGCCGCGCCAGAGCGTCGAGATATCGAATGACACGGCCTCACTCTCGTTGTCGTGCCCGACCGTCTCGACGGCCAGCAACTCGGCGATCTGGGCCTGGATGGCCGCGGCGCCCTCGGTCACCTGGAGAAAGCCTGCACTTACTGCCGCCGCGGTGTCCTGCTGCACTTGCTGGCTCACGTCCGGCCAGGATCGCGCCGGGTCGATGCGCTCGATCTGCTCCTGAGTGTCGCGCTGGAGGTTTCGCATCCTCGAGTCGAACGCGAACTTCGTCCGTGTGCGGAGAGCCGCGAACTCGTCCTCGAGACGCACCGACCATGACGCATCAGCGCCGGCAAGCGAGACCAGCTTATCTCCCACGTCCTGAAGTTCGCCCGCGAGCTGCTCGGCCGCCTCGGGGCGCTCGAGGGCCATCGACTCGGTCGCCAGGGGCTCTCGCAATTGGTCGAGAACGTCCAGGATCTGGGCGACTGCCACCGAACGCGACGCATCGCGAGCGCGAGCAACGGCGTCCTTGATGAGCGCATCGGCGAAGCTCGGGAAGCCGCTCTCCTGGTCAAGAGATTGGTCGGCCAGCACGCTGCCCGCCGCGCGGAGCACCGAGCTCAAGGGGAACGGCTTGTCGGCAACGCCCATCGCCTGCAGGTGCTTCTCATCGATGGCGACGATCCGTCTCCACTGCGGGTAGATGTCGACCTTGGTGACCGCGATGAGGATTGGCAAACCCGTCTTGCGCGCCGTCTCCAGGAATGCGAGTTCCGGGCCGGACAGTTCGGCGGAGGCGTCGGTCACGAATACAAGCGCGTCGGCCGTGGGCAGAAACGCGAGCGTCGCTGCCGCGTGGGCGGCGTTGAGCCCGCCGACCCCAGGCGTATCGACGAGCGCGACGCCCCGTTCGAGGAAGGCGCTGGGTAGGCCCACCTCGACCAACTCCAGCCCGTGGGGGCGATCGGCGCCGTCGCGTTCGGCGACCCATCGGTCAATGTCGGACTCACCGATGGCCTCGACGACGAGCCTGCCGCCCTCGCGTCGTCGGGCCGTGGCCGTGAACTCTGCAGCGTGGCGGACGATGGTCACAGTCACCGTCGCGAGGTCGTCATCGACGGTGCAGACCGAGCTCCCTATCAGCGCGTTCACGAGCGCGCTCTTGCCCTTTTTGAACTCGCCCACGACGCAGATGATGGTCTCGGACCTGGCGACCCGCTCGGCGACGCCCTGCAGGCGATCCACGAGGTCGTCACGCCCCTGTTCGCGTGCGAGCTCTGACACCGCCGCGATGACCCCCGCGATGGGAGGAGCTTCCAGCGGTGGCGCCGCGCCGGTCGCAGCATCGGCTCCCACGGGCCTGTTCCTCATTGCTGGGAGTGTACTCACGGACCAACGCCGCGCTGGGGCGCTAGACTCAGCGCTCCGCTAGCTCGGCACGGGGTGGCTCATCTGATGGGATACGCGCTCGGGATCGATCTCGGCACGACTTACTCGGCCGCTGCGACGGCTCTTGGCGATCGCATCGAGATCTTCCAGCTGGGCGAGCGGGCGGCGACGATCCCCTCCATCGTTGTCCTGCGCGCGGACGGCGAGGTCCTTACCGGTGACGCCGCTGAGCGACGCTCGCTGAGCGAGCCGACCCGGACCGCGCGGGAGTTCAAGCGGCGACTGGGCGATCCGACGCCGATCATCCTGGGTGGTACTCCCTATGGCGCGGAATCCCTTCTCGCTCATCTCTTGCGTGCCATCGTTGCCCGCGTCTCAGAGCAGGCGGGTGGGCCGCCGGACGCCATCGCCCTGACCCATCCGGCAAGCTACGGCGCGTACAAGGTCGACCTCCTGCAGCAGGCTGTCCGCCTGGCCGATATCGCGAACGTCCACCTGCTGACCGAGCCCGAGGCGGCCGCGGTCCATTACGCCCTGCAGGAGCGTGTCCCTGTTGGCGTGGTCATCGCCGTCTACGACTTCGGCGGCGGCACGTTCGACGCCACGATCCTGCGCAAGAGCGAATCGGGATTCGAGCAGCTCGGCCGGCCCGAGGGCATGGAACGCCTCGGAGGCATCGACTTCGATGAGGCCATTTTCACCCGCGTCATGACCTCGGTCCGGAACTCCGGCACAGAGATTGACGCCTCCGACCCAGCGACGCTGGCGGCAATCGCGCGCCTGCGTGAGGAATGCCGGCGGGCCAAGGAGGCCCTGTCCTCGGACACCGACGTTACGATCCCGGTGGTCCTGCCCGGCGTGCACACCGAGATGCGTCTGACGCGGGAGGAGTTCGAGGAGATCATTCGGCCGCGCATCACCGAGACGATCGCGGCCCTCGGGCGGGCCGTGAAGAGCGCCGGTCTCGACTTCGAAGGAATTGACCGTGTCCTACTCGTCGGTGGCACGTCGCGCATCCCGCTGGTCGCCGAGATGGTCCGCGAGACTACGCAGCGCCCGGTCGCCATCGACGCCCATCCCAAGCACTCGATGGCGCTCGGGGCGGCTTTGATGGCGGAAGGGAGCCGCCAAGCCGCAGCCGACGCCACCGAGGAAGTGGCGGGGGCGCCGGTCGCCGATTTGGCGCTCGCCGGTGCAGTTGCTGCAGGTCCACCGGGCGGCGGTGGGGATGCAGCAACGATCTCGACCGGACCAGACGGCCCTCCGACGGAGGTTCCCCCGCCGCTTGCGCTTGACGACCAGGCGCCTCCGGCACGTCGGCCTCCTCCACCCGTTGACGCTGGGAACGGCTCGGGTCGCGGCAGGATGATCGGCGTTTTCGCCGCGGTCGGTGGTATCGCACTCGCCGCGATCCTGGCGCTCGTGGCGTCGGGAATGCTTTCCCCCGCAGCCGCTCCGACCGGGTCCCCCACCTTCATAGCGGCCAATCCGACCGATGCGTCGACGACGCCGAGCCCCTCACTCGCGCCGACCTCGGCCCCGACCTCGGCCCCGACCCCCTCACCCACGGCCGCGGTGTCCGCGACGCCTACCGGGACGCTCTTGCCCGTCTCAACTCCCACGCCAGCGGGTCGCCAGGCGCGCATCACGAGCATCACCGTCGGCGGCGATGACTACGTCGTCGAATACGAGACGTTTGGCTACGATCCCTCTCTTCCCGGGCGCCACGTTCACTTCTTCTTCGACACCACCTCGGTTGCTGACGCCGGAGTACCGGGTGATGGTCCGTGGTACGTGTATGCCGGGCCGATCCCGTTCCGCGGGTACTCCGTGGCCGACAGGCCGGCCCGCGCGACCCAGATGTGCATGCTGGTCGCGAATCGCGATCACTCGATCGTTGAGGGCAGCGGCAACTGCATCGACCTGCCCTCCTAGACCACACGTGAACGAGCCGACGGCCACGGGCGACCTCGCCGAGGAGGTCGGACGCATCGCCAATGAAACACTCACCGTGGCTCGCGGAACTGATCAGGAGGAGGCTGTCCTCGCGGCGATGCGCCGCCTTGACGAGCCACTCCGCGTCGCTATCGCGGGCCGCGTGAAGGCCGGCAAGTCGACCCTGCTAAACGCGCTGGTCGGCGAGCGGCTCGCCGCGACCGACGCCGGAGAGTGCACGCGGATCGTGACCTGGTACCGCCACGCGCTGGGATATCGCGTCGCCGCCGCGCTTCGTCCGTCGGGCTCACGGGAGCTCGCGTTCAGGCGCCAGGAGGGAATGCTCGACATCGACCTCGGAGACCTTCAGCTCGACGCCATCGAGCGGATCGAGGTGGGCTGGCCGTCACAGAAGCTCGTCGAGCTCACGCTCATCGACACGCCCGGCCTCGCGTCGGCCAGTGAGGCCACCTCGGCCCGAACGACCCGGGCCATCCTCGACGACGAGGCCGACGGACCAGGCGAGGCGGACGCCGTCCTGTACCTCATGCGCCATCTCCACCGGTCCGACGTCCAGTTCCTCGAGGCGTTCATGGACCGTTCGATCGCGCACGCCTCGCCCATCAACGCGGTCGTCGTCCTGTCGCGCGCCGACGAGATCGGTGCGGCCCGGCCGGACGCCCTCGACTCGGCACGCGCGGTG
>DATKDB010000009.1:0-3835 GCA_035512895.1 Binatia bacterium | reverse complement strand
CGCGAGCGGCGCTGGCTCATCGGCTTCCTCGTCCTCGGCAGCGTCTACTTCGCCGTCCTCCTGCTCGAGCGGCTGTTCGCCGCCATGGGCAGCATCGGGTCGATCCTGCTCATCGTCTTCCTAGCCTGGCTGCTGGCGTTCGTCATGTCCCCGCTCGTCTCGTGGCTCGAGGAGCGCTTCGACGCCCCGAGAGGCCCTGTCGTCGTCACCACGTACCTGCTCGCGCTCATCGTCTTCGGGTTCGCCCTCTTCTACACGGGGGCGGCGATCACCCAGCAGGTCGGCGAGATGGCGAGGAACTACCCGCAGACCGAGCGCAACATCCTGGCGGTCCTCGGCGAGTGGGAACGCAGCGTCCAGCTCGGCCGCCTCCAGATCGACCTGACCGACCTGTACGCGGGCGCGGTCGGCGCCGTGGAGCAGATCGGCAGGGACATCGTCGAGCAGGCCGAGCGGATCGCGGGCGTGACGATCGCCGCACTCGGCTCGCTGCTCCTCATCATCGTCCTGTCGCTCTACATGCTCATGGACTCGCGACGGATCCTCGCCCGCCTGCGCGCCATCGTCCCCCGTCGCTACAGCGACGAGGCGAAGCTGTTCGAGCGCAGCATCGCCCGGGCGTTCGGCGGCTTCCTCCGCGCGCAGCTGATCCTCGCCGCCATGCAGGCCCTGCTCGTGGCGGTCGTCGGCACCCTGTTCGGCATCCCCTACCTGTTCCTGTGGGGAACGATGAGCGCGCTCGCCATGCTCATCCCCTTCTTCGGCCCACCGCTGGCGCTCATCCCGCCGATCATCGGCGCCGTCCTGTTCGCCGGTAGCTCCGCGATCCCGGCCACGATCATCCTCGTCGTCGTGCAGACGGTCCTCGTGAACTGGCTTCAGCCGCGGCTCATGCGAGGCGCGCTCGGGCTCCATCCGATCCTCGTGCTCGTCGGCCTGCTCCTGGGCGCGCAGCTCGCGGGCGTGTGGGGCGCGTTGTTCGCCATCCCGGTCATCGCGGTGGCGTGGGTCTTCGTGAGCTACGTCCTGTTCCGCACGGTGCCGAACGCCGCCCTGCCGGAGACGGAGCGGCTCGCCGACGTCGACGAGCACGTCATGGTCAGCGTGGCACGCGAGCAGGTCGGCGACGAGACCCACCCGCACATCCACGTCACGCGCACGCGGCGGCCCGACGGCAGCGAACAGGTCGAGATCCGGACGACGGAACCGGGCGCAGTCGAGCCGGACCGCGGAGACACCCCGACGCCGGGGCTCGAGCGACCCTAGCTGTCGTGGCGCTCGTGGAGGGGCGTCACGTCCTCGGCGAAGTGGCACGCGCTCATGTGGCCCCCGCCCACGTCGCGCAGCGGCGGCTCCTCGGTCTTGCAGATCTCCTGCGCCATCGGGCAGCGCGTGTGGAAGCGGCAGCCGGATGGCGGATTCGCCGGTGACGGCAGATCGCCCTTGAGGACGATCCGCTCGCGACGCACCGTCGGATCGGGGATCGGGATCGCCGACAGCAGGGCCTTCGTGTACGGGTGCTTCGGGCTCACGTAGAGCTGATCGGCCTCGGCCAGCTCGACGATCTTGCCGAGGTACATCACGCCGACGCGCGTCGAGAGGTGGCGCACGACCGCCAGGTTATGGGCGATGAACAGGTACGTCAGCTGAAACTCGTCCTGGAGGTCGCTGAGCAGGTTGAGCACCTGGGACTGGATGCTGACGTCGAGGGCGCTGACCGGCTCGTCGCAGACGACGAACTTCGGGCGCAGAGCGAGCGCGCGGGCAATGCCGATGCGCTGGCGCTGGCCGCCGGAGAACTCGTGCGGGTAGCGATGGATGTGCTGCTGGTTGAGCCCCACGCGCTTGAGGAGCTCGCGAACGGCGGACTCGCGCTCGCGCTTGTTCGTCATGCCGTGGACGTAGAGGCCCTCGCCGACGATCTCGCCGACGCTCATCCGCGGGTTCAGGCTGGCATACGGATCCTGGAAGACGACCTGGATGTCCCGCCGCGCGGCCTTGAGCTCACGGGCGTTCAGGTCGAACAGCTGCTTGCCCTCGAAGCTCACGCGACCGGCGGTCGGCGGGATGAGGCGCAGGATGACCTTGCCGAGCGTCGTCTTGCCACAGCCCGACTCGCCCACGAGGCCGAGCGTCTCGCCCTCGTGCACGTTGAAGCTCACCCCGTCGACGGCGCGCACGGCGCCGAGCTTGCTGATCCCCATCATCCCGCCGCGGATCTCGAAGTGCTTGACGAGGTTGTCCACCTCGAGCAGCGGCGCACCGACGACCCCGCCGCGGGCGACGGTTCGTTGCGCGCTCGTCTGGCCGGCGCTCGTCGTGTCGCCCACGACGCTCGTCGTCTGGCTCGTCATCGCGGTTCCACCGTGAGCTGCTCCCCGGCAGCCTCGGCCTCCTCGGGCGGCGCGTCCTCGCCGACCTCTGGCTTCTCCCCCGACGGAGTCAGCCAGCAGCGGCTGAAGTGGTCCTCGCCGACCTCACGGTAGGGCGGTGCCGTGTCGCAGATCGGCATGCGGAACGGGCAGCGTCGCTTGAACAGGCACCCCTCGGGCAGGTTGTACGGCGACGGCACCGTGCCCTTGATGACCTCGAGCCGCTCGACGCGCTCGTCGAGGCGCGGGATCGAGTGAAGCAGGCCCTGCGTGTACGGATGATGTGGCGAACCGAAGATCGTCCGCACGTCGCCGCGCTCGACGACCTTGCCGGCATACATGACCACGACCTCGTCGGCCATCTCGGCCACGACGCCGAGATCGTGGGTGATGAGCATGATCGCCATCCGGTTCTTCTCACGCAGGTCACGCATGACCTCGAGAATCTGCGCCTGGATCGTCACGTCGAGGGCGGTCGTCGGCTCGTCGGCGATGAGCAGGTCGGGATCGGTCGAGAGGGCCATCGCGATCATGACGCGCTGGCGCATCCCACCCGACAGCTGGTGCGGGTACTCTCGCGCGCGGCGCCGCGCGTCGGCGATGCCGACGAGCGACAGCATCTCGACCGCCCGGTCGAGGCCCTCGCGCGCGCTGGCGGCGGTGTGCTGCTGGACCGCCTCGCTGATCTGCTCGCCGCACGTGAAGACCGGGTTCAGGCTCGTCATCGGCTCCTGGAAGATCATGCTCACCTGGTCGCCGCGGATGTCGCGCATCTCCTCGTCGGAACGCATGAGGAGGTCCTCGCCGTTCAGGGCGATCGATCCCGCGACGATCTTGCCGGGCCGATCGATCAGGCGCATGACCGACAGGCTTGTGATCGACTTTCCGCAGCCGGACTCGCCGACGACGCCCAGCGTCTGGCCGTGCGCGATCTGGAACGTCACGCCGTCGACGGCCTTGACCGTTCCGTCCTGGGTGAAGAAGTGAGTCTTGAGGCCCGTGATCTCGAGGAGCGGGCCGGTGTATCGCGAACCGACCGTCATTGCCCTTCGACTCGCTGGCGCGGGTCGAGAGCGTCACGCATGCCGTCGCCGAGGAAGTTGGCGGCGAGAACGATGAGGATGAGCACGAGGCTCGGGAAGAGCACGAGGTACGGCTCCCGGTTGAGGTACTCGAAGGCCACGTTCAGCAGCGTCCCCAGGCTCGCCTGCTCGGCGCTGATGCCGAAGCCGATGAAGCTGAGCGCCGCCTCGATGACGACCGAGTCGGCGACGCCGAGGCTGGCGGCCACGATGATCGGCGCCAGTGCGGGCGGGAGCATGTGCCGCAGGATGATGCGTCGCGGCGTCGCGCCGAGCGCCCGAGCGGCCTGGACGTAGTCGGCCTCGCGCAGGGAGAGGAACTCGGCCCGCACGAGCCGCGCGGCGAGCGTCCAGCCGGTGATGCCGATCGCCAGGATGACC
>DATKDB010000008.1:0-3740 GCA_035512895.1 Binatia bacterium | reverse complement strand
CCAGGCCGCGATCGTCGACGGCAGCGACGAGGGCGAGGAGCGCTGGGCGAACGTCACCGAGCTGCGCAACCACGCCGCCGAGTTCGACGAGATCGCCCCGCCGGAGGGCCTCGCCCGCTTCCTCGAGGAGGTGGCGCTCGTCAGCGACCAGGACGAGCTCGAGGACGTCCCCGACCGCGTGACGCTCATCACGCTTCACGCCGCCAAGGGGCTCGAGTTCCCGGTCGTCTTCATTGTCGGCATGGAGGAGGGCCTGTTGCCGCACCGTCGTGCGCTCGAGGACGAGCGTGAGCTCGAGGAGGAGCGCCGCCTGGCGTACGTCGGGATGACCCGTGCCAAGGACCGGCTCTATCTCGTCCACGCCCACCACCGCTCGACGTACGGGATCGGTGCGCAGGCCGATCCATCCCGCTTCCTGGCCGAGCTGCCGGAGGATCTGCTCGCCACCGAGCGCTCCGCGGCCCCGTTCCGCCGGGGCGGCGAGCGACGCGGCGGGACCGATGACGAGGGTGGGTGGCTGCCGAGCGGCTACCGCTCGCCGGTCCGCGGGCGCGTGAACGAGCCGCTGCGGCCGATCTCGCTGCCGGACCTCGCCGCGGCGCCGCGGCCGGTCGGACGCCAGCTCGATGCCGCCCGCGAGCGCGTCGCCTCGGCCTCGTACGAGCCCTCGTCGGTCGACCTCGGCAGTGGAACGTTCTCCGCCCCGGGCGCCGGCGACGCGCTCGGCGCGGAGGAGGATCCGGCGTGGAAGGCCGGCGACCGGGTCAGGCATCGTCGCTTCGGCGACGGGATCGTCGTGAGCAGCCGGATCGTCAAGGGAGACGAGGAGGTGACGGTCGCCTTCGTCGGCGAGGGCGTGAAGCGGCTCATCGCGACGTATGCGGGGCTCGAGCGTGCCTGAGGACGTACCGATCGGCACGCAGCACCTCGTCGACGAGCTCGTCTCGGCCCGCGCCGCGCTCTTCGACGCCCTCGCCGTCGTCTCCCCGGAGTCGATGACGACGCCCGGCCTGCTCGGGGAGTGGAGCGGCCGCGACCTCATCGCGCACCTCGGCTACTGGAGCGGTCACGCGGTCGAGCTCATCCATGCCGTCGAGACGGGTCGCACGCACGAGGTCGGCGCGGGCGAGCCATCGATCGACGAGGTGAACGCGACGGTGGCGCGGATCGCGCGCGAAACCGAGCTGGCCACGGTGCAGCGGCGCGAGGCCGCGTCGTTCGAGGCGCTCGTCGAGCGCCTCGGTGCCCTCGATCCCGCCCTGCTCGGCGAGCGCCTGCCCGACGGCGACAGCCTCGAGGATGGGATTCGCGAGGACGGCGCCGGGCACTACCGCGGGCATGCCGAGGAGCTGGGCCGCGTGTTGCGGGAGGCTCCGCGTGGCTGACGTGCTGCTCGACGAGCTGGATGCGGCCCGCGCGTCGTTCCACGCGGCCCTGGCTGACGTGGACGCGCCGCTCGCGACCGTGCCGGGCGTCGTCGGGGACTGGAGCGTCCGCGACCTCGTCGTCCACGTGGCGGCGTGGTGCGAGCACGCCGCGGCCGCGATCGACCTGGCCGTGGCGGGGCGTGGCGCCGAGTTCGGCTACTCCCGCGACGAGACCGATGCGATGAACGAGCGGATCCTGGCCGAGGCTCGCGCCACCTCGCCGCGCCACGCCCTGGCGCGCGAGGAGGCCGCGTTCACCGCGTTCCGCGAGCGGGTCGCCGGCGTCGACGCCGGCCTCCGCGCGCAGCGCCTCGGGAACGGCGACACCGTCGAGGCGGTCATCGGCTACGACGGCCCCGAGCACTACGCCGAGCATACCGAGCATCTACGGGCTTGGTTCGCACCCGACGACCATGAGGACGACGAGGACGCCGACTAGCCCGTGCGGAACGCGAGGGCTTCCCGAAGCATCGCGCGGTGAGTGAGACTATCGATGTGAACGTTCCCGAGGTTCGATACGCTCGGAGCGGTGAGGTCGCAATCGCCTACCAGGTCATCGGCGAGAGCGGGACCGACGTCGTCTTCGTTCGCCACATGTCCGGCGACCTCCTGTCGACCTGGGAGCAGCCGCTTCTCGTGCGTCACATCGAGGGCCTCGCCGCGAACGGTCGAGTCATGCTTCTCGATCGCCGGGGCACCGGTCTTTCCGACCGTGTCCGTGAGGTGCAGTCGCTCGAGACGACCATGGACGACATTCGGGCCGTCATGGACGACGCCGGCTCCGAGCGGGCAGTGCTCTGGACCGGGCTGCACAGCACGGGGCTCGGCATCTTGTTCGCGGCGACCTATCCCGACCGCTGCGCGGGGCTGATGCTCCTCGATCCGCAGGCGCGCGGCACCGCCAGTAATGAGTACCCGTGGGCACCGACCGCCGAGGAGTGGCGTGTGCGACTGCGGACGATGCGTGCCGGGTGGGGCGACCGGTCATACCTCGAGACGGTCGCCAGGGACTGGGCTCCCGAGATGGTGGACGACGACGCCTTCACCGACTGGCTGGTGTGGCACATGCGCCGCAGTCTCAGCCCGGGGGCGGCGCTGACGGCGTATCGGACGGCGATGGAGGTCGACGTGACGGACGTGCTCGCCGCCGTACGTGTGCCAACCCTGATCCTCGCGCGGCCCACAGCCCCCGAGCGAGCGCGGTGGATGGCGAAGCGGATCTCCGGAGCGCGGCTCGTCGAGCTGCCATGGTTCGAGGGCATTTTCACCTGGCTTGTCGACGAGGTCCACGATGAGACGATGCGCGCTACCAGCGAGTTCATCGGCTCGCTGGCGCGTCCCGCGAACCACGAGCGAGTTCTGGCGACGATCCTCTTCACCGACATCGTCGGTTCGACCGAGGTCGCCGCACGGCTGGGTGACGCCGAGTGGCGTGACCTCCTCGTTAGGCATCACGCCCTGGTCCGCCGTGAGCTGGCGCGGTTCAACGGCGTCGAGCTCGACACGGCCGGAGACGGGTTCTTCGCCACCTTCGACGGGCCTGCGCGTGCCATCTCCGCGGCGATGGCGATCCGCGACGCGGTGGCGTCCATCGGTATCGAGATCCGCGCCGGGCTCCACACTGGCGAGTGCGAGGTCCATGACGGCAAGGTCACCGGTATCGCGGTCGCCATCGGCGCCCGGATCGCGGCGCTGGCCGAGCGCGGCGAGATCCTCGTGTCCAGCACGGTCCGTGACCTTGTGGCCGGATCGGGCATGCGGTTCGACGAGCGTGGCGACCACGAGCTCAAGGGCGTGCCCGGCACGTGGACCATGTTCCGGGTCGACCAGGCCGCTGGCGAGAGGCGCCGCTAGACTCGAGCCCGATGACCGGCACCGACGCCGCCGAGCGCGCCGCCAGGCTTCGCGCGCAGCTCGACGAGGCGAACCACCGCTACCACGTGCTCGACGCCCCCACGATCAGTGATCGCAAGTACGACCTCCTGTTCCGCGAGCTCACCGAGCTCGAGGCGGCGCACCCGGAGCTCGTCACCGACGACTCGCCGACGCAGCGCGTCGGCGCGCCGGTCGAGGGCGGCTTCCCGCCCGTCCGTCACGAGACGCCGATGCTCAGCCTGGGCAACGCGTTCGGGCACGAGGAGCTGCGCGAGTTCGATGCTCGCGTGCGCCGTGGTCTCGGACGCGCCGCCGACGACCCGCCGGTGACGTACGCCTGCGAGCTGAAGATCGACGGGCTGGCGGTCAGCCTGCGCTACGAGGGCCGTCGCTTCGTGCGCGGCGCGACCCGTGGCGACGGCACGACCGGCGAGGACG
>DATKDB010000007.1:0-15210 GCA_035512895.1 Binatia bacterium | reverse complement strand
ATCGACCGCAACTACGGCGGCAGCTTCTTCGACCCGAGCCTGGGCGGGAGCCCGATCCTGTGGCAGCACATCTTCTGGTTCTTCGGCCACCCCGAGGTCTACATCGTCATCCTGCCGGCCATGGGCGTGGTGAGCGAGGTCTTGCCGGTCTTCAGCCGCAAGCCGCTCTTCGGCTACAAGGCCTTCGTCTTCGCCACGGTCGGCATCGGCCTGCTGAGCTTCAGCGTCTGGGCGCACCACATGTTCACCACCGGCTCGGTCTTCCTGCCGTTCTTCGCCTTCATGACCGCGCTCATCGCCATTCCGACCGGCATCAAGATGTTCAACTGGCTGGCCACGCTGTGGCGCGGCAAGCTGATGCTCACCACGCCGATGCTGTTCGCGCTGGGCTTCCTGTCGATGTTCCTCATCGGCGGCATCAGCGGCGTCATGCTGGCCTCGCCGCCGATCGACTTCCACGTGCAGGACACCTACTTCGTGGTTGCGCACCTGCACTACGTCTTCTTCGGTGGCTCGGTATTCGGCGTCTTCGCCGCGACCTACTACTGGTTCCCGAAGATGTTCGGCAGGAAGCTGAACGAGCCGCTCGGCAAGATCCACTTCTGGATGCATTTCATCGGCTTCAACCTCGCCTTCTTCCCGATGCACCAGCTCGGGCTCGATGGCATGCCGAGGCGGATCAGCGACTACAGCCCCGACGCCGGCTGGACGATCCTCAACCTCGCCTCGACCGTCGGAGCCTTCCTGATCGCGGCGAGCATCATCCCGTTCCTCATCAACGTGGTCGCGACCTTCATCAACGGCGAGCCGGCCGGCGATGACCCGTGGGAGGGCAACACGCTCGAGTGGGCGACGACCTCGCCGCCCCCGGCGTACAACTTCGACCGCCTGCCACCGATCCACTCCGAGCGCCCGCTCTTCTTCCTCACGCACGGCCACGGCCACGCGGCCGAGCGGCCGGACGACCTCGAGGAGGACCCCGTGGATGACGTCGAGCGCCGGGACGGCGCCGTATGACCTCGCGCACGATGCAGGCCCACCCGGCCGGCGAGTCCGCGGCGCCCGCGCCGGTGCACCACGAGAACGCCGGCATGCCGACCGCGCTCGTCGGGATGCTCCTCTTCATCGCGAGCGAGGTCATGTTCTTCGGCGGCCTCTTCGCCACGTACTTCAACGCGCGTGCCACGACGGTCGGGGCGTGGGGCCCGCCGGAGGGGGCGCATGAGCTCGACCTGCCGCTCGCGGCGGTCCTGACCGCGATCCTCGTCGCGTCGAGCTTCACAATGCAGTTCGGGGTCTGGGCCATCCGGCGCGGCGACACCGGCAAGCTCAAGCTGTGGACCGGGATCACGCTCGTCCTCGGCATCCTCTTCCTGGCCGGCCAGCTGTACGACTACAGCGTGCTCGGGTTCGGGATCGGCGACGGGGTCTTCGCGACCGTCTTCTACACGCTGACCGGCTTCCACGGGGCGCACGTCTTCGGTGGGGCGGTGGGCCTGACGATCGTCCTGGCCCGCGCGATGCGAGGCCAGTTCAGCGCGAAAAACCACGTCGCCGTCGAGGCGGTCAGCATGTACTGGCACTTCGTCGACGTCGTCTGGATCGGCGTCTTCTCCGTCATCTACCTGCTGCGCTAGGGAGGCGACGCATGTCCGAAACCGCCGTCGGCTTCATCCTTCTCGGAATCGGCATGCTCGTCGTGCTCGGCGTCGTCTTCGCGATCACGTCCCGTGGTGCGGGACCGGCCACCGCCCGGCCCACGCCGCCGCGAGGCGTGCACCTGCCCCCGCCGAGCTTCCTGCCCGTCGTGATGTCGGTCGCGTTCGCGCTGCTCGGCGCCGGGCTCGCGTTCCGGGCCGAGGAGCAGCTGGCGAACCCGTTCCTCGCCATCTCGGGCCTGATCGTCTTCGTCGTGGGCATCATCGCCTGGGTCCGGGCCGCGAACCACGAATGGCGCGAGACCGAGCACGGGTCGCACCACGACGGGGCCACCCACTGACAGCCCGATGAGCGCGCGAGCGGCCGTCACGCGAGGCGTCGACCTGCGCCGCCTGCCGCTGCGCCATCTCCTCGTCGCCGCCACGCTGCCGCTCCTCCTGCTCGGCATGCTCGGCGTCGTCCTCGTCGCGCGCTCGCCATCGGCCTCTCCGACGGCGGTCGGGACGATCGCGCCGGACTTCTCGCTCGCCGACCTCGATGGGACGCTGATCCGGCTCTCCGAGCTGCGCGGACGCCCGGTCGTCGTCAACTTCTGGGCGAGCTGGTGCCAGCCCTGCGCGGAGGAGTTCCCGCTCCTGCGCGACGCCGCCGAGCGCCACGCCGCCGCCGACCTCGTCGTCATCGGCGTCGTCTACCAGGACCGGACGTCGGCCGCTCGCGGCTTCATGGACCGCAACGGTGGCACGTGGCAGGCGGCCATGGATCCGGACGGGCGGGTGGCCGGCGCGTATGGCATCCTCGGTCCCCCGGAGACCTTCTTCATCGGACGCGACGGTACGATCGTGGCGCGCCAGATCGGCCAGTTCTCGGCCGCCTCGCTCGACCGGAAGCTGGCCGCCATCATCGGAGAGGAGTGAGCATGGACCGCAACCTACCGGCGACGCGACCTGACACGGCGCCCACGGTCGGCGACGATCGACCGCCGTTGCCGCGACGCCAGCCGCTGAGCGTCGCGTTCCTGCCGCTCGCGCTCGTCACCTTCGTGATCCTCGCATTCGTCATGGCCGCGTGGACGTTCCTCGCGGCGGGGACGTAGCCACCCGGCCCGTCGCCATCGAGGTCCGTGGCCTGACGAAGGCGTACGGACCGATCGAGGCCGTGCGCGGGATCGACCTGCGCGTCGAGCGCGGCGAGATCTTCGCGCTGCTCGGTCCGAACGGGGCCGGCAAGACGACGACGGTCGAGATCCTCGAGGGCCATCGCCGGCGTTCAGGCGGCGAGGTGAGCGTCCTCGGCCATGACCCGGCGCGCAACGAGCGCGCGCTGCGGGAGCGGATGGGGATCGTCCTACAGCAGACCGGCGTCGACGAGTACCTCACCGTGCGCGAGGTCGTCGAGATGGTGGCCGGCTACTATCCGCGCCCCCGGGACGTCGACGAGGCGATCGGCCTCGCCGGGCTGCACGATCAGCGCGATCGCCGGGTGAAGAAGCTCTCCGGCGGCCAGAAGCGGCGCGTCGACCTGGCCGTCGCGCTCGCGGGCGATCCTGAGCTCCTCTTCCTCGACGAGCCGACGACCGGCTTCGACCCCTCGGCCCGCCGCCAGGCGTGGGAGACGATTCGCGGCCTCGCTGGCCTCGGCAAGACGATCTTCCTCACGACGCACTTCATGGACGAGGCGCAGGCCCTCGCGGATCGCCTGGCGATCATCGCCGACGGCCTCATCGTGGCGACCGGCTCCGCGGACGAGCTCATCGGATCCGCCAGCGCCGCCACCCGGGTCCGCTTCCGACTCCCGCCGGAGGTGGAGCCCCCGGCGGCGCTCGGCGCGCGACCCGATGCATCGGCCTGGGCGCTCGAGACCGCTGAGCCGACGCGCACCCTGCACGACCTCACCGAGTGGGCGCTCGGCGCCGGCGTGGAGCTCGGGGACCTCGTCGTGACCCGCCGTTCGCTCGAGGACGTCTACCTCCAGCTGACCGGGGCCGAGGTGGACGCGTGAGCGGCCTCACACTGGCGCTGCGCCAGGTTCGCTACGAGAACCGCGCCTTCTGGCGCAATCCGCCGGCCGCGTTCTTCACGTTCGCGTTCCCGCTCCTCTTCATGGCCATCTTCAACGTCCTCTTCGGCGAGCGGGCGGCCGGGTTCTTCACGCCGGCGATCATCGTCTTCGGCGTCGTGACGGCGACGTACACGAACCTCGCGATGACGGTGACGATCGCGCGCGACGAGGGGATCCTGAAGCGCATCCGGGGGACGCCGCTTCCGCCGTGGGCGTACCTCGCGGGGCGCATCGGTCACGCGGTCGTCATCGGCTTCCTGCTCGTCGTCATCGTGGCGGGCTTCGGCGCGCTCGTCTACGGCGTCGAGGTGCCGTGGGACGCGATGCCGGCCGTCCTGCTCGTTCTCGCGGTCGCGGCGGCCACGTTCAGCGCGCTCGGCCTCGCCGTCTCCGGGCTCATTCCGAACTCCGACGCCGCCCCCGCGGTCGTGAACGCGACGATCCTGCCGGTCCTCTTCATCAGCAACGTCTTTATCCAGATGGAGAACGCGCCGGGATGGCTCGACACCGTCAGCCACGCCCTCCCGGTGCGCCACTTCGCCGACGCGATGATGGCGCTCTACGCGTCGGGGGCCGATGCGGGCATGCCGTGGATGGAGCTCGGCGTCATCGCCGCGTGGGGCGTGATCGGCGTCCTCGCCGCCCTGCGCTTCTTCAGCTGGGAGCCGCGCCGCTAGGGTCGGCCGCGCGAGACCCCGGCGAGCGGCGACGGATAGCGGCGCTCGACGTACGCTTCGAGGATCGCGAGGAAGCGCGGCACGATGTCGTCACCTCGCAACGTTTCCGTCTTCCGGCCGTCCACGAAGACCGGCGCGACCGGCTCCTCGAACGTGCCCGGCAGGCTGATCCCGATGTCGGCGTGCTTCGACTCGCCCGGGCCGTTGACGACGCAGCCCATGACGGCGACGCGAAGCTCCTCGACGCCGGGGTGCTCCTCGCGCCAGCGCGGCATGCGCTCGACGAGATACGCCTGGATGTCCCGCGCCATCTCCTGGAAGAAGGTGCTCGTCGTGCGGCCGCAGCCGGGGCAGGCGCTCACCTGGGGCAGGAACGAGCGCAGGCCCATCGACTGCAGCACCTGCTGCGCGACCGACACCTCCTGGGTCCGGTCGCCTCCCGGGTCCGGCGTCAGGCTGACGCGGATCGTGTCGCCGATTCCGCGCTGCAGGAGGATCGCGAGGCCGGCGGTCGAGGTGATGATGCCCTTCGCCCCCATCCCGGCCTCCGTCAGCCCGAGGTGCAGCGGGTAGTCGCATCGGTCCGCCAGGCGGCTGTAGACCTCGACGAGGTCCTGCACGCCCGAGACCTTGGCCGACAGGATGATCCGGTCGTGCCGCAGGCCCGTCTCCTCCGCCAGGCGAGCGGACCGCAGCGCCGACTCGATCATCGCCTCGATCATCACCTCGCGGCTGTCCATCGGGTCGGGCAGTGCGGCGTTGGCGTCCATCATCTCGGTCAGCAGCTGCTGGTCGAGCGAGCCCCAGTTGACACCGATGCGGACCGCCTTCGCGTTCGCAATCGCGATCTCGATGATCTGTGCGAACTGCTCGTCGCGCCGTTTCGTGCCGACGTTGCCCGGATTGATCCGGTACTTGGCCAGTGCCGCGGCCATCTCGGGGTGGTTCGCGAGGAGCAGGTGGCCGTTGTAATGGAAGTCGCCGATGAGCGGCACGGCCACGCCGAGCGCGTCGAGCTTGGCGCGGATGACCGGCACGGCCCGGGCGGCGTCGTCGTTGTTCACCGTGATCCGGACGAGCTCCGAGCCGGCGTGCGCGAGCTGCGCGACCTGGATGGCCGTGCCATCGGCGTCGGCCGTATCGGTGTTCGTCATCGACTGGACGACGATCGGATGATCCGATCCGATCGGGATGCCGCCGACGTCGACCGTCACGCTCGTGCGACGGAGGGGGATGCTCACGAGCGTCATGGTAGAGCGTGCCCTCTCGATCGGCACGCTGCGTGCATCCGCCGGGCCGCATGATGGAGAGGGCCGCGCCTGACGGCGATTGGCAGCCCGATGCCTGGGTCGTCGACGACGAGCCGGCCGCCGCCTCGCTGGCGGAGGAGCTGTGCGCGTCGGGCGGGGTGCGCGCGACGGTCTTCCATGCACCGCTGGCCTACCTCGTCGCCCTCCGGGCTTCCCCGCCGCCGAGGGCGGTCATCCTGGACTGGCGCCTGGAGCGCGAGCTCAGCGCTGGGCTCTTCCTCGCGACCCGTCACCGCCACCCGCGCCTCCCGGTCATCTGCTGGACGGGCAGCGCCGTGTCGTCGCTTCCGGCGATGATCCGTGACGATCGGCGCACGATCGTCGTGGACAAGGCCGGCGGTGCCACGGCGTTCGAGCACGCCCTGCACTGGGCCCTCACCGCGCAGGAGCCCGCCGGCTCGGCCTAGCCCCGACCGAGGACGAGCGCGGCGTTCATGCCGCCGAAGCCGAACGAGTTGCTGAGCGCCGCCTCGACCTGTTCGGTGCGCGGGTCGGCGAGGATCTCGAGGTCGATGGCCGGATCGAGCTCCCGCAGGTTGCAGGTGCCGGGGAGGATGCCTCGCTGGAGCGCCATGGCGGTGATCGCGGCCTCGACCGCGCCTGATGCGCCGAGGGCGTGCCCGTACAGCCCCTTCGTGCCGG
The DNA here is from genome assembly GCA_035512895.1 of Binatia bacterium. Taxonomy (GTDB): domain Bacteria; phylum Chloroflexota; class Limnocylindria; order QHBO01; family QHBO01; genus JACDBZ01. The sequence continues at coordinate 8,861 of DATKDB010000007.1, read as the reverse complement.
AGACCGAGACCCGGTCGGCGGCATCGCCGAGCGCCGTGCGGATCGCCCGCGACTCGGCGATCTCGTTCAGGGGCGTGCTCGATCCGTGGGCGTTCACGTAGCCGAGTCGCTCCGGGCCGATGCCGGCGTCGTCGAGCGCCCCGCGGATCGCGCGCGCCGCCTCGCGGCCGTCCGGCCGCGGGGCCGTCATGTGGTAGGCGTCGTTGCTCGCGCCGAAGCCGAGCAGCTCGGCGACGACGGTCGCGCCGCGTCGCCGCGCGGCCTCGCGCTCCTCGAGGACGAGGACGGCCGCCGCCTCGCCCATGACGAAGCCGTCGCGATTGCGGTCGAATGGGCGCGACGCGGTCGCCGGGTCGTCGTTCCGGGTGGAGAGGACGCGGATGAGCGCGAAGGCGCCGAACGTCAGCGGCGCGAGCGGAGCCTCCGCCCCGCCGGCGAGCGCCAGATCGACGGTGCCGTTGCGAACGGCGTGAAAGGCCTCGCCGATCGCCATCGCGCCGGAGGCGCACGAGTTCGCGTTGCCGACGGCCGGCCCGGTCAGTCCGAGGTCGAGCGCCACGTTGCTCGCGCCCGCGCCGCCGAAGACCGCCAGCGCGAGCGTCGGTGACACCCCGCGCGCCCCGCGCCGCACGAACGCGCTATGCTGCTCCTCGCCGTAGGCAACGCCGCCGAGCGCCGTCCCCAGCCAGACCCCGCAGCGCTCCCGGCCGACGTCACGTGGCGCGATGCCGGCGTCCTCGACCGCCATTCGCGCGCTCACGACGGACAGCGCGCTGAACCGATCGAGCCGCCGCGCGCGCCGTGGGTCGAGATGCGCCCCCGGGTCGAAGTCGTCGACCTGGGCGGCGATGCGCGACGGGAACGGCGACGCGTCGAAGCGGTCGATCGTGCGGACCGCCGAGCGACCGGCCATGACGCCGTCCCACATGCCGTCTGCGCCGTTGCCGATCGGGGTGACCGCGCCGATGCCGGTGATCACGACGCGCCGCGGGTTCACCGGTCGTTCGCCTCCGCGAGCGCTCCGATGTGGCGCAGCGTGCGGCCGGCGATGGCCTCGATGAAGTGCGGGCCGATGACATGGCGTGCCGCGAAGCCGCCGATGAACGGCCAGCCAAGGTCGAGGCGGTGCTCGATACTGACGTCAACGAGATCGCCGCGCTCCTCGAAGCGCCAGGCGACCCACATGCCCTTCGTCACGCCGCCGGTGTGCACGAACTCGATCCGGCGCTCGTCGCGCATCGGCCGCTGGATCGCCTCCCATGCCACCGGGATCGGTCCGCGCCGCGCGCCCATCGCGAACCGGCGCTCGTCCCGCGGGTCGGGGACGCGACGGACGTAGCGGTAGTGGGGCAGGATGTCGGGCCAGCGCTCGACCTCGGCGGCCAGGTCGAAGATGCGTTTGTACGGCGCCCGCATGAGCGCGTGCAGCTCGCTTCTCACGGCCGGAGCACCTCGGCGAGCGCGAGTGGCGAGAGCGCGTCGGTTGCCGGACGGCAGTCACCGAGGGCCGAGCCGAGCCTCAGCGCGGCGGTTGGCCGTGCCTCGAGCCGCTCCACGGCGAGCTCGAGTAGCCACGGCACGGCGAGGAATCCCTGGACGAGCCAGCTGAGCGCAGCCTTGGCCGCGAATGCACGCCGTCGCTCGGCGCGGTAGGCCGCGGCCACGTCGCCACCGGCCCGCAGCGCGGCGCTCGCCGCTCGGGCGGAGCGGAGCGCACGGTGGATGCCCTCGCCGGTGAACGGGTCGACGAAGCCGGCCGCGTCGCCGATGAGCAGCCAGCCGGGACCCGCCACGCTCCGCACGCGATGGCCGATCGGCGCGGCGCCGCGAATCGGGCCGATCCTCGTGCTGCCGGCCAGGCGACGGGCGACGGTCGGCAGGGCGTCGATGGCCGCCTGGAATTGGGTGGCGCCCGACCGTCCGCCGTCGCGCCACGGCAGCGCCATCCCGACGTTGAGCTCGCCCCCGGGCGTCGGGGCGAGGCCGACATACGAGCCGCGCCCGACGTGCATCTCGCCGTGATCGGTCAGCCCGGCTACGCCCGAGAAGTGCGCCACGAGCCCGAGACGACGGGGGAAGCGGACCGGGCGCTCGACGCCGAGGAGGCGCGCGACGCCGGACCGGACTCCATCGGCGCCGATGACCCAGTCGGCGGCGACCGACGCCTCCCGACCGGTCTCGACATCGCGGAGGCGGGCGCCCCGGACCCGTGCGCCGTCGTGGATGAGCGAGACGGCCCGCGTCGCCTCGCGCAGCTCGGCGCCCGCGCCGGCCGCGTGGCGGGCGAGGCGCTCGTCGAAGCTGCGCCGATCGACGCCCCACGCCTGGCGCGGCCCGCTGTGGTCGGCGTACGCGATGCGTATCGTGTGCCCACCGGCGTGGAGCCGCATCCCGTCGAGGGGCACCGCGTCGTCGCTCCAGGCGCGCCGTGACAACCCGACACGCTCGAGCTCCTCGACGATCCTCGGGCTGGCGTACTCGGCACAGGCCTTCGGCCGCGGATGACGCGCGCGCTCGACGAGGAGGACCCGGGCGCCGGCGGCTGCGAGGCTCGCGGCGAGCGCCGAGCCCGCCGGCCCTGACCCGACGATGAGCGCGTCGTGCCTCGTCATGCGGGCGACGCCGTGGTGACGACGCGGGGCATCCACCGGCTCGAGTGCCAGCGCGTCGCCAGGCCGGCGCTGTGGAGCAGCTCGTCGCGCTCTTCCAGCGTGTAGGCCCGGCGCGCCGAGGCCAGCCCGTCATGGCGGGTGACGCGGCTCCGTCCGATGGCGGCGCTGGTGGCGACGGTGGCGCACAGCGGCCAGATGCCCCGCCGCAGGTCGTTGATGACGACACCCAGCTTGGCGACGCGTCTGAGCTCACGCAGGGCGTCGGCCGCCTCGCTCGGGTCGAGATGGTGGAGCAGGAGGGAGCAGTGCGCGACGTCGAAGGTGCGGTCCTCGAACGGCAGCCGGCGGGCATCTCCCTCGGCGATCTCGACAAGCGGCTCGCCGGCGGTCCTGCGACGTGCGACGTCGAGCACCGCCCGGTTCAGGTCCAGCGCGAGCGTGCTCCAGCCATGATGCGCGAAGGCGAGGGGAAGATCGCCGCTCCCGGTGCCCACGTCGAGGATCCGCAGGGCGGCGTCGCGCCCGCCGGCCAGGCGCCGGATGCCGCGGATGCTCGCCCTCGTCCCGCCGGGAAGCCGGTTCAGGCGGGCGAGATCGGCGAGGTTCGCCTCGACCTCCGACGTGTCGAGGATGCCGGAGTCGAGCAGCTCGACCGCATCGGCCCTCCTCGCCAGCGGCAGGCGGCTACGAGCGTAAGCCAGAGCGGTCAGCACGAGTGGCCGGCCCGCGCGGCACCGTCACGCTCGGCTGATGGGTGGTACCTCGGTGCGATCAGGGCGTCCGGTCCTCGTGCGCTAGCGTCGGCTGGGCGGACCACAATCTTCCGCGTCCGGGGCCGATTCCGCAACGCTCCCCCGTTCGTCGGCGATTCGTGGGAATTGGCGGAGCGGTAGACTGACCTCCTCATGACGTCGACCGTTCCGCCGGCCTCCGGCACCCCGATTCCCGACCACGACCACACCGATGCTCGCCACCGCAAGGTGATCATCATCGGCTCCGGCCCCGCCGGCCTGACCGCCGCCATCTATGCGGCGCGCGCCAACCTGGAGCCGATCGTCATCGCCGGTAACGTGCCGATGGGGCAGCTGATGATCACCTCCGACGTCGAGAACTATCCCGGGTTTCCGCATGGCGTTCAGGGCCCGGAGCTCATGCAGCACTTCCGCGAGCAGGCGGAGCGCTTCGGCGCGATCCTCGTCGAGAAGGACGCCACGCGCGTCGACTTCAGCGAGCGGCCGTTCCGGATCTGGGTCGGCGATGACGAGTACCGCGCGGACGCGGTCATCGTGGCCACCGGAGCCTCGGCCATCTGGCTCGGGCTGCCGTCCGAGGAGGCGTTCCGCGGTCGCGGCGTCAGCTCCTGCGCCACGTGCGACGGATTCTTCTTCCGCGGTCGGGAGATCGCCGTGGTCGGTGGCGGCGACACGGCGCTCGAGGAGGCCACGTTCCTCACGCGCTTCGCCGACAAGGTCACGATGCTCGTGCGCCGCGACGAGTTCCGCGGCAGCCAGATCATGCAGGACCGGGCGTTGCGCGACCCGAAGATCGAGGTGCTCTGGAACCGGGAGGTCGCCGAGGTGAAGGGCGACATGACCGTGAACGCCCTCACGCTGCGCGACACCGTCACGGGCGAGACGAGCGAGCTGCCCGTGCAGGGTCTGTTCGTCGCCATCGGCTACAAGCCGAACACCGAGCTGTTCGACGGGCAGCTGCGGGTGGGCAAGGGCGGCTACCTGGAGGTCGTCGGCGAGACCGGCTCCGGGATCGAGGGCGTCTTCGTCGCCGGTGACGTCCACGACAGCCACTACCGGCAGGCGGTCACCGCCGCCGGCGACGGCAGCAAGGCGGCCATCGACGCCGAGCGTTGGCTCGCGTCGGTTGGCGAGACCGAGGCCTCCACCGCGACGAACTGGTAGGGGCACCCGACCGATGGCTGTCCGCGGCCCCCGCCCCGAGGACCTGTACGACCTTCGGGTCCCGACCGACCTGGCGATCTCGCCCGACGAGCGGCTCGTCGTCTTCAGCGCAAAGGCGGTCGCTCCCGGCAAGGATGGCTACCGCACCTCCCTGTGGCTGACACCGGCCGACGGCGCGACCCCCGCGCGCCAGCTGACCGTCGGCAGCCGGAACGACACGACGCCGCGCTGGAGCCCCGACGGGGCGACGATCGCGTTCCTCTCCGACCGCGCAGCCGTCCTCCAGGCCGGAGGGGGCGGCGCGAAGCCCGGCAAGGCCGAGGCGCCGAAGGCGGGCGGGACGCAGGTCTGGCTCCTTCCCTTCGCCGATGGCGGCGAGGCCCGCCAGCTGACCGACTTGCCCGCCGACGTCGAGGGCCTCGCCTGGTCGCCCGACGGTCGCCGCCTGGCGGTCGTGAGCACGGCCGAGTCCACGGAGCCGGAGAAGAAGCCCGAGCGCAAGCCGGACGACCCGCCGGCGCCGGACACACGGCTCATCGACACGCTCGGCTACCAGTTCAACGGGGCCGGCTTCGTCAACGAGCGCTTCACGCGCCTGTGGCTCGTCGACGCGACGAGCGGCGAGGCGGAGCTGCTCACCCGCGGGAAGCACCACGACGCCGAGCCGCAGTGGTCGCCTGACGGCCGCCAGGTCGCCTTCGTCTCGGACCGCCATCCGAACCCCGACCTCGTCTGGCGCAGCGACATCTATCTCGTCGACGTGCGCAGCCGGGCCGTGCGGCAGCTCTCGCCGGGCCGTGGCCGTCAGACGTGGGGCGCGCCCGCCTGGTCGCCCGACGGCCGGTGGATCGGGGCGGTCGGAAACCGCGACTGGAAGCGCGGCGAGGTCGCACAGCTGTCGGTCTGGCGCATGCGCGCGCGCGACGGCTTCACCGAGGACCTCATCGAGGGCTCTGACCTCGAGGCCGGGCCCGCCATGAACAGCGATCTCGTGGGCGCCGCGGGCGCGGCGAATCGGCCGCAGTGGATGACGGACGGCCGCTGGCTCGTCTTCGGCGCGCCGGTCGACGGCTCGCTCGAGCTGTGGCGGGTCGAGATCGACGGCCGCCGGATCGAGCGCCTGACCCGCGACCGCCACTACATCGGGCGCATCGACCTTGCCGACCTGCCGCGCGGTGGCGCGCGTGTCGCGGCGATCCGTACGACGGCGACGCGGGCGCCCGAGGTCGTCATCGGCGACATCTCCGCCGCACGGCTGTCGGGCAGCGAGCGCGTGGAGCTCACCCAGGTCAGCGACCTGATGGGCGACCGCTGGGGCGAGATCGCCCTCGTGGCGCCGGTCGAGCGCTGGCACGAGGTGGACGGGCGGCGCCTCCAGGGCTGGTTCTACCCCGCGCCGGGCAGCACGAAGCGGAACCCGGCGCCCGTCGTGCTCCAGATCCACGGCGGCCCGGCGACGATGTACGGCTGGTCGCTCATGTGGGAGTGGCAGCAGCTCGCGGCGTCCGGGATCAGCGTGTATGCCTGCAACCCGCGCGGCTCGCAGGGCTACGGGCAGGCGTTCCTGACCGCGAACGTGAAGGACTGGGGCGACGGACCGATGCGGGACGTCATGGGCGGCCTCGACGCGCTCGCCGCCAACGGGCTCGTCGACCCCGATCGGATGGGCGTCACCGGCGGCTCGTACGGCGGCTACCTGACCTCCTGGATCGTCGGTCACAGCGATCGCTTCAAGGCCGCCGTGACGTGCCGAAGCGTGAACGATCTCGTCAGCCAGATGCTGTCGGGTGACATCGGCGGCCCGGTCTTCGGCCTGCATGTCTTCGGCGTCCACCCATGGGACGACTGGGACCTCTACCACCGCCACTCGCCGCTCACCGATGCCGCGAAGGTGACGACGCCGCTGCTCATCCAGCACGCCGAGAAGGACCTGCGCTGCACGATCACGCAGGCCGAGGAGCTGTTCGCCGTGCTGCGCTCCCTGCGTCGGACGGTGCGGCTCATGCGCACCCCGGACGAGTCGCACGAGCTGACCCGCTCCGGGACGCCGTTCCGGCGGGTCGACAACCTGCGCCTCATCGACGAGTGGTTCCGCCACTTCCTCGTCGAGGGCAAGACGCGCCTGCCGAGGATCGATCCGAACCGCGGCTGAATCCCGCCCGGCCCGGCCTCGCGCCGTGGACCCTATACTCCGCCGCGTGTCCAGCGACTTCGAGACCATCCTCGCCGAGGGATATGCCTTCGACGGCCCGGCGGCAACCTTCGGCGCCGCCATGCAGGGCGAGCAGGCCCTGTCGAGCGTCCAGGTTCGCGTCCCGCTGGCGATGATGAACCGCCACGGGCTCGTCGCGGGCGCGACCGGAACCGGCAAGACAAAGACGCTCCAGGTGCTCGCGGAGCAGCTCAGCGACGCCGGCGTGCCGGTCTTCATCAGTGACATCAAGGGCGACATCAGCGGGCTCGCCGCCCCGGCGGAGCTGAACGAGAAGCTGACGGCGCGTGCGCAGAGCATCGGCTTCGTCGACTATGCGCCGAAGGCGTTCCCGGTCGAGTTCTTCACGCTCGACCGTGAGGGCAAGGGGGTGCGCCTGCGCGCATCGGTCTCGAGCTTCGGGCCGATCCTCATGGCCAAGGTCCTCGACCTGAACGAGACCCAGCAATCGGTCCTGGCGCTCGCCTTCAAGTACGCCGACGACAAGGCCCTGCCGCTCCTCAACCTCGAGGACCTGCGCGCGCTCTTGAACCACCTGAACTCGGACGAGGGCAAGTCCGAGATGGCCGAGTACGGCGGCGTGGCGACGGCGACGGTCGGCGTCATCGTCCGCAAGATCGTCGAGCTCGAGCAGCAGGAGGCCGACGCGTTCTTCGGCTCACCCGAGTTCGACGTCGACGACTTCCTGCGCGTCACCGATGACGGGCGTGGCGTCGTGAGCATCCTCGAGCTCGCCGACATGCAGGACCGACCGGCGCTCTTCTCCACCTTCATGATGTGGCTGCTCGCCTCCCTGTACGAGCGCCTGCCCGAGGTCGGCGACCCCGACAAGCCGAAGCTCGTCTTCTTCTTCGACGAGGCGCACCTGCTCTTCCGCGACGCGAACAAGACGTTCATGGCCCAGATCGAGCTCGTGGCGCGGCTCATCCGCTCGAAGGGCGTCGGAGTCTTCTTCGTCACCCACGCGCCGACGGACGTTCCGGCCACCGTCCTCGGGCAGCTCGGGAACCGGGTCCAGCACGCGCTGCGAGCCTTCACGCCGGACGATCTCGAGACGGTCCGCGCCACGGCGAACACGTTCCCGACGACCGAGCTGTACGACGTGGCGGAGGAGCTCACCCGGCTCGGGACCGGCGAGGCGCTCATCACCGCGCTCGACCTGAAGGGCCGGCCGATGCCGACGGCGCGCGTCATGATGCGGCCGCCGCAGTCGCTCATGGCCCAGGTCGATCCGGCCGTCTTCGACGCGTCCGTCGCGGCCTCGACGATCGCGCCCGAGTACGCCACGGACATCGATCCGAAGTCGGCTAGGGAGATGCTCGCCGCGCGCCTGACGAGGAGCGCCGAGCAGGCCAAGGAGCCGATGGAGGGCGTCGAGGATCCGGAGTCCCCCGACGAGCGTCGCGTGCGACCGACGCGGCCACCGGAGAAGGGCGTCGACTGGAAGGACGTCGCTCAGGAAGGGGCCAGGTTCGCCCGCTCGGGCACGTTCAACACGATCCTGCGCTCCATCCTCAACATCCTCACGGGCGGCTCGCGCCGGCGCTGATCGCGACGGTTGCGGCGACCTCGAGCCACGCCGCCACGGTGTCCTCGGTCGGGATCGCGCGCACGACGACGGTGTCGGCGACGGACCGATACGGAGCCAGCGCGGCGGCGACGTCCCCCGGATCACCGGACTCGACCGCGATGCCGACGAGCCCGTCCGGCTGCGCCTCGAACGCCCGGGCGTAGTGCCGACCGTATGAGGCGTATCGGTTCATCTCGTCCCGCAGCCGGGATGCGGCCCCCGGTCCGACCGCCGCGCGCACGTAGAGCACGAGCCGCGGCGCCCCGCCGCCCGCGGCCACCTGCTCGCGGATCCACGGCACCCGTTCGGGCCGTGCCCACGTGGCGACGACCCCATCGGCCACCTCGCCGGCCAGCCGAAGCATGCGTGGGCCGACGGCGGCGACGGCGATCGGCAGGCCGGGGAGCAGCGCGCGCAGCTCGGTCACGCCGTCGCGCACGAGCGCCAGCGACGCCGAGGAGCCGGCGCCCACGCCGAGGGTGAGGCGGTCGAGTGGCAGGCCGGCGGTGGAGAGGCGGCGCGCGATCGCCGCCGGCGAGTGCTCGGAGAGC
>DATKDB010000006.1:0-3289 GCA_035512895.1 Binatia bacterium | reverse complement strand
GCGAGGTCGAGCCGTGCGCGGACCTCCTTGACGAGCTCCGGAGTCACCCGACCGCGCTCGGATGGCGTGTCGAGCCGGACGCCCCACAGCCGATCGCCGAGCGCGTCGGCGACGCGGAGCGCCTCCTCCGCCTCGTCCTTGAAGGTGTCGACCAGGATGATGCGCGGCACATCCGGGTCGATGTGGCGATCGAACGCCTCGGCGGCGCGGACGGTGTCGCCGAAGATGAGCACGAGCGCATGCGGCATCGTCCCGGTGGGCGCGAGTCCGGCGAGGCGCGCGCCGGCGGGCGTAGAGGCGCCGATGCAGCCGCCCACCACCGAGGCATAGTCCATCTGGTCGGCGACGCTGGGGTGGACGTGCCGCGCCCCGAAGCCGATGACCGGGATCGGTGCCGCGGCATCGACGATGCGCCGCGCGGCGCTCGCCCATCCGGACCCGGAGGCGAGGATGCCGAGGATGGCGGTCTCGTAGAGGCCGAAGCTCGAGTAGTGCGCCTGGATGCGCATGACGACCTCCTTCGAGCTGAAGGGATCGCCGTCGTGGAGCGACTCGACGATCGGCTCACCATCGCCGTTCGCCTCGTTGAAGATCTCGCGCAGGTAGGCCAGGGCCTCCTCGGCCCCGCACAGGATCCCCTCGCCGCGCGAGAAGACCTCCATGGTCACGACCGGGTCGATCTGCTCGGCTCCCAGGATCGTCCGCGCCCGCTCGAAGTAGACATCGGCGGTCTCGCCCGAGAGGACGTCGGCGGCGGTCGGGAAGTGCGGCGTCCGACGCGCCGGCGCCCGCTCGGTTGTCATGGCGCAGCAGTGTACGACGTGCGGCGGCGCACGAGGAGCACGGCGAGGGTGAGCACGAGGACGATCACGAGGATCGCGCTCGCGATCCGCACGATGCCACCAGTCTCGGCGGACGCCACGATGCGTCGCGCCTCGGTCACCGCCTCGATCGCGCCGCGGAGGTCGCCGTCCGCGAAGCGGCCGTTCGCCAAATTCAGCTGGGCCGCCGGATCGGGGCCGCCGATGAGGCCGACGCGCTGGACGAACGACCGCTCGCCATTCACCTCGGCCGCCGTGGTCGTGTAGGCATCGACCACCGCCTGCTCGGCCTCGAGCTCGTCGACCGCCTCCGGCCCGCCACCGTAGGTCCGGTACGCCTGCCGGAGCCGATCCGGCGCCGAGAGCCCGACGGCCTGCATCGCCGCGAGGAGGTCGTCGCGGCGCTCGAGCCATGCGGCGGCGTCTTCGATCTGCGCGCGCGCATTGGCGAACTGCCAGGCGGTCATGGCGCCGCGGACCGGATCGGGTGCCTGCCAGCTCCCGCCGGCCTCCACCAGGTCGTCGAAGGCCGAGCGCGCCTCCGCGCGCTCGGGGAGGAGCGCGACGTCGCCCTCGGTGAGGACACGCTCCGCGAAGGCGTCGCTCACCGTCTGCCCGCTCACGGTCTCGAGCTGGTCGAGGAACGATCGCGTGGTCAGCGAGGACGCCGGAGCCGCGACGCCGTCGGGGAGTGGGTCCGGATCGACGTCGGCGGACTGGTACGGGCCGATGCCGCCCGCGACCCGCGCCAGGACCGTCCGGATGGCCTCACGCCCCACCTGGGCCTCCAGCTGCTCCACGACGGCCCATGAGGCAGCGTAGCCGTACGCCTCGCCCTCGACGCCGGCATCGGCGGTCCAGGCGTCGAGGGGGAAGGCCGCCTCGGACAGCTCAGTGGCCCGTTCGCCCGGATCGTAGGGCAGCTCGACTTCGAGGGTCTCCGACACGCGGGCGGCGAAGGCGCTGGTGAGCCCTTCTCGGAGCCAGCGGGACTCGACGAGCGCCGGCGAGATCCAGACATGCGTCACCTGGTGCAGAGCGGTGAACGGTGGCTGGTCGAAGGCGATGGCGATCTCGGTGCCGCCGGCCGGCTGCTCGCCGAAGCCGGAGCCGCCGGTGGCGACCGTCTCGGTGACGATCAGCTGGCCGATGCGCGGGTACGGAAGGCCGACCTCCTCCTCGATCAGCGGCAGTGCCTCGACGAGGAGCGCCGAGATGCGCTGCCCCCATGCCTCGTCGTCGGCGAAGGCCCGCACGCGCAGGTCGGCCGTGCCGCCGGCGAGCGGCACGTTCGCGTCGATGTTCAGGTAGTCCACCGGCCGCAGGGCCGTCACGAGCGCCAGCCAGCGCGACGGATCCTCGATCGGGCCGCTGGTCAGCGCGTCGCCGTCCTCCTCGAGCAGATCGCCGTCGACGCGGACCTCGTAGCCGGCCGGGACCTCGACGCGCACCTCGGAGGCGGTCCCGAAGCCCCACGCGGGAAAGACCACCACCGACGGGCGCACCCGCAGCTGGGGATCCTCCGAGTCGGCGAGGGTCCAGTTCAGGGTGAGCTCGACGGTCTCCTCATAGCGCAGGTCCTCGCGCAGGGCGACGGTGGCCACGTTGACCTCGTTCTCGACGGCCACCCCCACGTCGAGCTCCCCCTCGTCGTCCTCGGCGGCCACCGCGGTCGCCTCGTCGTGGACGGCGATCTTCAGCTCGTCGAAGACGCTGAACTGGCCCTCCGGATCGGGCGTCGTGTTGGTGAAGGTGATCGCCACCCTCACGTCGATCACCCCCTCGTCGGGTCGCACGAGGTACCCGGCCCGGGTCTCCATCGTGTACTCGGCGGCGCGGACCGGCGGCGCGGCCGTCGGGACGAACGAGCCGAGCAGCAGGAGGGCGGCCCCGACGATCGGGAGGAAGCGGCGCGAGCGCATCAGGCGCGCCCCAGGAGGCGGGCGATGAGCCCGCGGCGGCGGACGCGCGGCTGCGGCGGCTCCCAGACTGGCATGACGGCCTCCACCTCGGGGCGGTAGACGGCTGTCAGCCGCGGGTTACGGCTGTCGCGATCGCTCCAGTCGGGCAGGATGCCGCGATCGGCCACGGCGTGTGCCGTCTCCTCGAGCAGCCGGTCGGCGACCACCGAGAGGCGCACCAAGCCGCGACCGAGCTCGTCGCGGTCGAGGGCGCTGGTCGGCCACTCGGTCATGAGCATCGGCCGGTCGTCATCGGTCATGGCGAATTTCACGAAGGGATAGTCGAAGTTGGCACGGAGCATCCGCGCGTAGATGCGCTTGGGGATCTCCATGGCCTCAAGCCCATAGTATGCCCAGAGTGAGCAGCCGACCCCGGCCACCCACGCCACTGTCACCCGCAGGTCGTGGCGGCGCAGGCCGTCGATCACCACGTCGCGGGTGAGCGCAGGCTCGCCGGCACCACCGCTCGCGGCCACCACCGCGATCCCCAGCTCGTCCAGCCAGCGG
>DATKDB010000005.1:0-2141 GCA_035512895.1 Binatia bacterium | reverse complement strand
GCTGACCCGGGGCCTCGCGCTCGGGGAGCGGACGCGCGTCCAGGGCATCGCCGACGGCATGATCTGGTCCTCGGCGGCGGTCGCCAGCCTGGCGTCCGGCGTCGTCGTGGCGGGGGCCTCGTACACGGCCCTCGGGCTCGTCGGAGCGGGTCTGCTCATCGCCCCGGTCGTCCTCATCGTCCTCTACGGCCGCAGCCTGCGACCCAGGGTGGCCGGCGCGTAGTCGGAGAGGGCTTCCCTGAATAGAACAGACGTTCTATCATCGGTCGTCCGATGGGCATGCCGGACGAGTACTGCGAGCTCCACGCGCACAGCAACTTCAGCTTCCTCGACGGTGCCAGCCATCCCGAGGAGCTGATCGCGCGCGCGGCCCAGATCGGTCTTCCGGCGCTGGCCATCACCGACCACGCCGGCCTCTATGCCGCGGTCCGGGCCCGGAAGGCGGCCCAGGAGACGGAGACCGATGCCGCCCGCGAGGCGGGGCTGCGTCCCGTTCGTCCGATCATCGGCCTCGAGCTGACGATCCCGCGCACCGATGACGAACTGCGGCGCTCCCGCCGTGGCCGGAAGCTCAACGACCCGTACCGTGGCGCGCAGGCGAGCCGCGGCTGGCCCGGGGAGCACCATGCCGGCCCGATCCCCGGCGACCACCTCGTCCTGCTGGCGCGCGACGTCGACGGCTACACCGCGCTGTCGCGGCTCGCGTCCCGCGGCCACTTGGCGGGCGAGAAGCAGTTCCCCGTCTTCGAGCGCTCCCTCGTGGCAGCGGCGCTCGACGAGGCGCGCGGACACCTCGTCGGCCTGACCGGCTGCCGCAACGGGCTCGTCCCGCGCTTGCTTCTCGCCGGCGAGCGAGCGGCCGCTCTCCACGCCGCGCGGACGTGGGCACGCCACTTCGCCGACGGCGACTTCGCGGTCGAGCTGAGCCACCATCTCGAGCCGGACGATGACTGGCTCGTGGGCGAGCTCGCCTCGCTGGCCGGGGAGGCGGGTCTGCCGACCGTCGTCACGAACGAGGTCCATTACGCCGATCCCGACGGGCATCGGCTCCAGGACGTCCTCGTCTGCATCCGCCACGGGGCGACGCTGGAGGAGGCGCGCGAGCTGCTCCTGCCGAACGCCGAGTACCGGCTCAAGGCCGGGCGGGATCTGGCGGCCATCGGCCAGGGCCTGCCGGACGAGCGCGGCCGCCGCGCGTGGGAGGCGGGCATGGCGCACAGCGCCGTCATCGGGCAGGGGTGCCGGCTCGAGCTCGGCTTCGAGCGGTATCGGTTTCCGGGGTTCACCGTGCCGAAGGGGGAGACCGCGTTCTCATATCTCTACCAGCTTGCCCACGACGGCTTACTGCGCCGGTACCAGCCGGTTACCAAGCGCGCGCTCTCCCAGCTCACGCACGAGCTCGACATCATCGACCGTACGAACCTCGCCGAGTTCTTCCTCATCGTGTGGGACCTCATGGAGTTCGCGCGCAAGGGCGGGATCATCGGCCAGGGGCGGGGGAGCGCCGGCGACTCGATCGTCGCCTATTGCCTGGGCATCACCAAGGTCGACCCGATCGAGCACAAGCTCCTCTTCGAGCGTTTCATCAACGAGGCGCGCGCGTTGCCCGACATCGACATCGACTTCGACGTCAACCGGCGCGAGGAGGTGATCCAGTACCTCTACACCCGCTACGGGGCCGATCACGCCGCCATGGTCTGCACCGTCGTCACCTATCGGGCACGCAGCGCCGTGCGCGAGGTGGCCAAGGCGCTCGCCTTCCCGGCCGACGGCGTGGATGCGCTGGCCAAGGCGCTCGACACGCGCGACGCCGCCGATGTCGCGCGGGACCTGGCGCTGGACGGCAGCTTCGGCTGGCTGTTCGACGAGCTCGGGATCGACATGGCCGATGCGGCCCTCCCGCCCGGCCGCGACGGTCGGGGCTCCGAGCTCGTGCGGCCGGCCTCGGACTCGTCGTGGAACTCGCGACCACGGCCGATCCTCGACCCGCGGCCGGTCAGCGAGGGCGGCTGGGTCCCGCCGAGGCGGGCGCGCGCGCTCGACGGATCGGTCACGACGGTGAAGCACGAGTCGGAGACGACGAAGCGCTACGCCCGCTCCGGGGAGCTTCGTGGCACGGAGCTGCGCCTGCCGACGCCACG
>DATKDB010000004.1:0-2280 GCA_035512895.1 Binatia bacterium | reverse complement strand
CGCTCCGTCCGCTCATGACGATGGAGGTGTTCGGGGCGGGGCGCATCACCGAGTGAACTCCTCCTCCCCTCGTTCGGGCGGGGCGTCAGCGCCCCGCCCGAACGTTGTCTTCGTCATGGCCGACGACCATGCGGCGCACGCCATCGGCGCCTACGGCAGCCGCATCAACGCGACGCCGAGCATCGATCGTCTGGCCACGGAGGGCATGCGGTTCGATGCGTGCTTCTGCACGAACTCGATCTGCTCGCCGTCGCGGGCGACGATCCTCACCGGCACCTACAACCACGTGAACGGCGTCACCACCCTCAGCACGCCGTTCGACGCGCGCCAGACGACCTTCCCCGCGCTCCTGCGAGAGGCGGGCTATCAGACCGCGCTCATCGGGAAGTGGCACCTCGGCCACGGCGGCACCCACGACCCCACCGGCTTCGACCACTGGACGGTGCTGCCGGACCAGGGCGAGTATCACGACCCGACCTTCCTCGAGGCAGGCGGACGCCGCGTCGTCCGGCATGGCTACGCGACCGACGTCATCACCGACCTCGCCCTGGACTGGATCGACGCGCGAGACCCGGAACGACCGTTCCTCGTCATGGTCCAGCACAAGGCACCGCATCGATCCTGGGAGCCCGCACCCCGGCACGCGACGCTGTTTGCCGATGCGCCGATCCCCGAGCCGGCGACCCTGTTTGACGATCACGTGGGGCGATCGACCGCCGCCGTCGAGGCCCGGATGCGCCTGTGGGACCTGAACGAGGAGGATTTCAAGGGGATGGTCCCGCCCGGCCTCACGGACGACGAGGAGCTTCGCTGGCGCTACCAGCGCTTCATCGCCGACTACCTGCGCTGCGTCACCGCGCTGGACGAGAACGTTGGGCGGATCCTGGACCACCTCGACGCGCGCGGCCTCGCGGACGACACGGTCGTCGTGTACACCAGCGACCAGGGCTTCTTCCTCGGCGACCATGGCTGGTTCGACAAGCGCTTCATGTACGAGGAGTCGCTGCGCATGCCGTTTCTCGTCCGCTACCCGCAGCTTGTCGCCCCCGGCTCGACGTCCGGCGCCATCGTGCTGAACGTGGACTTCGCCCAGACCTTCCTGGAGCTGGCCGGCGTCGATGCGTCGCCGCGCATGCAGGGCCGATCGCTCCTGCCCCTGCTCCGAGGCGACGCGGTCGACGACTGGCGGAGCAGCATGTACTACCGCTACTGGATGCACCTCGACGGGTCGCACGGCGTGCCGGCGCACCGCGGCGTGCGAACGCACCGCCACAAGCTCGTCCACTACTACGGCGAAGGGCTCGGGCAGCCGGGCGCGGGCACCGAGACGCGGCCGGAGGAGTGGGAGCTGTTCGACCTGGAGGCCGACCCGTTCGAGCTCCACAGCTTCCACGACGATCCGGCGCATGCCGGCACGCTCGCCGAGCTGCGCGCCGAGCTCGGCCGCCTCTCCGACGAGGTCGGCGACATCGCGCCCGAGGTGGACCCACGCCGCTCCCCCGCACGAACCAGGGAGCTCTCATGACCGACCGGACCGACACCGCGCGCGCCGACTGGGAGGCGCGCATCGGACGGCGCAGCGACGCGGACGCCGTCCCGGAGCTCCCGGAGCTCCCGGAGCTCTCGGCGCCTCGCGGCCTTCGCGCCGCCGCCGGACGCGGCCAGGTGACGCTCGACTGGCACCCGGTCGAGGGCGCCGCGGGCTACGTCGTCGAGCGGGCACCGCACCTCGACGGTCCGTGGGAGCTGCTCCAGGTCGGCGAGCCGGAGGTGCGCCCGGTCCCCCACCCGCCGTTCACCGACACCTCCGGCCCGCGCGGCCGCGTCGCGTTCTACCGGGTCGCCGCGGCGGCGTCGGCGCAGGACCACGACCAGCCGCGCTCCTCCGCGGTCGGCGCGGTGGCCACCGAGAGCGGCCCCGGCGACGCGCGCATCGAGGTCGACGCCTCGAGCGCCGTCGGGCCGGTCCACCGGCCGTGGCGCCCGATCATCGGTTCGGAGCACCTCAGCCAGCTCGAGGAGACGGCGACCACCGGCGGCCGGCCGATCGGCCCGGAGTTCGAGCAGGCGCTGCGCCTGGCGCGAGAGGAGCTCGGCGTCGAGGCGGTGCGCGCCCACGCGATCCTGGGCGACGACCTCGGCACGTATCGCGAGGTGGACGGCGCCCCGGTGCACGACTTCACCGGCATCGACCGGATCTACGACCGGGTTCGCGGGCTCGGCCTGCGACCGATCGTCGAGCTCGGCTTCATGCCGCGCGACCTCGCGTCGGACCCGGAC
>DATKDB010000003.1:0-13239 GCA_035512895.1 Binatia bacterium | reverse complement strand
GTCGGACGGCATCGGGATCGGCTGCGGAGGCGGGACGACCGTCTCCATCACGGCCGATGGCAGCTTCGGCGCCACCGGCGACGTCAGGCTCGACTTCAACTGCGGCGAGCTGAGCGTGTCGACCGCGACTGGCAGCGGCTGGAGCGTCGACATCGCGTACGCCGGCCGCGAGCCGGAGATCGCTGGCGGCGACGGATCGCTCGCGGTCCGGACGCGTGGGGACGGCTTCCCGGGCTTCACCGCCGGCCGCCAGGAGTGGGAGGTCACCCTCCCCTCGGAGGCGACGCTCGACCTGGACATCGAGGCGAACGCGGCCTCCTCAAGCCTGGACCTCGACGGCACCGACCTGTCGTCGCTCGCGATCGACGCGAACGCCGGCGATGTGCGGCTGCGCCTGCCCGGGGCCTCGGTCGCCGACCTCTCGATCAGCGCGAACGCCGGGTCGGTCTCGGTCGAGGCCGATGACTCGACGACGGTGTCCGGAACGATCGAGATGAACGCCGGGTCGCTCGAGCTGTGTGTTCCGGACGGGGCCAGCGTCGCGATCACGATCGACGACCCCAACGTCACCTTCAGCCACGATCTCGACGAGAGCGATCTTGTTCGCACCGGCGACGCCTGGCGCAGCGGGGGCGATGGCGTCCCCGACATCGCCCTCGACGTCGACGGCAACGCGGCCAGCTTCTCGTTCAACCCCGATGGAGGATGCTCGTGAACCGGCGCCTGTACCGCTCCCGGACCGACAAGATCGTCGGCGGCGCCGCCGCCGGCCTCGCCGACTACATGAACACCGACCCAGCGCTCGTGCGAATCGCGTGGGCCATCCTCGTGCCGCTCACCGGCGGCGTCGCCCTGCTCGCGTACATCGCGGCACTCATTGTCGTGCCCGAGGCACCAAGGGCCGCCGCCCGCCCACCCGCGGCCGCCTCGGAGCCGGTGCCCGAAGCCGGGCCCGCGGCGGAGAGTGAAGCCGAGACGGAGCCCGAACCCAAGTTCGGGGCAGGATTGCCCGACCGAGACTGGTCCGATGGACGCGCGGGGATCCTCGTCGGCATCGGCCTCGTGCTCATCGGCCTCTGGTTCCTGCTGCGCGAGTACCTGCCCGGCATCAACTGGGGCCTCATCTGGCCGCTCATCATCGTCGGCATCGGCGCCGTCATCCTCTTCGGCTCCCTGCGGCGCCGAAACTGAGAGCGGTCAGCCCCGCTCCGGGGCGGCACCCACGGTCGGCGCCTCCGCGTGCGACCCGCGACGCTCCAGCCACGAGCGTCCCGCGACCGCGAACGCGGCCGCCGCAGCCGCCACGAGCAGGCCGAGGACGACCTTCGCGGCGCCGAGCGTGAGCAGCTCCTCGCGCGTGCCCTGGGGCGGGTCCGGGAACTGGAAGGCGAAGTTCCACGGGGGCAGGGCGCGGGCGGCGTTGATGTACCAGTCCGGGACGGGCAGCGCGGAACCGAGCGGGAAGATGAGGACGCCGACGACGACGACGAGCGCGAGGTAGCCGATGGCCAGGTCTCGCCACGCCGGACGCCGCAGAAGCTCGTCGACGAGATAGGCGACCGCGACCATCGCGAACATGACGGCCGTGAGGTAGTGGTACGCGAAGGTCGCGCGCTCGATCCGGATCCACGGGATGAACTGGAAGGCGAACGCGGCAACGAGGAGCACGAGCGCCATCGATCGTCGCTTCCAGGCCAGGACGGCACAGGCGGCGAGCGCCGGGATGCCGGCCCAGAACAGGATCGGGTTGCCGCCGTTGTAGATGACCGCGACCTGGTCGGCGTCGTAGCTGCCGCTGAAGAACCAGGTCGGCTTGAGGGCCAGCGGCCAGCTCCACCATGGCGAGGCGCTGTCGTGCCCGGCCTGCAGGTTGAAGTGGTAGCCGAACATCTGGGCGTGCAGCTCGTCGAGCGACCAGCCGTAGCCCGGGCCGCCGCCGACGGCCCAGTCGTGGCCGAGCATGAGGTACGGGATGTAGCTGAGCGCATAGACGGTGAGGGGGATGACGATGAGGCAGGCGCCGACCCAGGACCAGGCGAAGCCCCCCATCTCGCCGGGCCGATACCACCGCGAGTCCGAGCGCGGATCCCGCAGTGAGCGCCACGCCCGCCAGGCGAGCAGCCCGCCGGTCACGGCGAGCAAGAGCCACGCCGGCCAGCCGGCCTGCGCGCCGCGCGCGAGCATCCCAAAGACGTACTCGACGGCGCCGCCCGGGGTCCTCCCCTCGACCGAGTCGAAGCCGAGCACAAACGCGAGGCCGATGCCGGACAGCACGGCGGCGCTCGCGGGAATCGCCGTCGCCGCCTCCGACAGGTCGAGACGGATCGGCCGGACCCAGCTGATCGCGAGGGCGAGAGCCAGCAAGCCGGCCATGACGACGAGGAACGGCCACGGCGCCCCGATGCCGCCGACGACCATCGCCAGGCCCACGAGCGCGACGAGCAGCAGGCGGCCGAGGTCCGAGCGGGCCAGGACGAGGACGAGCAGGCCGGCCAGTGCGTAGAAGCCGACCCACTTCGTCGATGCCGCCAGGCCGATGAGGACGCCGACGAGCGGCAGCGCCCACCACGCGCTGCGGGCCCAGCGTCCCGACCAGATCTGCCAGAAGACGAGGTAGGCGGCCGCGACGAAGGTCGTCACGAAGATGTCGTTCATGCTGATCCGGCTCATCACGTAGCTCATCGGGTCGACGGCCACGAAGCCGGCGGCCAGCACCGCGATCCGGCGCCTCGAGAACATCGTCGCCGCCAGCAGGTAGATGATCCCGACGAGGACGGAGCCGAAGACGACGCCGGCAACGCGCCAGGCAAAGGCGTTGCTGCCCGCGTCGAGCCGGACGAGGCTCGCCTCGCCGTCGGAGCCCACGGTGCTCACGAGCAGCCGGCCGTGATCGTCGCCCTGCCCGGTCGTCGCGGTGTCGAAGGTCATGACGAGCGGCGTCCCCGGCAGCGGCGTCGCGTCGAACGCGCCGAGGCCGATCGTCCCGTCGCCACGCGCCTCGACGTGTGGCTCGAGCGTCCACGCCTGCGCTTCGCCGCCGGCGGTCACGCCGGCGACGTAGATGAGCCCGGCGCCGCGCTGCTCCCCGATGAGGCTTGGAACCCCCGGCAGCGGGACGAGGCCGAGGACGCACGGATCGCCCGAGCAGCGGGCGTGGCTGCCGTCGGCGTCGATGACCGCGATGCCGCCCGCCGTCGCCGGGTGCTCGTCCGTGGCCGCCAGCGCGCCGGTGAGGGCGAGGATCGCCTGGTCGTCGCCGCTGCCCCATACGTGCAGCGGCCCGATGAGCTGGCCATCCACCGGCGCGACCTCGTCGTCCGCCCGCGGCGCCAGCGTCGTCGCGTCCAGCTGGACGACGGCGTTGCGCTCCGGGTCGGTGACGACGACCCAGTCGGCCCCCTCGGCGTCGGTCGCACGCACGTGCCCGATGCCGGCGTACCGGCCATCGGCCGAGACGAGGATCGCATCGGTCCCCGACTCGACGACGGCGATCCCGTCGGGTCCGCGCAGGAGGATGACGTCCGCGTCTCTCGGCACGACGATCTGACTCACGGCCTCGAGCTCCAGCTCGATCGCGGGACCGGCCGGCGGCGCGCGCCCATCCGGCGAGGCGAGCAGGCCCGCGAGCTCGTACGTCTCCACGGCGCCGGCATCGGCCCGGCCGACGAGCAGGCGGGCGCCTGCGGCGTCGTACGCGAGGCTCGCGATCGGTCCTCCGGCGCTCCAGCGCGCGAGCTCCTCCCCGCTCGCGGCGTCGGAGGCCACGATCTCGGCGCTGCCGTCGGCGGTGAAGGCGACCGAGCGGTCGTGACCGACCGAAGACCGGCGCGGCGCGACGGCGATCCCGGTCGCGGGCACGTCGAGCGAGGTCGTGCCCGTGATCGAGTTCGGATCGGCGAGGACGATGCCCCCGGCGATCAGGTACTTCGCGAGCATCGGGTGCGTCCACTCGTACACATCGCGGTCCCACCCGTTCTGCCATGCGCTCAGCCACTCGGCCGCGGAGCGCGCGTGGTACACCTCGTCGAAATGCTGGGCGCGCGGCACGTCGAGGCGCCAGAGACGGAACACGAGCGCGAAGGCGACGAGGGCCAGGAGGAGGAGCGCGTCGCGCCGGTCGAGCCTGCGGCCCGGCTCGCCCAGGTAGGCGTCGGCCGGGTTGCGCCTCAGCCACCTCGGATTGACCGAGGGCAGCGCCGACGGCCATCGCCGCGCGCTCGTGGCCGGGGCTGGCCGGGCGGGAACGACGTCGAGCGTGCCTTCCGGGGCCTCGTCCGGCGCGTCAGACGCCGATGGGACGAGGGCAAGCCGCAGCGACCGCCACAGGACCGCCCCGAGCACGATGCCGATCATCAGGCCGAGCAGCCAGATGCCCCAGTCGGTCAGGAGCGTCGAGGCGAGGAAGGCGTCCTGCGGCATCGGCAGGCCGTGCGCTCCGGGATTGACGACGCCGCCCGCGAACGACCAGTCCTCGGAGTAGACCCAGTAGATGTTCGCGAAGAAGCTGAGCGACATCGCGCCGTAGACCCACGGCCACAGGCGACCGCTCATGACGAGCAGCGCCCCGAGCGCGAGCGCCGGGAACAGGTAGCGCTCGTGGACCCGCGTCGGGAGGACGAAGAACGCGAGCGCGAGCAAGAGCGAGGCGACGAGGACGCCGCGCAGGTCGTCGCGGCGGGCCACCTGCCACAGCGCCACGAGCGCGACGGCGGCGAAGAGGAGCGTGCCCACCTGCTGCCACGTGAGCGCCAGGCCGCCGAGCGAGATGCCGATGACCGTGTCGTCGCCCCAGTGCAGCGTGTCGCCCAGGCCGCTCCACGGGTTGCGCCAGATGTTGAAGGCGTTGATCGAGAGGCCGGTGTACGTCCCCGCCGCCTCGCAGAACTTGCCGAGCAGGCTCGTCGTCGGGTCCCCCGCCGGGAGGAAGCCGAGGCACGGCGGGCCGTCGCCCTGGCGCGACCCGACGAGCGTCATCCCGAACGGCAGAATGAGCAGCGCGAGCGAGGCGACGCCGGCCGCGAGGGAGCTGAGCACCCGCACCGGGGCGCGCCGGCCGTCGTGCACGGGGTCGGACGAGCGGCCCAGCAGGTGCCGCCTGATCCCCACGATCGCGACGATCGGCACGAGGAATCCGAACTGGAACTTGACGAGCAGGGCGACGACCGCGGCAACGGCCGCCACCTCGGTCCAGCCCCGCGCGAGCGCGTAGATCGTGCCGAGCAGGACGAGGGTGCCGACCGAGTCCACCTGCCCCCACACCGCCGAGTCGAAGATCGTCCCCGGGTTGAAGAGGTAGAGCGTGGCCGCCGCGATGCCGAGCGTGTCGCCCCGGACGCGCGCGTTGGCTCGCGAGACGAGCTCGGGGCCCCAGCGACGCGCGATCTCGAAGAGCAGCCACGCGACGCCGATGTCGGCGAGGATGCCGGAGATCTTCACGAGCCCGCCCGTCGCGTCCTGCCCGACGAGCGGAGCCAGCGCTCCACCGATGCCGCCGAGCAGCCAGAGGACGTACATGTAGCCAGGCGGGTAGTCGCTGAACACGCCTTCCTGGTAAAACTCGCCGGGGCCGAGCGCCGCCAGTCGCTGTCCCCAGGCCGTGAAGTCGCCGATGTCGATCGAGAAGCCGCTGAGCGGCAGGTACACGCCGGCGATGAAGACGCGCAGCGCGAGGCCGAGCACGAGGATCGTCGCGAGGAGCGTGCCGGCGTCGAGCCGCCGTGCCGCATCAACGAGCGCCACGCCCCGTCGGCCGACGGGGTGGCGGGTCATCAGGTGCGCTGCCTCCGTGGGGCGCGCCGTCTCAGGTCGGACGCCAAGGTGGCGGGAGTATACATCGGGCCCCGGATCGGCTCCGGTGCCGTACGATCCGGAGATGACCGATGCCGAGCGCCCGCGCCTGACGTTCTTCTTCCCCGCGTACAACGAGGAGGAGAACGTCGACGAGGTCGTGCGGCGCGCGCTCGATGAGATCGGTCCGCTCGTGGACGGATCGATCGAGGTGCTCGTCGTCGACGACGGCTCGACCGACGGCACGGCGGAGCGGGCCGATGCGCTGGCCGCGGGCGACGAGCGCGTCCGGGTTCATCACCAGGAGAACCGCGGGTACGGCGGCGCCCTGCGATCCGGCTTCGCCGAGGCGCGCGGCCTGCTCATCGGCTTCAGCGACGGCGACCTCCAGTTCGACCTGCGCGAGATGTCGCGCCTCCTCGAACGGCTCGAGGACGTGCGGCGGCCGGTGGACGCCGTCATCGGGTATCGCATCAAGCGTCGCGATCCGCCGCATCGGATCTTCATCGCGAAGACATACAACGCGATCGTGTCGGCCCTCTTCGGCCTGCGCGTGCGTGACATCGACTGCGCCATGAAGCTCTTCCGGCGCGAGGTCCTCGAGGGGCTGCGGCTGGAGACCGATTCCCCCTTCCTCTCGGCCGAGCTCCTCATCAAGCTCCGGGCGCGGGGCAAGCGGGTCGCGCAGGTCGGCGTGAACCACTACCCGCGCGCGGCGGGGACGAACACCGGCGCCAGCTTCCGCAAGATCCTGCGCACGTTCCGCGACATCGGCCGGCTGCGCTGGGCGCTCTGGACGCGCCGCTCCGAGGTCTTGGGCCTGCGCCGTTCCGCCCGGGCCTAGGACTCTTCGGGGCTCTGCCCGCTCGGACCCGTGTCGCCGCCTGTTCCGGGGCCCTGCGGGTCCACGTCGAGCGAGTTGACGAACTCGCGGAAGACGGCGAGCCGTTCCTCCTCCAGGGCTGTGCCCTCCTCGCCGCTGTCGGGCTCGACGCCGGCCTCGTCGAGGACCCGCTCGTCGGCGTAGATCGGCGATCCGGTGCGGACCGCCACGGCGATCGCGTCCGAGGTGCGGGAGTCGACTTCGGTCTCGTCACCGCTCGCCGTCTCGAGGTAGACCCGCGCGTGGAACGTGCCCTCGACGACGTGCGTCACGACGACGCGGCTGATCTTCGAGGCGAGCGAGTCGAGGACGTTGACGAGGAGGTCGTGCGTGAGCGGACGCTCGGCGCTGAGCCCCTGGAGCCGCATCGCGATCGCGTTCGCCTCCGAGGAGCCGATCCAGATCGGCAGGTACCGATCACGCTCCGACTCCTTGAGGATGACGACATGCTGGCTCGAGAGCATGTGCACGCGGACGCTCTCCACGACCATCTCGATGAGGCGGACCCGGCTGAACGGCTGCTCTCCCATGACCCGATTCTAGCGAAGGCTCTTCGAGGACGAGCCGCAGCACGCCGTCGGCGGTCAGCAGGTACGCGACCGGCGGACCGTCGGCGACCGACGTCACCGAGAGCCCGCGCACGTCGTCGAGGAGCCCTGCAGCCTCGCCGGTTTCGGGCGCCATCCACTGCCGCACGAACGCGCCGTCGGCGCGCTGGAAGGCGATGATCCTCGCGTTCGCGGCGTCGTGGACGTAGAGGAGCTCGCGGTCGCCGACCGTCGCGCCGTCGAGAAGGCGGTAGTCGAGCTCCGGGCGCAGTACAGCGTCCGGTGGCGGGTCGAGGGAGTAGTCGACCTGGTCGCGCGGCGAGCCGAAGTCGACGCGCGTGACCGTGTCAGCGTGCAGGAGCCAGGCGTTCACGTCAACGCGCAGGTCGCGCGCCGCCCGCGGGTCGAGGTCGGGCACGCCGTCCAGGTACGGCTCCGGGGGGTCCGGATACATGACCGGGATGACGGCGGGCGGGCTCCAGCGATCGATGCCGCCGGTCTCGGGATTGACGGCGTACAGGTTGAAGATCTCGAGGGGCGGCCGATGCTGGAGCGCGCTGACGAGCGCGGTCTCGGAGCCGAGCGCCGCGGCGCCGTTGAGCTCCATGCGCCGCGGCACCCGCTCGGTGAGGTCGATCCGCCAGGCGGCCCGCTGCCGGTCGATGACGACGACGTCGGTCGCGGCCGTGGCGATGAGCCACGGGTCGCCCGGCACGGCCCCCGACTCGAGCGCCTGCCCCGCCCGGAAGACGACGCTCAGCGTGCCATCCGCCGGATCGAGGCGGACGACCCGGCCACGGCCGGTCTCGAGGATCCACAGCGAACCGTCGCTCGCCGCGACCATGTCGGCCGGCTCCACGTCGTCCAGGCTGGCGGCGAGGTCGGCCAGGACGTCGGCATCCTCGATCCGTGCCACGCGGTACAGGGCATCGAGACGGCGGTCGATCCGGCCACGCAGCGAGGCAAGCTGGTCGCCGGGCACGCCCGCGCCGGTCGCGCGGCCGATCGCGTCGTGCGCGTCGGCGAGGAGCTCCGTCGCGCGCTCCGGGTCGCGATCGATGAGATCGGCCCCGTCGACCCGCTCCTCGACCGCGCGCAGCAGCTCGAACGCCTCCGCGACGGCCTCGCGAGCGACCGTGGCGCGCGGGATCGCCTCCGTGGGTCGTGCCGACGGGAGGCTCGCGACGGTCGTCCCGGCGGCGAGCAGGACGGCGACGAGGACCATGCCGACGAGCCCGCGCCGGCGCCGACGGCCATGCTCGAGCTCCGCCGTGCGCGGGATGCTGCGCGGGTACTCCGGCCGGCGGCGAGGGACGAAGGCGAGAATCCACGACAGGACGGTGAGGATGCCCCGGCCAAAGGCGGCCTTCGCCCCTTCGGCTGCATCGCCGGCGTGGTGCAGCCCGCGCCCGATCGCGTCCGCGAGCGGGACGGGGCTCTGGTCGGGCAGCCCGGCGAACGGCTCGGCCGGTCGTACCGGCTCGAGGTGATGCGTGCTGGCCGTCGCCGGCAGCTCGTCGATCTCGATCGCGAGGATGCCGTCCGAGCCCGATCCTCCGCGGATCCTGAAGACCTGCTGCAGATGCTCGACGGCCTGCGCCGGCGTCGCGTCGGCCAGCAGTCGCTTCAGCTCGTCGACGCCGACGGTGCGCGCGAAGTGCCGGCTGACGAGGGCGAGACGGTCACCCGCCGCGAGCGTTCCCTGCCAGGTGTACGGCTCGACCTCGAGCGCCTCTCCCAGGCTGGCCGCGACGCGTGCTCGGCGGACGCGCGGATCGGCCTCGGTCTCGGCGGGCGGGGGCGGGACCTCGTACATGCGGCCGTCACGGACGACGACCGCGCTCGCGGGACCGAGCTTGGCGACGTGCGCCTCACGCCCGCGCACGACGAGGGCGACGACGCTGATGCCCGCCTTGCGCGGGATGCCGAGCCGGCGGCGACCGTGGTAGATCCGGCGGTTCGCGCTCGAGAGCGCCTTCGCGAGCGCGACGAGAACGCCGGCCGACAGGTCGTAGTAGTAGTCGACCCGCATCGCCTCGAGCGCCTCCTCGGCGGCGCGCGCCAGGGACGGGCTGCCGCCGGTCAGCTGCGCGACGAGGAAGAGGCTCCCCTTCGTGCGCGCCTGCGCCCCGACCGCCGGCTCATGGAAGGCGACGACGTCGAATGCGTCGGCTGGCCGCTCCTCAGCGGACGGGAGTCCGATCCTGGTCGCGAAGCGGTTCGTCATGTGGCGCTCGGGTTGCGGGGTGGTGCGTGCCTGCACCCGATTATAGGTTCGGGTCAGCCGCCCCCACGACCCACCGATACGGCCAGTGCGCGTACCTCAATCGTCGCCCCCGGACGCCCCTTCATACGCTCGTTCACGGTCCACACGAGCGCGGCGGCGCGCAGCTTCAGCTCCTGCGCGAGCATCGCGTCGGAGGCCTCGACATGTGCCGTGCCCCCGGTCACGCGCGTCACGCGGCTGCTGAGCGGCCCGCGCTCGAGGCGTCCGTCGATCATGACCTCGCTCCACGCCAGGCGCACTTGGGCAAGGGCCAGCTGCTCGGCAGCGCCCGGTCCCATGCAGGCCACGAGGGCGCGCTGGACCTCCAGGCCTGCCTCGCCGCGCCCGCTCATGCGTCGGGCTCCAGGCGGCCCTCGCGGATCCGCCAGATGGCCGCCTCGCGGCGCCGGGCCGCTTCGAGCGTCCGGGGATCCGCGGTCGTGACGATGACCTGGCCGCGATCGGCAACGAGGTCGGAGAGCCG
The DNA here is from genome assembly GCA_035512895.1 of Binatia bacterium. Lineage (GTDB taxonomy): Bacteria > Chloroflexota > Limnocylindria > QHBO01 > QHBO01 > JACDBZ01. Next base: position 3,271 of record DATKDB010000003.1, on the reverse strand, counting down.
CGCGGCGCGCTCCGGATCGAGCTCGCTGAAGACGTCGTCGAGCAGCACGATCGGACGCGGGCCGTCCAGGCCGAGCAGATCGGTCTCCGCGAGCTTCAGCGCAAGGATGATCGTGCGCTGCTGCCCGCGGCTCGCGTGCGCGGCGACGTCCCGCCCGCCGAGCTCCGCACGCAGGTCGTCGCGCTGCGGCCCGACGAGGCTCATGCCGTTCCACGCCTCGCGCTGCCGGACCTCCTCGATGCGGCGCCGGTAGGCGGCGGCCAGCTCGTCGTCGGAGGGCAGGCGCTCGGATGGCGCCGCGCGATCGGGCCACGCCTCCTTCAGGCCGTCGACGTACGCGCCCGACACCGAGGCGCCGCGCTCGGCCGGCGCGGCGACGGCGTCGTGGAGCGGTCCGACGCGTGCCTCGAGCTCGCGAACCGCCTCGAGGCGCGCGCGCATGACCCGCGCCCCGACCTGGGCGAGCTGCTCGTCCCAGAAGGCGAGGGCGTCCAGCGGCGCCTCCTCGGCCCGGATCGCGCGCAGCAACGCGTTGCGCTGGGCGAGGATGCGGGCGACCTCGACGAGGTCGCGTGCGGCACGCCGGTCCCGCTGGGCCAGGATGCCGTCGAGAAAGCGACGGCGATCCGACGGCGATCCGACGAGGAGGAGCATCTCCTCGGGACGGAAGAGGACGGCGCGCGCCGTCTCGGACACGGTCGACGCGCGGCGTGCGACGCCGTTGACGGTGAGGCGCTTGCGAATGCCCGGCGTCGGCTCGACACCCGGCAGTACGAGTTCGACGCCCGCCCCGCCCGAAGCCGTCCCGCCACGCAACTCCAGGTGGATGCGCCCGAAGCCGGCGCCGTGCCGGACGAGCTCGGCATCGACCGTCGCGCGATGCGAGCGACCGGTGACCGTGACGTGGATCGCCTCGAGCAGGTTCGTCTTGCCCGTGCCGTTCGGCGCGGCGACGACCGTCAGGCCGGCGTCGGGAAGCAGCTCGGCGATCGCGTAGCTGCGAAAGTCGGTGAGCGTGAGCCGCGTGAGCTCCATCGTGGCGCTCGCGGCTGGGCGCGGCGCGTGGCGCAGCGCCATGGGCGTCCCTACGACGCGGTCCGCACCGGCATGATGACGTGGACGTAGTCGTCCTTGCCGATGCCGCGGATGACGCCGGGGGCCAGCGGCCCGGAGAGCTCGAGCACGGCCTCGTCGGATCCGAGGGCGCTCAGGACGTCGATCAGGTAGCGCGCGTTGAAGGCGATCGACGTCGGTGATCCCTCGATCGCCGCCTCAAGCGTATCGGCGTTGTCGCCGACATCGGCCGCGTGGGCGGTGATCGCCACGCCGGACGCGTCGCCATTCTCGCCGCCGAGCTCGATCTTCACGATGTTCGCGCTGTCGCGCGCGAAGATACTCGCCCGGCGCGTGCCGGACAGGAACGCCTCGCGATCAAGGACCGCACGCGAGCTGTGCGAGGTCGGGATGACCGGCTCGTAGTTTGGGAACTGCCCCTCGATGAGCCGGCTGACGAGGTCGATGCCCTCGCTGTGGAACAGGACCTGGCTCTTGTTCGGGGTGACGGTGATCTCGATCGGCGTCTCGGTGTCCGGCAGCACACGCATGAGCTCGGCGTACGAGCGTCCCGGCACGACGATGACGAGCTCCGGCGAGACGGGCTGCTCGAGCTTGATCGTACGAACCGCGATCCGGTAGTTGTCAGCGGCCGCGAGCGTCATCGTGTCGCCGTCGAGCCTGGTCAGGACGCCGGTGAGGATCGGCCGACTCTCGTCCGAGGCGGCCGCGAAGACGACCTCGCCGAGAGCCTCGCGCAGCACCCTCGCATCGACCCGGGTCGTCGGCGTCTCACCGATGGCGGCGACGACCGGGAACTCATCGGCCTCGATGCCCTTGATGCTGGAGCGGTTGTTGCCGCAGGTGAGCTTGAGCGTGCGGTCCTTGGCCGAAAGGACGATGTCGATGCGCTGGTTCGGCAGCGAGGTGACGAGGTCGGTCAGGAGCTTTGCCGGTACGGTGATCTCGCCCTCGTCGGTGACCTTGCCGGGGACCCAGCAGTTGATCCCGATCTCCAGGTTCGTGGCGGTCAGCTTGAGGCCCGAGCTCTCGGTCTTCATCAGCACGTTGGCGAGCACCGGAAGCGTGGCGCGGCTACTCACGGCGCGACTCACGGTCTGGAGTCCGCGCGCCAGGTTTTCCTGCATCACCGAGACATTCATGCCGACCTCAATCCTCGTGTTCATGAACGATGGATGTCCACGAATCTGACCCGTGCTCTCTATCGGTTCTCTATAAGAATACCTACCTGCCGTCGTCCCTAGTAGGCGTGTGGACGGTGTGGACGAAGGTCCTTCGGCCGATCTTGCGGGAGCGTGTCGTTCGTGTGCGGATAACTGCCGTTCGGCGGTGGAATCCCCACCCCTCGAGTGGGCATGGATGGGGGACGACTGACCGACGACGGTGGATGCAGCCTACTCATCCCGCGCCGGGAACGCGCCGATTGTCCACATCGGCCCCGAGATATCCACCAGATCGGGCCACTTATCCACCACGAGCCACGTTTTGCGGTGCCTCGCGCCACCGGAACGGCCTGGTCACTCGGAGTAGATCATCTCGCGCACCGCGCTGATCTCGCGGCGCATCTCGTCGTTCTCGCTCAGCTCGCGGGCGATCTTGTCGCAGGCGTGCAGGACGGTTGAGTGGTCCCGACCGCCGAGCTCAGCGCCGATGCGGAGCAGGCTGATGTCCGTCTCCTCGCGGATGAGGAACATCGCGATCTGCCGGGGCACGACGATCGCGCGGTCGCGCTTGGACGAGCGCAGCTGGTCGAGGTTGACGCCGTAGTAGTCGGCCACGGCGCGCACGATGCGCTGCGGCGTGATCGACTTCTTGCGCGGGTTGTACATGACGTTGCTAAGCACGGCGCTGGCGAGCTCGATGTTCACCGGCATGCCGCTCATGCTCGCGTAGGCCACCACCCGGTTCAGCGCACCCTCGAGCTCGCGGACGTTGCTCACGACCTTGCGGGCGATGAACTCGATGACCTCCGACGGGATGAGGTGGAGCTGGTCCTCCGCCTTCGAGCGCAGGATCGCGATGCGGGTCTCGAGGTCCGGCGGCGTGAGATCCGCGATGAGGCCCCACTCGAACCGGCTGCGAAGCCGCTCCTCGAGGGTGGTGATCGCCTTCGGCGGGCGGTCCGAGGACAGGACGACCTGTTTGCCGGCCTCGTGGATCGCGTTGAAGGTGTGGAAGAACTCCTCCTGGGTCCGCT
>DATKDB010000002.1:0-2534 GCA_035512895.1 Binatia bacterium | reverse complement strand
GAGGATGAATGGGACATCGCCGCCCTCGTCGCGTACCACCTGACGAAGGAGGGGTACGGCGTGCGCACGGCGGGCAGCGGGAGCGAGGCGCTGGAGGCACTGTCGGCGGAACGGCCGGACCTCGTGCTCCTCGACCTGATGCTGCCGGGCGCATCCGGATACGAGGTGCTCCAGGAGATGCGACGCCGCCCGGAGCTGACCGACGTGCCGGTCGTTGTCCTGACCGCCAGACGGGACGAAGCGGACCGCGTCAAGGGGCTCGAGCTCGGCGCCGACGACTACATCACCAAGCCGTTCAGTCCCCGCGAGCTGGTCCTGCGGGTCGCGGCCGTGCTGAGGCGGGCCCAGTCACCGGCCGTTGGCGGGTCGGGACGCATGCTGAAGGGCGGTGCCGTCACGGTCGACCTCAACGCCATGCGCGCCGCCGTCGACGGGGAGCCGCTTGACCTCACGCCCACCGAGTACCGGCTCCTGGTGACGCTGCTGGAGCGGCGAGGTCGGGTGCAGACGAGGCAGCAGCTGCTGCAGTCGGCATGGGACGTCCACGCCCGCATCGAGACGCGGACTGTCGATATGCACGTGCAGAGGCTGCGCTCGAAGCTCGGCAAGGCCGCCGACTGGATCGAGACCGTGCGCGGCTTCGGCTACCGATTCCGGGGGCGGGAAAGCGCCGAATGAGGCGACTGCGGCTGAGCCTGCGCGCGGTCGTCGTGATGGGCACAGCTGCCACGCTGGCGGGCGCCTTCGCCTTCGCCGGCTGGGCCGCTCTCGGCGCTGCCGGCTCCGATCCGAGGGGCCCGTCGCCTCAAACCACCCGCCTGGCCGCCGAGGCGATCGTCGTCGGCGCGGCGGCTGCCCTGGTCTTCGGCATGCTGCTGGCCTACGCGCTCGGCTCGTTCCTCACGGATCAGCTGGCCGCACTTCGCCTCGGCACCCTCGAGCGCCTCCGCGGCACGCAACGCACCCCCGTCCGCTCCGCGGTCCGCGACATGGACGCCCTCGCCACCTCCATCGACCTGCTCGCCCGCGAGCTGCAGGACCGGGCCGCCGGACTCGAAGCCGAGCGCGCCCGACTCGATACTCTGCTCCGCGCCGTCAACGAGGGAATCCTCCACCTGGACCGCAACGGGCGCGTCGTGCGCGCCAACCCGGCCGCCTGCGCGCTGCTCGGACTGCCGCCCGACTCCATCGGCGCTCCCGCCGCCTCCGTGGTTCGCGACGCCGAACTCCGGTCGCTCCTGCGCCGGGCGGTGGCCGGCAACGCCATAGACACGAGCGAGATCGCGCTCGACGGACGGCGGCTCCTCATCTCCGCCACGACCCTCGAGGACGGTGGCGCCGTCCTCGCCATCGCCGACCTCACGGCGCTCCGGCGCCTCGAAGGCGTGCGCCGCGACTTCGTCGCCAACGTGAGCCACGAGCTGAAGACGCCGCTCACCTCGATCCGCGGATACGCCGAGACGCTGCTCTCGGACGACCACCTCGATCCGGAGTCCCGGCGCCGGTTCCTCGAGGTCATCGCGAAGAACGCAACCCGGCTCCAGCACATCGTCGATGACCTCCTCGACCTCTCACGCATCGAGTCCGGCGGCTGGCGGCCCAACCTCCATGACGTGGCCGCCGCCCCGGCCGTCCACGACGCATGGACCGGCTGCAGTGAAACGGCAACCGCAAGGGCCATCGCCTTCGATCAGGTCGGCGACGCCCGCGTCCGCGCCGACCCCGATGCGCTGCGCCAGATCCTGGCCAACCTCTTCGACAACGCGATCCGGCATACGCCGGAGGGTGGCCGCATCACCGTCGCCATCACGAGACACTCGGCTGCCGACCGACCGCCGTTCGTCGAGTTCGTCGTGACCGATACCGGCACCGGCATCCCCGGCGATGCGCTCCCTCGCATCTTCGAGCGCTTCTACCGCGTCGACCCGGCCCGATCCCGCGCCGGCGGCGGCACCGGCCTCGGCCTTGCCATCGTACGCCACATGGTCGAGACCATGGGCGGCGACGTCACAGTCGAGAGCGCGCTGGGCAAGGGAACGACGATGCGGTTCCGCCTGCCTGCCGCCGACCCCCTGCTGGAGGTCTCGCCGTGACGCGGGCCGTTACATCGTTACAGAGTCGTTACGCAAGGGTGACGCGACCATGTGCGTACGCCCGCACCTTCGTGTCGGGCCCGTTACCGACGAGGAGGGGAAATGCGACGGTGTGCTCCGGTGTTCGCGGCGGTTCTGATGGCGGCGGCGTCGTCGGCGGCGGCGCAGCGGCCGGACGTTTCGGTGGATCTGACCGGTCGTGTCCAGGTGCAGTACAACACGACGAGCGTCGACGATGACGATCTCGGCCCGGGCCCCGGTCCCCGTGTGGCGTCGAGCACGTTCGAAACGCGGCGCGTGCGGCTGGGCGCGCGCGTGAGCGTCGAGGAATGGATCACCGGGATGGCGGAGGTCGAGCTCGCGCTCGGCAACCTTGCGATGCGGAACGTCTTCATGAACCTGGCGTTCTCGGACGGGTTCCAGCTCCGCATGGGTCAGTTC
>DATKDB010000001.1:0-6229 GCA_035512895.1 Binatia bacterium | reverse complement strand
TACCAGTTGTCATGCCAATGGCATTGCTGGGTAGGTATGTTCGGTTGGGATAAGCACTGAAAGCATCTAAGTGCGAAGCTCGCCTCAAGATGAGGTTCCCCACTGGGTTAACCAGGTAAGACCGCAGCGAGACTAGCTGTTATATAGGCCGCACGTGTACGCACAGCAATGTGTTCAGCGAAGCAGGTACTAATGGTCGAGGGCTTGACCTAGTTCACGCGACTAGCACGCTGCTGGATCGCGTTCGGAAGGGCGGCATGGCCGCCATCCACGATGATTCGACGCTTCCACCTTCGACGCGCCCGCTTTGGGTGTCGCTCGACAATTGAATATGTCCCGGTGACGCTAGCGGAGAGGATCCACCCGTTCCCATCCCGAACACGGAAGTTAAGCTCTCCAGCGCCGAAGATACTCGGGGGGCAACCTCCTGGGAAAATAGGTCGTCGCCGGGATATTTCATACGTCAGCCCCGCCGGTTCGCCGGCGGGGCTGTTGCTATGCTCGTCGGCATGGATCGCGTCTGCCCGCTCCTCGGCCTGGCCGGGGACCGCCGCTCCGTCGTCGACGGCGTCGACGGGGCGCATCGGTGCTATGCGGAGGACCCGCCGGTTGCGCTCGAGCGGCAGATGCAGGCGCAGCTGTGCCTCACGTCGGCGTATGAGCGCTGCGAGCGCTTCCATGGCTTCGTCGCGCGCGGCGGTGCGGCGACGCCCGGCCGCTCGACGATCGGCGACGGCTTCGTCTCGACCCGGATGCTCCTGGCGCCGCAGCCCGCGTGGCGTGGCATCGCCGGCCGCGCGCGGGTCGCGCGCCCTGGGCCGCTCATCGCGGTCGGGGCCGGCGTGCTCGCCGTCGGGATCGGTGGTGCGGCGGTCGCCGTCGGGATGCTCGACGGGAACCAGCCCGCGTTGCTCGCCAGCGTGACGCCGGAGCCGAGCCTGAGCGCCGCCCCCACGCCCCGGCCCACGCCTACGCCAACTCCGGCTCCCACGGCGGTGCCCACGCCGGTGCCCACGCCGGTCCCGGCGACGCCGGTCCCGGCGACGCCGGTGCCCACGCCGGTGCCGACGCCTGCGCCGCAGCAGACGTACACCGTCCAGGAGGGGGACACCCTGGCGGCCATCGCGCAGACGTTCGGGACGACGACGGAGGCGCTGCAGGCGGCGAACGGCATCGAGGACCCGAACCAGATCTTCATCGGCCAGGTGCTCGTCATCCCCTGATTGGTCGCCGATCGTCAGAACGGCGGCTGGCATCCTCGGCAGAAGGTCGTCGCCTCGCGTCCTCCGATCTGGCGCAGCTCGCGGCCGCAGCGCGGGCATGGCTCGCCGCCGCGCAGGTGGACGGACAGGAACTCGCGATGCTGGGTCTGGATCTCCGGTGGGACGAGCGTGCGAAGCCGCGCGGTGGCGTCGGCGAGGACGCGCCGCATCGCGTCGTACAGCCGCCCGACGTCGTCATCGGACAGGGTGCTGCGTCGGCGGAACGGAGCCAGGCGGGCCTCCCACAGGATCTCGTCGCTGTATGCGTTGCCGATGCCCGCGACGAAACGCGGGCTGCGCAGCAGTGGCTTGAGCTCGCCGGGGTGGCGTCGGATGCGCTGGCGGAAGAGGTCGAGCGTCAGGTCCGGGTCGTCGGCGTCAGGGCCCATCTCGTCCCAGCCGGGAATCTCGCCCAGGCGGTCCGGCGGCAGGAGGTAGAGCTTTCCGAGCATCTCGCGGTCGACGTAGCGGAGATCCTCGTCGCCGTCGAGCCGCAGGCGCAGTCCGGTGCGAGCTCGGACGCGCTCGCGCGAGGCGGTGATCCAGAAGCGCCCGGCCAGCATCGGATTGGCCGCCAGCAGGAGCCCGTCGGCGCCGTCGCGCTCGAAGGGCAGGAGTAGGAACTTGCCGCGGCGTCGAGCCGCGCCGATCGTCGTTCCCGGCAGCGCCGCCAGCTCCGCCGGAGTGGCCCGCACGAGGATCGGCGTCGGGGTTTCGGCCTCGAGGACGGTCCGGCGCGAGATGCGTCGCGCGAGCTCCTCAGCCACGACCGTGAGGTCGGGCAGCTCAGGCACGGTGCTGATCGGGGGCCATTGACCGTATGGTATGCTTTCCCGGCCGTGTGGCAGACAACCTGAATAGCGCGCGCAAGCGCGTCGGTCCCGTTGGTAAGCGCGAAGGAGCAGCGAGTCGTCCCTCACGAGACAGCAGGCAGCACCTGACAGCGAAGAACGGTGATGGACGCCCTTCCGCGTGAAGGGCGTCGTTTGTTGTCACGGACACGTATCGACAGGAGCGTATTGAAATTTGACCGAAGAGACGAAGCAGGCGACGCCGAGCGCCACCGAGGAAGCCCCGCAGGATGCCCCGGTGACCGTCGCCGATCCGTCGGAGCCCCCGCAGGCGGATGCCGCCGTGGCCACCGACGAGGCGCTGGCCGCGGACGACCCCCGCGGCGCTGAGCCCGCCGATGAGGCTGTCGCGCAGGAAGCCTCCAGCGACGAGGCCGATACCGCGGCCGTGGCCGCCGAGCCGGTACCGGCCGACGCGCCCCCCGCATCCGAGGCCGCGGAGCCGGAGATGGCCGTCGAGCAGCCTGCGTCACCCGACGCCGACGAGACCACCGCAACTGCGGAAGCGCCTTCGTCCGACGAGCCCGCCGCCGCGTCCGGAGACGCGGAGACGACGCCCGAGGCACCGGCCGCCGAGTCCCGGCCAGAGCCGACGACGATGGCCGAGCTCATGGACCATCCCGACAACGAGGTGAAGAGCCTGAAGCACGGCGACGTCGTCGAGGGCACGGTCGTCCGGATCGATCCGGACGAGATCCTCATCGACTTCGGTGGCAAGAGCGAGGGAGTCGTCAGCAACCGGGAGCTCATCAACCGACGCGGCCCGCGCGACGGCGACGAGGCCCGCCCCGAGATCCAGGTCGGCAACGAGGTGCTCGTCTACGTCCTCCAGCCCGAGTCGCCCGAGGGCCACGCGGTCCTCTCGCTCCGACGTGCCGGCCTCGAGCGCAAGTGGCGCTCGATGCAGGAGCGCTTCGACGCGGGCGAGATCGTCGAGGCGCGCGTCATCGACCACAACAAGGGCGGCCTGATCGTCGACCTCGGCGTGCGTGGCTTCGTGCCGATCAGCCAGATCGTCGACTTCCCGCGCCGGCCACGGGACGAGCAGCCACGAGACGCCGCGCAGGAGATCGCCGAGAAGCTGCAGCCGTTCGTCGGGCGCACGCTGCGCCTGAAGATCCTCGAGGTGAACCGCAAGGCGAACCGACTCATCCTGTCGGAGAAGGTCGCCCTCTACGAGGAGCGCCGCGAGAAGCGCGACGAGCTCTTCAGCAGCCTCGAGACCGGCCAGAAGGTCACCGGCGTCGTCCGCTCGATCGCGCCGTTCGGCGTGTTCGTCGACCTCGGTGGGATCGACGGCCTCGTCCACAAGAGCGAGCTCTCGTGGAATAAGGTGAACAACCCTGAGACCGCCTACCAGATCGGCGACGAGGTCGAGGCCGAGGTCATCGACATCAACCACGAGCGCGGGCGCATCAGCCTCTCCATCCGGCGGCTGCAGCCTGACCCGTGGCAGGAGTCGGTCGCGAAGTACAAGATCGGCGACGTCATCGAGGGCACGGTCACGAAGCTCGTGAACTTCGGCGCCTTCGTCCGTGTCGAGGAGGGCCTCGAGGGGCTCATCCACATCAGCGAGCTCTCGACGCAGCGCGTCGCGCACCCGGGCGACGTCGTCCAGGAGGAACAGCAGATCAAGCTGCGGATCATCAGCCTCGACTCGGAGCGCCATCGCCTCGGCCTCAGCCTCAAGCAGGCCGAGGACCGGCCGGCACCGGCGCCGCGCGAGGAGCGGCCGCGCCGTGACCGTGGCCCGCGTCGCGATCGCCCCGAGTACCGTCCGGAGGATGCGACGGCCGAGCCGGAGGGCGGGATTGACAGCACGATGGCCGCCGCGTTCGCCAGCTCGGGCCTGCTCGACCAGCTCCGCTCCAACGAGGCGGCGGAGCCCGACGAGACCGCTGCGGCCGACGAGGCTGCCGCCGCCGAGGAGACGGCCCCGGCCCCGACGGCCGAGGTCGCGGAGGAGACCGCCGCGGAGCCCGAGGCGACCGCCACCGACGAGGAGGCCGCGTCCGCCGAGGAGCCGGCCACCGAGGCTGACGCGAGCGCCACGACGGACGAGGCGGACGCCTCCGAGGACGAGGCGAAGCCGAAGGCGAAGGCGAAGGCCAAGGGCTAGCCGCCTCCGGCCCACGACATCACGCGGCCGCATCGGTCGCGAGCGAGGCGACTTCCAGGGAGCGGACCCGACGCCGGGATCCGCTGCCTTCGGCACTCGCGACGGGCGGGGCGCCACGCGGATTGATCGATTCCGTGCTCCCCGCCGTATCTAGTACGCGGGGCGCCGCGTGTGCGCCGCGCAGCAGCGGCCCCCATCGGTACCGTACACTCGTTGAGCAGACCACCATGAAGGCCGGCGAAATGGATCGATTCGACAAGTTCACCGATCGAGCGCGGAAGGTGCTGACCCTCGCCCAGGACGAGGCGCAGCGCTTCAACCACAACTACATCGGTACCGAGCACCTGCTCCTCGGCCTCGTCCGCGAGGGCGAGGGCGTCGCCGCGCGCGTGCTTGAGAACATGAACGTCGAGCTCTCGAAGGTCCGGACCGCGGTCGAGTTCATCATCGGTCGCGGTGACCGCCCGGTCGTCGGCGAGGTCGGCCTCACGCCGCGCGCGAAGCGAGTCATCGAGCTGGCGATCGACGAGGCGCGCCGCCTCGGCCACAACTACATCGGCACCGAGCACCTGCTCCTCGGCCTCGTGCGCGAGGGCGAGGGGATCGCCGCGGGCGTCCTCGAGAGCCTCGGCGTCAACCTCGACAAGGTGCGCCACCAGGTGATCCACGTCCTGAGCCAATCGAGCAGCACCGCCCCGGCCCAGGAGACGAAGCGGCCCTCGAAGACGCCGACCCTCGACCAGCTCGGGATCAACCTGACGGAGGCCGCGCGCAACGGCGACCTCGATCCGGTGATCGGCCGCGAGAAGGAGATCGAGCGCGTCATCCAGATCCTGTCCCGCCGCCGCAAGAACAACCCGGCGCTCATCGGCGAGCCGGGCGTCGGCAAGACGGCGATCGCCGAGGGGCTGGCGCACCGGATCGTCAGCGGCGACGTGCCCGACACGCTCGCCGACAAGCGGGTCCTGACGCTCGACATCGGCTCGCTCGTGGCCGGCACGAAGTACCGCGGCGAGTTCGAGGAGCGCCTGAAGAAGATCATCGAGGAGCTGCGCAACTCGTCGGACAGTGTCCTCTTCATCGACGAGCTGCACACGCTCGTCGGCGCCGGCGCCGCCGAGGGCGCGATCGACGCGGCGAACATCCTCAAGCCGCCGCTGGCCCGCGGCGAGCTGCAGTGCATCGGCGCCACGACCCTCGACGAGTACCGCAAGTACATCGAGAAGGACTCGGCGCTCGAGCGCCGCTTCCAGCCGGTCATGGTCGACGAGCCGACGGTGGACCAGGCAGTCGACATCCTCTTCGGCATCCGCGAGCGCTTCGAGGAGCACCACAAGGTCAAGATCAGCGACGAGGCGGTCCGCGCCGCCGTCGACCTGAGCGTGCGTTACGTGGCGGACCGCGCCCTGCCCGACAAGGCGATCGACCTCATCGACGAGGCCGGATCCCGCGTCCGCCTGCGCTCGTCCTCGGCCCCGGCCGAGATCAAGTCGGCGCAGCAGTCGCTCGAGGAGGTCACGCGCCAGAAGGACGAGGCGATCGCCGGCCAGGACTACGAGGCCGCGGCCCGCCTGCGCGACGAGGAGGCGCAGGGCAAGGAGCAGATCGAGCAGCTGCGCGCGACCTGGCGCGAGGAGCAGGCGAAGGACGTGCCGGTTGTCACCGACGAGGACATCGCGCAGGTCGTGAGCATGTGGACCGGGATCCCGGTCATCCGCATCAGCGCCGAGGAGTCCGAGCGGCTGCTGCACATGGAGGATGCCATCCACGGCCGCGTCATCGGCCAGCAGGAGGCGATCGAGACCGTCAGCAAGGCCGTGCGTCGCGCGCGGGCCGGGCTCAAGGACCCGAAGCGGCCGATCGGCTCCTTCATCTTCATGGGCCCGACCGGCGTCGGCAAGACCGAGCTGGCGAAGGCCCTCGCCGAGTTCATGTTCGGCTCCGAGGACGCGCTCGTGAAGATCGACATGAGCGAGTTCATGGAGCGCCACAACGTG